>NZ_FNOE01000012.1 GCF_900106555.1 Nitrosomonas oligotropha | reverse complement strand
GACGAGGAAGAAGACGAGGGTGAAGGAGCGGCTGGCGGTACATCTAGCAGCACAGAAGCCCAGAGTGATGATGAAGATGAGGATGAAGAGTAATTATCTTCTGTGAATTTCATCTCTCAATGTAGTGTAAATAAAATTCTGGAGATATTTCTATCTCCAGAATTTTTTTGTGTTAAGAGAAGAAATAAAAAAGAAAGCATAGCGAGAAGAAAAATTTATTGATGGTTGTGTTTTTGAAAGCACACAAGATAAAAATTACTTTCAGTAATAAAATATCTGTGCATCGATAAAACAGTACTAATCCAGATTATCATTGCCAAAGTGAAATTGATTTTATGCAGATTAGCGTTTCTTTTACGATAATGCTTCAACTTATGAAGGGCTTGAATTTTGGCAGAAGAGTCACGTACTAAAATAACTCACGCTGGCAAACTAGGATATAGCTTTCGTCGACATATGCACGAAAGATTTATAGAGACTTTCTTGTTTTTGTCGGCGCTACTTTCGATAGCGATCATGCTCGCTATCATTGTGATGCTGGTAAAAGAATCATTGGTTTTTTTTCAACATGTATCGATTTGGCAATTTGTAACCGATACGCAATGGACACCATTATTCGATGACGCTCACTATGGAATAATGCCGCTGGTTTCCGGCACTATAGTCAGCTCATTAATTGCTCTACTGGTTGCACTTCCGCTCGGAACAATTATCGCTATTTATCTTTCTGAATTTGCGCCATTTACTGTGCGTGAAATGGCGAAACCCTTCTTGGAGTTGCTGGGTGGCGTGCCGACAGTGGTATACGGTTATTTTGCGTTATTATTTGTTACGCCATTGTTACAAATTATTTTCCCTGAATTGCCTGGCTTTAATCTGTTGTCTGCCGGATTGGTAATGGGAATAATGATTATCCCCTACGTGAGTTCAATGACTGAAGATGCCATGCGGGCGGTTCCGATGAATCTTCGGGAAGGCTCTTATGCGATGGGCGCTACACGCTTTCAAACGGCTATTCGAGTTGTAATGCCAGCTGCTTTTTCTGGGATAGCAGCTGCATATATTCTGGGCATATCACGTGCAGTGGGAGAAACAATGGTGGTTGCAATTGCTGCTGGGATGCAGCCAAATCTAACCTGGAATCCCATGGAACCAGCTGCAACCATTACTGCATATATAGTCCAAGTCAGCTTGGGAGATTTGCCTCACGGTAGTATTGGCTATCAAACAATTTTTGCTGCCGGATTAACTTTATTGCTGATAACGCTTCTGTTTAATATCATTGGACATGTATTGCGTAAACGGTATAGAGAAATTTACTAACAATTAACACGGTCAAAAAGTGAAAATATTTTGGATGGTTTTTTGTAATGAAGAGTGTTAATAATCTAGAAGAAATCAGAAAGATTATCGGATTACATAAGAAATGGGATCTGATTTTTATGATTACCGGAATTGTTGCCCTCATGATTGCGGTATTAACCTTTATGGCTTTGTTTGCTCATATGCTGATAGATGGGATGCCACGGCTGTCGTGGGAATTCTTTACATCTTTTCCTTCGCGTCGGCCTGAATCAGCAGGAATTTTATCGGCTTGGGTTGGAACAACCCTGGTGATGCTTGTAACCGCATTTGCCGCGGTACCATTAGGAATTGGGTCGGGTGTGTATTTGGAAGAATATGCACCGAAGAATTTATTAACCGAAATCATAGAGATCAATGTAACTAACTTGGCGGGTGTACCCTCGATTATCTATGGTTTGCTCGCATTAGGTTTGTTCGTTTATCAATTGGGTTTCGGGCAAAGCATTTTAGCTGCGGGACTTGCTTTGGCGTTGCTTATTTTGCCGGTTGTAATTGTCGCAACTCGCGAAGCAATACGGTCAATTCCAGTATCAATAAGGGAAGGCGCATATGCACTTGGTGCGACTAAGTGGCAAACGGTTTCTGATCATCTGTTACCGTATTCGTCTGCGGGGATTCTAACGGGTATTATTATCGGCCTGGCTCGAGCGATTGGCGAGACTGCGCCGATTATAACGATCGGTGCGTTAACATTTATTGCATTCTTACCGCCTTCACCCGTGAAAAGTGAATTTCCTTATTTATCTATCGAATGGTTGACAGCGCCTTTTACGGTGATGCCGATACAGATGTTTAATTGGGTGTCACGGCCGGAAGAGGCATTCCAATTAAATGCGGCTGCTGCTGGACTGGTATTGGTAGTTATGACGCTAGCAATGAATGGTCTGGCGATTTATTTGCGTTATCGCATGCGAAAAAATATTAAGTGGTAAGAGCAATGCAAATCAATTCTGAAAAACCAATAGAAACGATCCAATATAAATCAGAAGTTAAGAACCTTAGTTTTTACTATGGGGGATTTAATGCGCTGAAGAATATCGATATGGTCTTGCACGATAAGAGGATCACTGCCTTAATAGGGCCATCCGGATGCGGGAAATCAACATTTCTGCGCTGTTTTAATCGAATGCATGATCTATATCCCGGTAATCGCTATGAAGGCGAAATTATTCTTCACCCGGATGATGTCAATATTTTGGCTTCAAACGTTGATCCAATTGAAGTGCGAATGAGGATAAGCATGGTTTTTCAGAAACCGAATCCTTTTCCCAAGTCTATTTATGAAAATGTTGCATATGGGCTTCGCGTGCGTGGGATTAAGCAACGTGCTATTTTGGATGAAAAAGTCGAAGCGGCGTTACGCAATTCCGCGCTATGGGATGAAGTAAAAGATCGATTACACCACTTGGCCTTCAATCTTTCCGGAGGACAACAGCAAAGGCTTTGTATCGCCAGGGCTTTGGCAACGGACCCGGAAATATTGCTGTTTGATGAACCGACTTCCGCGCTTGATCCCATTGCGACAGCTAGTATCGAAGAATTAATAACTGATTTAAAAAATAAGGTAACGATCCTGATCGTTACGCATAATATGCAACAAGCTGCGAGAGTTTCCGATTACACCGCCTATATGTACTTAGGGGAATTAATCGAATTTAATGTGACAGATACCATTTTTATCAAACCGAAGAATAAGCAGACGGAAGATTATATTACCGGACGATTCGGTTAAATATAGTCTATAAGTTTGAAAATCGATATACATCTTGAATGCATGCGAACGCATGAAGTAGATATGATATCGGTTAGATAGTTTTTGTTAGTATCTACAGTTAATAATAAGGATATGCAAGCAATTCTTTGCCGTCTGTATCAGCGGACGACGATTATGGAATCATAATTGACTTAGTAAAGAATCAAATGTAGCATTCCCCCCTTTTAGGAAGCAGAGGTAAGTGGTAAAAATGCGCGAAAAGATGGTTGCGGGTAACTGGAAAATGCACGGCAGTTTAGTTGATAACAAGCAGTTGCTAGATGAAGTTGCGGCTGGAGTGGATGGATTAAAAGAAGCTCGCCTGGCGGTTTGTGTTCCTTATCCTTATCTTTCATCAGTACAAGATGCATTGCGGAGTACCAATATAGCTTGGGGTGCTCAGAATGTAAGTCAGTACGAAAAGGGTGCATATACCGGAGAGGTTTCAACATCAATGCTAAAGGATTTTGAATGCCGGTATGTCATTGTTGGGCACTCTGAAAGAAGAACATTATTTGGCGAAAATAACACTATCGTTGCAGAAAAGTATTTAGCTGCACAACGTGCAGGCATAACACCGATTTTATGTGTGGGTGAGACACTAGAGCAGCGCGAAGCTGGAACTACCGAGCGAGTAATTGAAGATCAGCTTACGGCAGTTATCCGATTGGCAGGCATAGACTCACTGAGTCAAGCGGTCGTTGCATATGAGCCAATATGGGCTATAGGCACAGGTAAGACGGCATCTCCTCAACAAGCGCAAGATGTTCACTCGTTTATTAGAACCGGCATTGCTAATGAGAATGCGAGCATCGCCCGGGAATTAGCCATACTTTATGGCGGCAGTGTGAAAGCTAATAATGCACCTGAATTATTCGCGATGCCGGATATAGACGGTGGTTTGATAGGTGGAGCTTCACTTATTGCAAGTGAATTTATAGCGATTTGCCGCGCTTTGCATCACTAATTTTTAGGGAGTAGTACACATTGGAAATTATAGTTTGGGCAGCGCATGTTTTGCTGGCGATTGTACTTGTGGTTTTGGTATTATTGCAACATGGTAAAGGTGCAGATATGGGGGCGGCATTTGGTAGCGGTTCTGCAGGCAGTTTGTTCGGTGCAAGCGGGTCTGCCTCATTTCTGAGCCGCGCTACTGGTTTTGTCGCGGCAATGTTTTTTGCTACGAGCATGAGTTTAACCTATCTGTCAGTAAATCAAACTGAGAGCTCAACGAGTGTGATGAGTTTAATGGATCAGGCCGAAGAATCTGAAAATGCATCTGAGGTAGGAGCAGAGAAAAAGTCAATTCCAGATCACGATCAAAATGGGCCTGAAGCAGAGAGTGGCTCAAAAGTAAATCAGATACCAGAATAGTTTTTACGGAGTTTTTTTGTAAGGCAGCCTGTTGATCATAATATGAAAATTGCTTTGCTGCCGACG
The DNA here is from genome assembly GCF_900106555.1 of Nitrosomonas oligotropha. Taxonomy (GTDB): domain Bacteria; phylum Pseudomonadota; class Gammaproteobacteria; order Burkholderiales; family Nitrosomonadaceae; genus Nitrosomonas; species Nitrosomonas oligotropha_A. The sequence continues at coordinate 76,852 of NZ_FNOE01000012.1, read as the reverse complement.
TGGTGGAATTGGTAGACACGCCGTCTTGAGGGGGCGGTGGCGTAAGCTGTGCGAGTTCGAGTCTCGCCGTCGGCACCACACTAAGATGATATTCTTGAGAACTTTATTCTTATTCATGATTTAAATTCTATTAATTGGAATGATTGAATTATTTAAAAATGCTTGAAAATTATTTTCCGATCTTGTTGTTTTTAATTGTTGGATTCCTGGTAGGTGTCGTTCCGATGCTATGCGGATGGTTATTGGCGCCCAATCGTCCGGATAGTGAGAAACTTTCTCCCTATGAGTGCGGATTTGAAGCTTTTGAAGATGCCCGTATGAAATTTGACGTACGCTACTACTTGGTTGCGATTTTATTCATTTTGTTTGATCTGGAAATTGCTTTCTTGTTTCCTTGGGCGATTGTGCTTGACGAAATAGGCTTATTTGGATTTGTTGCAATGATGATATTCCTAGGTATCTTGGTCGTAGGTTTCATTTACGAATGGATGAAAGGTGCATTAGAGTGGGATTGATGTTATGAGTATTGAAGGAACACTTGAGAAAGGATTTGTTACAACCAGTTTGGATTCAATCATAAACTGGGGGCGGACGGGTTCGATGTGGCCAATGACATTTGGCTTGGCTTGCTGTGCGGTTGAAATGATGGAGACCGGTGCGTCACGCTATGATCTTGATCGTTTTGGTATTGTTTTCAGACCAAGTCCTCGTCAATCGGATGTGATGATTGTTGCCGGTACGCTCTGCAATAAGATGGCGCCCGCTTTACGCAAGGTTTACGATCAAATGGCAGAGCCACGATGGGTGATATCCATGGGGTCTTGTGCAAACGGAGGCGGATATTATCATTATTCATATTCGGTAGTTCGTGGATGTGACCGTATCGTGCCTGTTGATATTTATGTGCCTGGTTGTCCACCGACAGCTGAAGCTTTGCTGTATGGCATTATTCAGCTACAAAATAAAATAAACCGTACCAATACTATTGCACGCTAACGCTATGTCTACTACTCAATTGGAGAATCTTGCGGCAGCATTGAAGGATGTGCTGGGCGATAAGTTGGTGGGTTTGCAAACACATTTCGGTGAAGTAACGATCGTAGTACGTGCGGAAGATATCATCACTGCGTGTACAAATTTACGAGATAACTCTCAGTTAAGATTTGATACGCTGATTGACCTGTGTGGCATTGATTACTCAGCTTATGGTGATGAATTGTCAGCAAGACATGGTCTGCGCAATAAGCGGTTTGCTGTGATTTATCATATACTCTCAGTAGAAAAGAACTATCGGTTACGCATTCGGGTTTTAGCAGAAAATAATGAATTTCCGAGTGTGGATTCAGTGACTGAAATTTGGCCAACTGCTAATTGGTTTGAACGCGAGGCGTTTGATCTCTATGGGATAGTTTTTACGGGTCATCCAGATTTGCGTCGCATATTGACAGACTATGGTTTTATAGGCAATCCGTTTCGCAAAGATTTTCCAGTCACTGGTCATGTTGAAATGCGCTATGATGCAGAACAGAAGCGCGTCGTTTACCAACCTGTTACTATCGAACCGCGAGAAATCACACCGCTTGTAATTCGTGAAGAACATTATGGCGACTGTGAATCATAACGATTATTGAGTTTCTTGCATTGTATTTTATAAGAATTTTATGAAGTAACTTATGGCCGAAATACGTAATTACACCATGAATTTTGGACCGCAACACCCGGCAGCTCACGGCGTGTTGAGGCTTGTACTGGAATTAGATGGAGAAGTTGTAAAACGCGCTGATCCGCATATTGGGTTATTGCATCGTGCTACTGAGAAATTAGCAGAAAATAAAACATATCTCCAATCCGTACCGTATATGGATCGGCTCGACTATGTTTCGATGATGGTCAATGAACATGCGTATGTCATGGCGATCGAAAAGCTGCTGCAAATTGAAGTGCCAATCAGGGCACAGTATATCCGGGTTATGTTCGATGAAATTACCCGTATACTGAATCATCTGTTATGGATTGGTGCGCATGCATTGGATGTTGGTGCGATGACAATGTTTTTGTATGCATTCCGTGAGAGAGAAGATCTGATGGATTGTTACGAAGCAGTATCCGGCGCCAGACTGCATGCTGCCTATTATCGGCCCGGTGGTGTCTACCGTGATCTGCCGGATACTATGCCTAAGTATCAATCCTCTAAAATTCATAGTGAAAAAGAGACGCGCATACGGAATGCAAATAGAGAAGGCACGCTGTTAGATTTTATCGAAGATTTTACCAATCGTTTTCCAACCTATGTTGATGAATACGAAACATTGCTGACAGATAATAGAATCTGGAAGCAGCGCTTGGTTGATATTGGTATTGTCTCTCCTGAACGTGCCAAAGCATTGGGTTTTACCGGTCCTATGCTACGCGGCTCGGGGGTCGAATGGGATTTAAGAAAGAAACAACCTTATGAGGTTTACGACCGCCTTGATTTCGATATACCTGTCGGGGTAAATGGCGATTGTTATGATCGCTATTTGGTGCGGATGGAAGAGTTCCGCCAATCCAATCGCATCATTAAACAATGTGTTGATTGGCTACGTAAAAATCCAGGGCCGGTGATTACTGATAATCATAAAGTTGCGCCACCTTCGCGTGTCGACATGAAACAAAATATGGAAGAAATGATTCATCATTTCAAATTATTTACAGAAGGATTTCATGTGCCTCCGGGTGAAGCCTATGTAGCGGTTGAACACCCTAAGGGTGAATTTGGTATTTATTTAGTATCAAATGGCGCAAATAAGCCCTACCGTTTGAAAATACGTGCACCTGGATTTGCGCATCTGGCTGCTTTAGATGAAATGTCGAGAGGTCATATGATTTCTGATGTGGTCGCTATCATTGGTACGCAAGACATAGTATTTGGTGAGATAGATAGATAACGATGTTAAGCACTGAATCCCTTAAGAGAATTGATCGAGAAATCGCGAAATACCCGCTTGATCAGAAACAATCTGCCGTCATGTCAGCACTTGCAATCGCACAAGAAGAAAAAGGTTGGCTTGCAAACGAAACTATGAATTTCGTCGCTGAGTATTTAGATATGCCGCCCATCGCAGTTTATGAAGTGGCCACGTTTTACAATATGTATAACCTGGAGCCCGTTGGCGCATATAAAATTACGGTGTGTACTAATCTGCCTTGTGCTTTGTCGGGTAGTAATGATACGGCAGCATATTTGAAGCAAAAATTAGGCATTGGTTTTAATCAAACAACGCCGGATGGAAAATTCACCCTTAAAGAAGGCGAGTGCTTTGGCGCCTGTGGCGATGCGCCGGTATTACTGGTTAATAACAAACGCATGTGCAGTTTTATGTCCAATGAGATGATCGATAAATTGCTGAAGGAACTGGACAAATGAATCAGTTTCCGCAAACATTAATGAACGGAGTGAATCCTTCAGATCCTGAAAATTGGCGGCTTAAAAGCTATGAAAAGCGCGAAGGGTATGCAGCACTCAGAAAAATACTGGCGAAAAAAATTTCCCCTGAGGAAGTGATTGAAGAAGTTAAGAAATCAGCCCTTCGTGGGCGAGGCGGAGCTGGCTTTCCAACCGGATTAAAGTGGAGTTTCATGCCGAAAGGGTATGAAGGCGATAAATATATCGTATGTAATTCCGACGAGGGAGAGCCAGGCACCTTCAAGGATCGCGATATAATGCGATTTAATCCTCATCTGCTAATCGAAGGAATGATAATAGCGGCGTATGCCATGGGTGTAAAAGCAGGGTATAACTATATTCATGGCGAAATATGGGAAACCTATGAACGTATGGAAGATGCTGTTGAAGAAGCGCGAGCAGCAGGCTATTTGGGAAATAATATATTAGGCTCCTCGTTCAGTTTTCAATTGCATAATCATCATGGTTACGGTGCTTATATTTGTGGTGAAGAAACTGCACTATTGGAATCCATAGAAGGTAAGAAAGGGCAACCGCGTTTTAAACCGCCGTTCCCGGCGAATTTTGGTCTGTATGGCAAGCCGACTACGATTAATAATACTGAAACTTTTGCTTCGGTTCCTTGGATTGTTCGGAATGGTGGAGAAAAATATCTTCAGCTTGGAAAGCCAAATAACGGCGGGACTAAAATTTTTTCAGTATCGGGACATGTGAATAAACCTGGTAACTATGAAATACCGCTTGGAACTCCGTTTACAGAATTACTGGAACTCGCTGGCGGTATGCGTGGTGGACGGAAGTTAAAAGCCTGTATTCCAGGCGGATCGTCCATGCCAGTATTGCCTGGTGACATTATGATGCAAACGGATATGGATTATGATTCGATCGCCAAAGCCGGTTCTATGTTAGGCTCGGGTGCTGTTATCATCATGGATGATACGACATGCATGGTCAGAGCACTGGAGCGGTTGTCTTATTTTTATTTTGAAGAATCCTGTGGGCAATGTACGCCATGTCGTGAAGGAACAGGATGGCTTTATCGCATTGTCAACCGTATTGAGCATGGTAAAGGCCGGTTGGAAGATTTGGAATTACTGGACAACATCGCAGACAATATACAAGGCCGGACGATTTGCGCTTTAGGCGATGCGGCCGCGATGCCTGTGCGTGCGATGATTCAACATTTTCGAAGCGAGTTTGTTTACCATATAGAACATAAGCAATGTATGGTCTGATTTTAGCTGTTAAGTAATCAGAGCATATCAACTTTATAATTCGTGATTAACACAAGAATTTTAGCCGATGGTCAATATAGAAATCGACGGTAAGCAAGTATCTGTTCCTAAAGGAAGCACCATCATGGATGGTGCGAAGCAGATTGGCGTTTATATTCCACATTTTTGCTACCATAAAAAATTATCCATAGCAGCCAACTGCCGTATGTGTTTAGTTCAAGTAGAAAAAGCACCTAAACCGCTGCCTGCTTGTGCAACTCCCGTTATGGATGGCATGAAGGTATATACACATTCTCAGCAAGCAGTGACTGCGCAAAAAGGCGTGATGGAATTTCTGCTGATCAATCATCCGCTTGATTGTCCGATTTGCGATCAAGGTGGTGAGTGTCAACTGCAAGATCTTGCTGTTGGATATGGTGCAAGCGGTTCGCGATATACCGAAGCAAAACGAGTTGTTGTTAACAAGAATCTAGGTCCCTTGATTTCAACCGATATGACACGCTGCATTCATTGCACGCGTTGTGTGCGCTTTGGTCAGGAGATTGCTGGAATTATGGAACTTGGAATGGCTGGACGTGGAGAGCATTCTGAGATTCTTGCCTTTGTTGGTAAGACGATTGACTCCGAGTTATCCGGTAATGTGATTGATCTCTGTCCAGTAGGTGCTTTAGTCAGTAAACCGTTCAGATATTCAGCGCGAACCTGGGAATTGTCACGTAGAAAGTCAATTAGTCCGCATTGCGGCCTGGGTTCTAATCTTGTTGTACAAGTTAAACAAAACCGTGTCATGCGGGTGCTTCCTCGGGATAATGAAGCGATTAATGAGTGTTGGTTATCCGATAAAGACCGGTTCTCCTATGAAGGTTTAAATTCGGAAGATAGATTGACGCGCCCCATGATCAAGCGCGAAGGTCAATGGTTTGAATGTGACTGGCAAGAAGCTCTGGAATTTACCGCACATTCGTTACAAACAGTTAAACAAAGACATGGTGCAAAAAGTTTAGCGGCACTTGGTTCCGCACACAGCACATCGGAAGAGCTATATTTATTGCAGAAGCTGATACGCGCTATGGGCAGTGGCAACATTGATCATCGTTTACGGCAGTCAGATTTTCGTGCGGATAAAAATATGCTGGGTGTTCCGTGGTTAGGTACCAGTATCGCGGATATTTCACAATTGAAATCAGCGTTAATTATCGGTAGTACGTTGCGCAAAGATCATCCGCTTATTGCGCAACGAATGCGTCAAGCTGTTAAAAATGGCATGAAGCTGAATATTGTGAACCCGGTGGATGATGATCTGTTGGTTAAGGTTGCACATAAAGCAATAGTTTCTCCGGTTTCAATAACCAGAGTTTTAGCGGAAATTCTAAAGGCTGCTGCTGAGATTAAAGGAACCGAACTAACTGATGAATTAAAGCAATTGGTCAATTCAATCAACATTCCGAGCACTGCCAATGCTTTCGCAATTGCTTCCAGCTTAATAGAAAATGCACCGGCAGCGATTTATTTGGGAAATGTTTCGCAACACCATCCGGATTATTCAATAATTGGACTGCTTGCAGATTTAATTGCTCGAATAACCGGTGCAAGTTATGGCGTATTGGGCGAATCTGCAAATAGTGTAGGTGCTTATTTAGCTGGCGCTATACCGGAAATCAGTGCTATATCGATCGCTGCAAAATTAAATGACACCGAATCAGGATTAACCGCAGCGCAAATGCTGCAATCGGATGATGACTTGGCGAAAGAAAGATGCAAGGCATTCATATTAATGAATGTGGAGCCGGAGTTTGATACTTACGATTCTTATCAAGCGCTTAAAACCATTAAATCAAGTGAATTTGTAGTATCGCTTACTGCATATAAAGGTAATGGCAAAGATTATGCGGATGTATTGCTGCCAATCACCCCATTTACCGAGACTTCTGGTACTTATGTCAATACTGAAGGTAAGGTGCAAAGCTTCAACGGTGTTGTTTCTCCATTAGGAGAAGCGCGTCCGGCTTGGAAAGTTTTGCGAGTACTCGCGAATTTGCTGGAGTTAGAAAAATTTGATTATGAAACGGCAGAGCAGGTCCGTGAAGAAATTTTCCCTGCCGACGTAGAGATCAATCAGTATTTGAATAATAAGTCGAAGCGTTACGATACCGCGATTGCGATAAATGAGAGCCATCATGTACAGCGTATTGGCGAAATCCCAATTTATCAAGCTGATCCGATTGTTCGCCGGGCTGAATCTTTGCAAGCTACGCATGATGCAACTCAGCCGAAAGCATGGATGCCAGCAGCAATGCTGGAAAAATTGGGTATCACCGCAGGCGATCAGGTAAGAATTAAGCAAGGAGAGGGATTTGTGCAGCTTGAAGCCGCTCAGGATGAAAAATTACCAGTGAATTGTGTCCGCATAGCAGGCGCGCATCCTAAGACGATTGCATTAGGTGCTTTATTTGGTGAAATTGTGCTGGAAAAACTGTGATGGCGATGGTTGGAGTTTATTAATGGAGAGCATTCAACAACAGTTTGTGGAAATATTTGGAACGGAATGGGGTTCCATGCTGTTTTCGTTAGCGACAAACATGACATTTATTTTTGCCATTGTGGTGCCCTTGCTATTGGGCGTTGCCTATTTGACATTTGCTGAACGTAAGATCATCGCTTATATGCAAATTCGCGTTGGCCCAAATAGAGTGACCTTTTTTGGCATACCTTGGCTGCGCGGATGGGGGCAACCGATTGCTGACGCTGTAAAAGCAATCATGAAGGAAATAGTTATTCCGACTGGCGCAAACAAATTCCTCTTTATCTTGGCTCCAGTGTTAACGATTATGCCAGCGTTGGCGGCTTGGGCAGTAATTCCTTTTTCTCCTGAATTGATTCTGGCTGATATTAATGCAGGGCTGCTTTATATTCTTGCAATGACATCAATGGGCATTTACGGCATTATCATTGCTGGTTGGGCATCGAATTCTAAGTATGCTTTTTTAGGTGCCATGCGCTCAGCCGCTCAAGTGGTTTCATATGAATTGGCGATGGGCTTTGCCTTAGTGTGTGTTTTGATGATGTCACAAAGCTTGAATTTAGGTGATATCGTGAATGGACAACAGGGTAATAGTTTTTTGAATTGGTATTTGATTCCGCTGTTTCCGATGTTTCTGGTTTATTTAATTTCGGGCGTGGCTGAAACTAACCGGGCTCCTTTTGATGTGGCAGAAGGAGAATCAGAAATTGTAGCGGGATTTCATGTTGATTACTCAGGTATGGCCTTTACGGTATTTTTTCTGGCTGAATATTCCAACATGATATTGGTAGCCACATTGACATCCATCATGTTTTTGGGGGGATGGCTACCTCCTGTTGATATAGCACCATTTACACTAATACCAGGTATTATTTGGTTATTATTGAAGATTGCATTTATTCTTTTCTTTTTTCTATGGTTTCGTGCAACTTTCCCGCGCTATCGATATGATCAAATCATGCGATTGGGTTGGAAGATATTTATTCCCATTACACTTGTATGGATTGTTTTGTTGGGCTCGATCATGCAATTGCCAGAATCGATTCGGAATACATTTCCGTTAAATATTTGGTTTTAAAATAGAGAAAAATACAATGGATCGTATCAAAAAGTTTTTTAGTACCTTTTTATTGTTTGAGTTATTAAAAGGTATGGCAGTTACTGGCCGGTATTTATTCAAACCAAAGATAACTGTACATTTTCCTGAGGAAAAAACACCACAATCGCCACGATTTCGTGGCTTGCATGCTCTGCGCCGCTATCCAAACGGGGAAGAGCGTTGCATTGCTTGTAAATTGTGTGAGGCTGTTTGTCCAGCAATGGCAATTACTATTGACTCAGAGCAACGCGCAGACGGCACGAGACGGACAACACGTTACGATATTGATTTAAGCAAGTGTATCTTTTGTGGTTTTTGTGAAGAATCTTGTCCAGTAGATTCGATTGTAGAAACACGCATATTGGAATATCACGGCGAAAAAAGAGGTGATCTGATCTATACCAAAGAAATGTTGTTAGCTGTTGGAGATCGTTACGAAGAACAGATTGCCAAAGATCGAGAAGCTGATGCACGTTATCGCTAAGTCTTGCTGGTAGATAAAAATGAATTTTCAAGATATTTTATTTTATATTTTTTCAGCCATTTTGGTTGCGTCAGCACTGGGTGTTATTACGGTGCGGAACCCAGTTAATTCGGCGTTACTATTGGTGCTGGCTTTTGTTACTTGCGCAGGCTTATGGTTGCTGCTGGAGGCAGAGTTTCTAGCAATTGCTTTGGTGTTAGTATACGTCGGTGCGGTCATGGTATTGTTTTTATTCGTAGTTATGATGCTCGATATCAATCTGGATCGATTGCGAGAAGGATTTTGGAAATGGTTTCCATTTGGTGCGACGATTGCATTAATAATAGTCGCAGAGATATCGATGGTGTTGATGGGGAAATATTTTGGACTGGAAGAAATGCCGACACCCAGACCACACGATGCTGATTATAGTAATACAAGAGAACTGGGTCGCTTGATTTATACGGAATATGTTTATGCTTTTGAATTAGCGGCAGTGCTGTTATTGGTTGCGATGGTTGCAGCTATTGCGCTGACATTACGGCATCGCGAAGATAAAAGATCGCCGAATCCATCCAAACAAGTCAAAGTCAGAAAAGAAGATCGGTTACGTATAGTGACAATGCCAGCTGAAAAAAAGGAATGACGAAATCATTCCAAAGAATTTGTGACGATTTATAAAATATAAAAAGAGGTTGTTAGTTTGATATCGTTATCTCATTATTTAGTCCTTGGAGCAATTTTGTTTGCCATTGGTTTAGTGGGCATTTTTCTCAACCGAAAGAATGTCATTATTTTACTGATGTCGATTGAATTGATGCTATTGGCTGTTAATATGAATTTTGTTGCATTTTCGCACTATCTGCAGGATATATCGGGGCAAATCTTTGTGTTCTTCATTCTGACCGTTGCAGCAGCAGAATCAGCAATTGGATTAGCGATTCTAGTGGTGTTGTTTCGTAATATGCGGACGATTAATGTGGATGACTTGGATGAACTTAAAGGTTAAACAGGTCATACAGAACGATTGAAGTACCTATCATTAATAAAAAATAATTGATCGAGATGCAAAAACTTTACTTATTGGTGCCGCTAGCTCCGTTGATCGGTGCGATTATCGCTGGATTATTCGGACGTTTCATAGGACCGACATGGAGCCATCGTGCGACTATCGGATTGGTTTTTGTTTCCTTAGTTGCATCGATCATTATTTTCATGGATGTCCTGGAAGGTAACAGCTATAACGGTAGTGTTTATACTTGGTTAATTTTAGGTGAAACGCGATTTGAAGTTGGTTTTTTAATCGACCAATTAACCGCAACCATGATGGTTGTAGTCAGCTTGGTTTCTCTTATGGTGCATATTTATACCATTGGGTATATGCATGACGATCCAGGTTATCAACGTTTCTTCAGTTATATCTCATTATTTACCTTTTCGATGATGATGCTGGTGATGTCGAATAATTTCTTACAGTTATTTTTCGGCTGGGAAGCAGTTGGCTTAGTTTCTTATTTATTAATTGGCTTTTGGTATACTCGACCGACTGCAATTTATGCTAATTTAAAGGCTTTTTTAGTTAACCGGGTTGGTGATTTTGGTTTTCTTCTAGGGATTGCGTTGGTGTTAATGCATTTTGGCACTTTGGATTATGCATCGGTTTTCGCACAAGCACCGGGAATAGTAGACGAGAAGATTGAATTAATTCCTGGTATGCCATGGCTGGTGATAACGCTGATCTGTATCCTGTTGTTTGTTGGTGCAATGGGTAAATCTGCGCAATTTCCATTGCATGTTTGGTTACCTGATTCCATGGAAGGTCCCACCCCGATTTCGGCATTGATCCATGCGGCTACTATGGTGACAGCAGGCATTTTCATGGTGGCACGCATGTCTCCTCTATTTGAATTGTCGGATACCGCATTAACAACAATTTTGATTATTGGCGGTATCACCACCTTATTTATGGCACTGGTTGCGGTGGTTCAGAATGATATCAAACGGGTTGTCGCGTATTCCACATTATCCCAATTAGGCTATATGACGGTTGCATTGGGTGCTTCTGCTTATTCGGCTGCGATTTTCCACTTGATGACTCATGCTTTCTTTAAAGCTGTTTTATTCTTAGGTGCGGGTTCTGTCATCATAGCCATGCATCATGAGCAGAATATGCAGAAAATGGGTGGACTTAAAAGTTATATGCCTATCACTTATTTGACGATGTTTATTGCTGCATTAGCAAGTTCCGGTGTGCCTGGTTTTTCCGGTTTCTTCTCTAAGGATGCAATCATTGAAGCTGTTCATTTTGCCAATATACCAGGTGCTGGTTTCGCTTATTTTTGTGTATTGGCTACGGTTTTTGTCACCGCATTGTATACATTCCGTTTGATATTCATGACGTTTCATGGTCAAACTCGAATGGATAAGCATACCAAAGATCATCTGCATGAATCACCTTGGGTGGTAACTTTGCCACTGATAGTACTTGCCGTACCGACAATTGCGGCGGGATGGTTTATCGGTCCGATCGTTTTTGGTGATTATTTTAATAATGTAATTCATGTCTTGCCGCAGCACGATGCGATAGTGAAACTGGGAGCAGAATTTACCGGAATCGGCGGCATGATGATGCATGCTTTATCGACGATACCTTTTTGGTTGTCAGTTGCGGGTATATTCACCGCTTGGTTTTTATATAACGTAAGAACGGATATTCCTGCAAAAATTAAAGCTCGCTGCGGTTTCTTATATAACTTGCTGGATCGTAAATACTACATTGATGAATTGTATTCATGGTTATTTGCGGGTGGTTCACGCGCTTTGGGGACAGCTCTATGGAAGTATGGCGACATTAAAGTGATTGATGGTTTCTTTGTGAATGGGGCAGCTCGAGTAGTTGCACTATCAGCAGCTTTGGTACGGCAGTATCAGACCGGTTATATCTATCATTATGCGTTCACTATGATTGTCGGTATATTTGTTATCTTGACGTTATGGCTTTACTAACTTTTAATTAAGTCGTGAATCCTAGATAGCAATGATTCGAATACGTAAATAAGTACTAACAAATAAAACGGAATAAGCATGTCGTTTGAATTCCCACTATTGAGCTTAATTATTTGGCTGCCTATTGTTTTTGGCATTGCCGTATTTACAACTGGAAACGATAGTAACGCGCAACTTGCTCGTTGGTTAGCGCTAGTAGGATCAATACTCGGTTTTCTAGTTGCAATTCCGCTGTATAGCAATTTTGATGTCACCACAGGTGCAATGCAGTTTGTGGAAAATCATGTCTGGTTTGAACGATTCAATGTGAATTATCACCTGGGAGTGGATGGCATATCGATGCCGCTCATTTTATTGAACTGTTTCATAACGCCACTGATTGTTGTAGCTGGCTGGGAAGTGATTAAAGAACGTGTATCTCAATATATGGGCGCGTTTCTCGTGATGTCCGGTATTGTGAATGGTGTTTTTGCTTCACTGGACGCCATTCTATTTTATGTGTTTTGGGAAGCTTCGTTGATTCCTATGTTTTTGATCATTGGTATCTGGGGTGGTCCTAATCGAGTTTATGCCGCGATCAAGTTTTTCCTGTATACCTTGCTCGGTTCCCTACTCATGCTGATCGCACTTATTTATTTGTATCAAACATCAGAAGGTAGTTTCTCGATAGAGGATTATCACAAACTGGCTATTCCACTGACACCGCAAATTTTTATTTTTATAGCGTTCTTGCTGGCTTTTGCAGTTAAAGTACCGATGTGGCCGGTGCATACCTGGTTACCGGATGCGCACGTGGAGGCGCCAACCGGAGGGTCTGTTGTTTTGGCGGCGATTCTGCTGAAGCTGGGAGGATATGGATTTCTACGTTTCTCATTACCAATTGCGCCCGATGCCAGCCTGTATTTGGCCGATATGATGATAGCGCTATCTCTAATAGCTGTTGTTTATATTGGTTTGATTGCACTGATGCAAGCTGACATGAAAAAATTGATTGCTTATTCATCTGTGGCGCATATGGGATTTGTGACCTTGGGTTTCTTTTTACTGAATACCTATGGAATAGAAGGCGCCATGGTGCAGATGATTTCGCATGGATTTATTTCCGGTGCTATGTTTCTTTGCGTCGGTGTGTTGTATGACCGGTTGCATTCTCGGCAAATTGCTGATTATGGTGGGGTAGTGAATAAAATGCCTGCATTTGCAGCGTTTTTTATGTTGTTCGCAATGGCAAATGCCGGGTTACCTGGAACAAGTGGTTTTGTAGGTGAATTCATGGTCATTATGAGTGCTGTCAAAGTTAATTTTTGGTATGCATTCTTGGCTGCAACTACGCTGATTTTTGGTGCGGCTTATACATTGTGGATGTATAAGCGGGTGATATTCGGTGCCGTCGCAAGTCCTGCAGTCGAAGGTTTGCAGGACATCTCCAAACGTGAATTTGCATTATTGGCCATCTTGGCTATTACCGTATTATGGTTTGGTGTGTATCCTTATCCGTTAACGGAGATCATGCATACAACAGTTGATCAATTGTTAACGCATGTTAACAACAGCAAACTGTAAATTAAACAATCCGAGACAATAATAATTCCTGATATAAGTATTTCCTCATATAAGGATTAAGAATTAATGAATTTTATACCGCCTGATTTTGCACCAGCTTCTTCTGAGATATTTATGCTCATCATGGTGTGTGTCGTTATGCTGGCTGATCTTGCTGCGGGTGACAGTCGACGCTATGTCGCTTATCTGTTGACGCAGGTAACGCTATTGGGTTGTGCGATACTGACCTTTGTATCATTTTCAACAGAAATTAAACACACTTTCCACGGAATGTATGTTGACGATACGATGGCCGATATCTTGAAACTGATGGTGTATGGCACTGTGTCGGCGGTACTCGTGTATTCTCATGCGTATATCAGTGATCGCGGTATGCTGCGAGGTGAATTTTTTAGCTTGATTTTGTTTGCAACCTTGGGAATGATGGTGATGATTTCCGCCAGTCATTTTCTAACGTTATATATTGGCTTAGAGTTACTTTCGTTATCGCTTTATGCATTGGTGGCATTAAGACGCGAGTCTATCGTTGCCACCGAAGCTGCCATGAAATTCTTTGTGTTAGGTGCTTTAGCATCCGGATTCTTGCTGTATGGCATGTCGATGGTTTACGGAGCAACCGGAACCTTGCATGTTTCTCAACTTGCTCAAATTATTCAGAGCGAAGCAAGTAGCAAGGAAGTACTGGTTGTTGGCTTGGTATTCATTGTAGCCGGGATTAGTTTCAAGCTTAGCGCTGCTCCTTTTCACATGTGGGCTCCCGATGTTTACCAAGGCTCTCCTACGGCGGTAACATTATTTATCGGTTCCGCACCCAAGTTGGCGGCATTTGGTTTTGTAATGCGTTTGCTGGTTGAAGGTATGGGTGAAATGGTCTCGGATTGGCAAGGTATGCTGGTGATTCTGGCTGTTCTGTCGATGGCTGTGGGTAATATTGCGGCAATCGCTCAAACTAATATCAAGCGCATGCTTGCGTACTCAACCATTTCTCATATGGGTTTCTTATTGCTTGGATTTATCAGTGCAGATTTCAACGGATATAGCTCTGCTTTATTCTATGTCATTGCTTATGTATTGATGACATTAGGCACTTTTGCCATGATCATGCTGTTGTGCCGGAGCGGATTCGAGGCTGAAAATATTGATGATTTCAAAGGACTCAGTAGAAGAAGTCCCTGGTATGCTTTCATTACGTTAATGTTGATGCTTTCGCTGGCAGGCATACCGCCAATGATCGGGTTTTATGCGAAATTTGCTGTGCTGCAAGCGGTTGTCAATGCGGGATATGTTTGGTTGGCAGTTGCTGCGGTATTGTTCTCACTGATTGGCGCATTTTACTATTTGCGCATAATCAAACTGATGTATTTTGATGAACCTGAAACAACAGAGCCGCTTGTACTTAACAGTGATGTGAAAATTCTGCTGAGCGCCAATGGTTTTGCTGTGTTAGCGCTGGGTATCTTCCCTCAATCTTTAATGGGATTGAGTCTTTACGCAATCCAGAACTCCATGTAGTAATCGAATCAATAAAGGACGTCTGCAGATAGATATCCTTGTGGTGATTGTATATAGTGACTACTCAAAGTAACGATCATGGTTAACTGAGTAGTCATTTCTTTTTGTTATTCCGTTCCAGCTTTTCTCAGCACTCAGTGTTTTGCAGAAAATGTTTTTGGAAAACTCACTAGATTAATAGAAAGCATTAATCTGTTATTAAGTCATCTTGAATTTCTCGATGTAATCCCCACAATCATGCAAAATATTTGAGGAGACAAACGTGCAAGCTGAAACAACCAAAGAACAATTAAGCTTCCAAACGGAAGCGAAGCAATTGCTAAAACTCATGATTCATTCCTTATACAGTAATAAGGAAATTTTCTTGCGTGAATTGATTTCAAATGCTTCCGATGCGGCTGATAAATTGCGTTTCGAGGGACTCACGGATGCGGCGCTGTATGAATCGGATTCCGATCTTAAAATCCGTGTGAGTTACGATGTTGACGAGCGAACAATCACCATTTCCGATAATGGCATTGGGATGTCGCGGCAAGAAGTTATTGACCATATTGGAACCATCGCGAAATCGGGTACTCGCGAATTCTTTAATTCTTTAACCGGTGATCAAGCTAAAGACGCGCATTTAATCGGTCAATTCGGTGTTGGCTTTTATTCCGCATTTATCATTGCCGATAAAGTCACTCTGGTCACCCGGCGCGCAGGATTGACTGAAGAGCACGGTGTGCGTTGGGAATCCAGTGGTGAGGGGGATTACACCCTGGAAACCATTGCAAAGCCTGGACGAGGTACCGACGTCATCCTGCATCTGCGCAAAGACGAAGATGAATTTCTCAATGGCATGCGCATTCGCAATATCATTCGCAAATATTCGGACCATATCACGCTGCCGATCGTAATGAAAAAGGAAGAGTGGTCGCAAGAAGAGAAGAAAAATACAATTACCGATGAAGATGAAAAGATTAACCAGGCTAATGCGCTGTGGGCGCGTTCCAAGAATGATATTACCACCGAGCAGTACAATGAATTTTATAAGCACGTGGCGCATGATTTTGAACCGCCGCTTGCGTATTTGCATGCGCGCGTAGAAGGTAAACAAGAGTACACACAGCTGCTGTATATTCCTGCGCGTGCGCCTTTTGACTTATTTGATCGCGAACGCCGGCACGGCATCAAGTTATATGTGCAGCGGGTATTTATTATGGATGATGTAGAAAAACTGCTGCCGAATTACCTGCGTTTTGTTCGTGGTGTGGTTGACTCTAATAATTTACCACTAAATGTGTCTCGTGAAATCTTGCAGGAATCCAAAGACATTGACTTAATCCGCGCTGGTGTGATTAAAAAAGTATTGGGTTTGATCGAAGACTTATCCAAAAACGAGGATGAAGAAGGAAAAGAAAAGTACAAAACTTTCTACCGGGAATTTGGCCAAGTTCTAAAAGAAGGTGTTGGAGAAGATTTTTCTAACCGTGAGCGCATCGCGAAATTATTGCGTTTTATTACCACGCAGAGCGATGTTGATGAGCCAACGATTTCGCTGGAAGCTTATGTGCAGCGCATGAAAGAAGGGCAGGAAAAGATTTATTACGTAACGGCAGATAGCCTGAAAGCAGCTAAAAATAGTCCTCACTTGGAAGTGTTCCGTAAGAAAGGCATTGAAGTGTTATTACTATCGGATCGGGTGGATGAATGGCTGGTCAGTAATCTAACTGAGTTTGAGGGTAAGCCGTTGCAATCAGTTGCCAAAGGTGGTTTGGATCTGGGAAATCTGGAAGATGAAACCGAAAAAGAAGAACGTGAAAAAGAAACCAACGCCTTCCAGGAATTAACAGAAAAAATGAAACAAACACTCAGTGAACAAGTAAAAGATGTGCGTGTTACTTTTCGTTTGACTGAATCGCCCGCTTGTCTCGTTGCAGATACCTATGATATGAGCGGTAATTTGGAAAGATTGCTGAAATCAGCAGGACAAAATGTGCCTCATGCCAAACCTATCCTGGAAATCAATCCGCATCATCCGATGGTGCAGCGATTGAAAAATGAGGTCGAAAATTTCGAAGATTGGAGCCATTTATTATTTGATCAGGCTTTGCTGGCGGAAGGTGGTCAGCTCGAAGATCCAGCTGCTTTCGTGAAAAGGCTTAACGAATTGTTGCTACTGAAATCCTAAGTTTAATTCTGCTTCTCTACTCTCGATAATCTTCCGGCATCATTGAGTTGATGCCGGAAGATTCAAATTTCTTCTGAAACTTCTATGTATTCCAACTGTCCATTCTTGAGACACAATAAATAGTATTCAACAATTTTTCAGTTAATAGCCGGGCACACAGTGGGTAGATCAATAAGAAATCAGGTCGTTGACGATTCGATCAAATCATATCAGGCTAAACTACTCGCACCATTTGCTGTTCTCGGTATCCGAACAGAAGAAGATTGGCTTACGGCCATTGATTATTTGCCCGTTGATACACCACTATTAGCACCACAGACATTGTTAGCAAGAGAAGTATGCCGACAACTACAAGCCTATCTCAACGAGCCTGATTTTGTCTTTGATTTAAGTTTGCATATCAGCGGTACGACCCACCAACAGCGTGTCTGGCAAGCAATTCAGGCAATTCCGAGTGGAGTAACCAGCAGTTATGCGGAAATTGCAACGCAGCTCCATTCCGCACCTAGAGCAGTAGGACGGGCATGCGGTGCTAACCGGATTCCGATTGTAATACCCTGCCATCGGGTTATCGCTAAAAATGGCGGATTAGGAGGCTTTATGAATGCGAGCGAAGGCAACCCTTTAGAAATAAAGCGTTGGTTGTTGCGCCATGAGAGCACCTGAACTGAACGCCGGTTTGCTCGACGAATTTTCCGATGCCTTATGGTTGGAAGATGGTTTGTCGCGTAATACACTGGATAGCTATCGTAATGATTTGCAGTTGTTTGGTGAGTGGCTCAGAAAACGCAATCAAGATAACAGCGTGCTAACCGATGCTACGCACTCCGATTTGCTTGAATTTCTAGCATCCAGAGTATCTGCCAAGATTAAAGCCAGCACAACTAGCCGTGAATTATCCAGCCTGAAGCGTTTCTATCGTTTTTTATTGCGCCAGGGAAAAATTACTACGGATCCTAGTCTCAATATTGAAACACCTAAATTGCAGCGCAGCTTGCCGGAAAGTTTGACTGAGAAAGAAGTCGATCTGTTGTTGAGTGCTCCCGACTTGCAGCACCCCCTTGGCTTGCGTGATCGTGCAATGCTGGAGGTGTTGTATGCCAGCGGATTGCGTGTATCCGAATTGATCAATTTAAGGTACTCACAAGTAGGCATGGATATGGGGGTTTTGCGGGTCATGGGCAAAGGTAGAAAGGAGCGCCTTGCGCCGCTAGGGGAAGAGTCTCTCGAATGGCTAAGCCGCTATACCAAAGAAGCCAGACCTGCGCTGTTGAACGGTATTGTTACAGATACCATATTTGTCACAGCGCGCGGTGCAGCCATGACGCGTCAAGCATTCTGGTACCTCATCAAACGCTATGCGCTGATTATTGGGATTGATAAACAACTATCTCCGCATACTTTGCGTCACGCCTTTGCCACACACCTATTGAATCATGGCGCCGATTTGCGTGTTGTACAGCTGTTGTTAGGTCATGCTGATATCTCCACGACGCAGATTTACACGCATATTGCACGTGAGCGTCTGAAGCAGTTGCATGCCAAGCACCATCCGCGGGGGTAGTTTCCGGTTGTAATCCGGTGTTATTTTTTGGCTAGTAGTACATAAAGTGCCAGAATTCCAAGTCCCGCAAAAGCGATTAGCGACCAATCCGGAATGGTCAGTGTTAAAAATTCCCAATCGATGTTGGCACAATCGCCATTAGCCTCAAACATTCCGGGCCACCAACCAGCAATCGGTAAGGAGTTTAGAAAAGCCTCTTCCGGACTGATACCACATTCAAATGCCTCCGGAAATCGTATTAACCACGCATGCCGTGCGGCAATGACTGCGCCCGTCAGCGCGAATGCGCTCAACAAAAAACCATAAATACGCCGTCCGATCACTCCTGGATTATGCAGAAACGCCATCAGCGCAGTCAATCCTAACATCCAGTAAGCAACGCGTTGTGCCACACATAATGGACAAGGCAGCAACCCTTCTATATGCTGCAAGTACTGCGCGTAGCCTAGAAGACCGATACAGCAAAGCAGAATGAATAAGAATAATGGTCTCATCTTGTTTCTTTCCTCAATCGAATTGATCACTTAGTTTATCCACAAAATATTTGTGGATTTCAGATAGTTTGCTATGATGAACATATTCAGTCTATCGAATATTTAGAGTAGCACTGGAATTTACTTTTCATTTATTCAATCGAGGAAATTTACCATGCGAACAAAGATATTGATCATAACGATGATTACCTCTACTTTATTTGTTTCAAATGTGTCTATTGCAGAATTAGGAAAAATGGATAAAGCTGAAGCTCAAGCTACAACTAAATTTGATCATATCGGATTAGCTGAGATGTATGAGAAAGAAGCTAACGAGATGACTGCAAAAGCCAAGGTGCAAAAAGAATTATTAGAAGAATATCAGCGTCATAGCGAGTATTACGGTCGAGAAGGTCAAGATTTCCAGTCGCACCATGATGCTTTATTACGGGAATATACAAAAGCAGCGGAACGAAATGCAGAGATGGCTGCCTCACACCGGAAAATGGCTAAGTAAGCTGGAAAATGTGTGGGCGGTCATTTCATTTTTCTTTCCAGATCGCATAAGCCAGCAATATCCAGGCGGTGAGAAATGAAACACCACCGAATGGTGTAATCATGCCAAGTGCCCTGGTTCCGGTTACGCTCAGTGCGTAAAGACTGAAACTGAACAGCACAATGCCTGCCATCATCAACCAGCCGGATACCGGCATTAACCGGGATTTTGGGAAATGCAGCAGGAGCAAGCCGATGACAATAATTCCAAAGGCGTGATAAAAATGGTACTGCACACCGGTATGATAAACCGACAGCATATCGGCTGATAAAAACTGCTTTAAGCCATGTGCGCCGAAAGCACCCAATGCAATGCATAAAACCGTATTCAGTGTACCCAGGATCAGAAAAGTTTTTGGCATCGATTGTTCGTCCTTGTTGTTCTTGTTAAGTAAGAGAAGCGAGAATTAAATGCGCGCGTTATGTCAAGAATCACCGGTTTTCGTGATATCCGCTTCGCACGTTCCGTGCGCAAATTTTACCTGAATTCGATCGCCGTAATGAACTTGTTTGCTGTCACGAACGATGATGCTGTTTGCGGCATACGTGATGCTGTACCCGCGTTCCAAAACCGATTGCGGATTTAGATGACATAATTGCGCGTGCACATGGTGCAGCTCAATCGCCAAGGTTTCGAAATAGCGCGTATAGGCCGCACGAAAACGTGCAATCAGTTCTTTTTGCTGTCTTTCCATGTCGGTAATATTGGGGCTTGCTGCCATCAAGCGCTGATTGAATTCGAGTAACCTCCATTGCTTCCTTTCCATTTGATGCGCCCAAGTTGTGCTGAAGCGGTCTTGCAGATGCTGCAAATGAATGGATTGCTGTTTAATACGATCGCCCGGATGAATTAAACGATGCGACAGCATATCGGTACGCTGCATCGCATTTTCTATGCGATGCAGCGTAATGCGGTACATGCGCTGGTGCAATGCATTCAGGTGCTGGCTTAATTCCTGATGATCCCGGCTGGCTAGTTCAGCGGCTGCCGTTGGCGTGGGGGCGCGAATGTCGGCAACAAAATCCGCGATGGTAAAATCAGTTTCATGCCCGACGCCGCTGATAACCGGAATGTCACTGGCAGCTATGGCGGATGCAACGATTTCTTCGTTGAATGCCCACAAATCTTCAATACTACCGCCGCCGCGGCACAGTATTAGCACATCACATTCTGCGCGCCGGTTTGCAACTGCTATAGCCTCTGCAATGGTGTTGGCGGCAGCTTTACCTTGTACCAGCGCCGGGTAGATGATCACCGGTAAGAATGGCATGCGCCGCCGCAATGTTGTTAGTACGTCGCGCAGCGCGGCCGTATCCGGGGAGGTGACGATACCAATTTGTTTGGGGAATGTGGGTAACGGTTTTTTCTTGATCGGATCAAACAATCCGGCTTTCTCCAGTTTGGCTTTAAGCTGCTCGAATGCTGCAAATAACTCACCCAGCCCGGCGCGCCGCATTGTTTCAACATTGAGCTGAAAATCGCCGCGTGGTTCATAGAGGGTGACAAGTGCAAGCACTTCAACCTGCATGCCATCTTTCGGTTGCCAATCGATATATTGATTTCTGTGACTGAATAGCACACAACGGATTTGCGCACCGCTGTCCTTGAGGGAAAAATACCAGTGGCCGGACTGATAGCACTTCAAATTCGAGATCTCGCCTCTGATCCACAGCAGTGGAATATTTTGTTCCAGGAATAGCTTGGTGCTGCTGTTTAGTTCGCTGACGGTCAGCACTTTATGCGTAAGATTCGAAATTGGAAATAGATTTATCATGGAGTTAGGCAATCTTCACCTGCTGATCGGAGCGGAGTCAGTGTAGCGTTTAAGTCCTGGAGAATGCTATAATTTTAAAGTAAATTATTGTTTATTAAACAGTATCGTTCGAGATTAAAAAATAATCAAACTAGAAAAAATGTTTGAATTGGGCAACTTAATTCTCGTATTGGTTACATACTCACAAACTTATCCACAGAAATTGTGGATAGAAAATCGGGTATTTTTTGCAGCAAGGCGGCGATCACGATACATTGCATGCCGAATCCAGCATCGTTATGAAATCAATTAATCGGGTAATATAGTAAGCCACAGAATAATACCCGGATCAATATAGAGAGTGAGGAGATTATCACGTGTTATCGTTAATTCAAGCAGCCGGATGGCCGATCTGGCCGATCATCATTGCTTCTGTCGTGGCTTTGGGCATCATTGGGGAACGTATGTGGACATTGCGGCTACGTGTTGTTTCACCAAAGGAATTACTGCCCAGGGTGTTAAACGAATATAAACGCAATGGTGTGAATGCAGAGATGCTGGCGCGTTTACAACAGCATTCGCCGCTGGGACAAATTCTTGCCGCCGGGCTTAAAAATGTTAAAAGCACCCGCGAGGTGATGAAAGAATCCATCGAAGAATCGGGCCGGGTGATCGCACACGATCTGAATCGCTATTTAACAACTTTGGGGACGATTGCCGCACTGAGTCCTTTGATGGGTTTGTTTGGAACATTAGTGGGTATGATCGAGATTTTCGGCTCGAATTCTCCAACGGGTAGCAATCCGGCGCAACTCGCGTACGGAATTTCAGTGGCTTTATATAATGCGGCTTTCGGGATACTGGTGGCGATTCCCAGCATGATTTTCTACCGTCATTTCCGTGCCAAAGTCGACGACATTGTCATAGAAATGGAATTGCAGGCCTTGAAGCTGGTTGAAATGGTTCACGGGGAACGGGAGAGCTGAGTAGTATGCTCCCAAATGCGCATCTTCTAACAGGATTAATCCGCGGTTATACAAGGATTATCCGGTCATAAACCGGAATGGCAGAGGTAGCAAAAACATGTCAGCAAAGTAGTAGTGTATACTTCGGCTGGATTAATTTTTGACTGGAAAAATGGCATTGGAACAGCCGGGGAGGGATAGTAATGGGAACTCGCCGTTATCAGTTGATTCACAAACCAGAAGTGCATTTGCTCAAACTACCCGCAAGGCTGATCAATAGTTTTCTGATATGAAATGCATGATTGTTTTACACGCACATGAATGAGAATATTCGCATCTTGAGAAATACAAACTCGATAATTAATCATGACTACCTGATGGTTATCTTGCTGTTTATTGGCATTATTGTGTTGCAAGGTTGCGCATCAGCTCCAAAGAATAGCAGTCAGGACTTGGATCCGGCCGATCCGCACGAAAACATTAATCGCGCTTCGTATGATATTACCGACAAAGTGGATCGGACCGTGTTTGTGCCGATTGTGAATGCCTACATTGACTATGTTCCCAATGCTGCGCAGCGGTCGATCGGAAATTTCTACGATAATTTGTCTTATCCTAACGTTGTGCTGAATTCTTTTCTGCAGGGAAAAGTGACGCAGGGTGCCTCGGATACCTTACGTTTTTTTGTGAATTCAACGGTCGGCATGTTCGGGCTTTTTGATATGGCGACGCATATGGGGCTACAAAAGCATGACGAGGATTTCGGCCAAACGTTGGGTGTTTGGGGAGTAAATCCCGGATCTTATCTGTTTATTCCGCTCGTGGGACCCAGCAGTGAGCGTGATGTCACGAATATTCCCGTCGGTATTTTCACCAATGTGCTTTTTTATGCCGGTCTTGTGGTGGGTTCCTACTTCGCGGCTCCTTTGACCATTCTGGGTGCGATCGATAAGCGCGCGCGTTTGATCGGTCCGATGCGGATTCGCGATGAAGCTGCAATCGACCCCTATTTGTTTGTGCGGGAAGCCTCGTTGCAGCAACGCGAGTTTCTTGTGCATGATGGCAAACTGCCATTAGATCTTTATGACTATGAGCATTTTCAGGATAATCCTTTTGATAAAGACGGAAAAAAGCAAAAGTAATGAGTCAGTGTGATCATCGTTTCATGGCTTTTGCAGCGAAGCATCGACAGGCTGCTGCTCTTATTTAGAAATAAAATCAGTTTGGATCGCAGCAAGTGTTTTATCCATTGGGTAATTTGTAACGTACAGTGTTAGGAATATATGGACGGACTTCAGAGAGTAGCGAATCTATCGCAGCAACAAAGTGATTTTACGGTTAACGGTGAAACCCCTGAATCGGATACGGCAACAACCCTGAATCAGGATGGCATCAACACCGCCGAGCTGGAAACGAAGTTTAACCAAGCTCGCTCAGCCATGCTGGCGTTACAAAATCCGGATGGACACTGGTGTTTTCCATTGGAAGCGGATTGCACGATTCCGGCCGAGTATATTTTAATGATGCACTTCATGGATGAGATCGATGTGATTTTGGAAAACAAGATCGCCCGTTTTATCCGTGACAAGCAGGACATGACGCACGGCGGCTGGCCGCTCTATTATGGCGGCGCGTTTGATATCAGCTGCACGATCAAGTCGTATTATGCGTTGAAGCTGGTGGGAGATTCGACTGATGCGCCGCACATGGTACGTGCACGGGAAGCTATTATGGAACGTGGCGGTGCTGCCAAAGCCAATGTGTTCACGCGCTTGTTGCTAGCCATGTACGATCAGATCCCGTGGCATGGCGTGCCGGTGGTGCCGTCGGAACTGGTGCTGTTGCCAAGCTGGTTTCCTTTTCATATCAGCAAAGTTTCGTACTGGTCACGTACCGTGATGATACCGCTATCTATTCTGTGCACCATGAAAGCGCGCGCGATCAATCCGCGTAAAGTGAATATTCGCGAATTGTTTATCGTGCCGCCGGAAGAGGAAAAAAATTATTTTCCCAGAGCGGATACCGTTCTGAAGCGTGCGTTTATGCTGGTTGAGCGTATTCTGTCGCGTGTGGAGCCGAAGCTGCCGCAATCAATCCGGCAATATTCGATCCGCAAAGCGGAACGCTGGACGCTTGAACGTCTGAATGGCGAATGCGGTATTGGTGCGATTTTCCCGGCTATGGTCAATGCGCATGAAGCATTGACGTTGTTGGGCTATGCCTATGATCACCCCAATCGGGTGCAATGCCGTAACGCGCTGCGTGGATTGCTGGTCGATGAAGGCGAGCGCATTTGGTGTCAGCCCTGTACATCGCCGGTATGGGATACGGTATTGACCAGCTTGGCATTGCAGGAAGATCCAACCACCGGTCAGGAGCCGGTATTGAAAGCATTGGATTGGCTGGTTGAACAGCAGGTTCTGGACGAGCCGGGCGACTGGCGCGACAAACGCCCCGAATTGTTGGGCGGCGGCTGGGCATTTCAGTACGCTAATCCGCACTATCCGGATCTGGACGATACAGCCGCTGTAGCATGGGCATTGGATCAAGGTGGCGCGGAGCGGCATCACAAATCCTTGGAGCGCGCGGCCAATTGGCTGGCAGGCATGCAATCGCGTAATGGCGGCTTTGCTGCTTTCGATATTGATAACACGCATCACTATTTGAATGAAATTCCTTTCGCCGATCATGGCGCTCTGATCGATCCGCCTACCAGCGATGTGACCGCGCGTTGTGTCGGTTTGCTGGGAAAATACGGCAGACACCAGCTCGAAGTGTGGCGCGGCATCAGCTTTTTGTTGCGCGAACAGGAGCAAGACGGTTCCTGGTTCGGGCGCTGGGGCACTAATTATATTTATGGCACATGGTCAGTGCTGGAAGCTTTCCAGCTGGCCAAGTTCGATATGCAACACCACTCGGTGCGCCGCGCCGTGAAGTGGTTGGAATCGGTGCAAAGAGCCGATGGCGGCTGGGGCGAAACCAATGATTCTTATTTGGATAAGCAGCTGGCGGGGCGGTTTCCCGAAACCAGCACGGCATTCCAGACCGCTTGGGCTGTATTGGGCTTAATGGCAGCGGGTGAAGTCAACAGCGAGTCGGTTCGCAGAGGAATTAATTATCTGTTGCACAATCAATCCAGCGATCACTTGTGGGAAGATCCTTGGTTTACCGCGCCTGGCTTCCCGCGCGTGTTCTATTTGCGCTATCACGGTTATTCAAAATTCTTCCCGATATGGGCGCTGGCGCGTTACCGTGCGCTGACCAGAACAGTCGCCGCGTGCGTGTAACCGGACTGGTGACAGCCTTACGGGCTGAAGCCAGTTGCATATCACCGGCGCGAATTCCATTCAATCAAATGGTGCAGCTGAATGACCATGCGCGTTTGTGGTTAAGCGGCATGGGCGCGCAGGCTGCGGGTGCGGCAGCCGAAGGGTTGTATCAACAGGGTACGATGGCGCTGGTGAGCTTTGGTGTTGCCGGTGCGCTGGATTCGACCCTAAAACCAGGCGACTTGGTTTTGCCGGATGTCATACACGCAGGTGAGCAGTTGTCGGTTGATCTGGCATGGCGTGACCGGTTGCAAAGTTTACTGCCCACGGATATTACCGTCGTCAACGGCGGCTTGGCGGACAGTGCCGTGCCGCTGACGGATGAAAAAGCCAAGCGAAATCTGGCGCAAGCAACAGGCGCCTGTGCGGTGGATATGGAAAGCGCCGCCGTGGCGCATGTGGCAGCGACAGCAGGTATTCCGTTCATCGCCGTGCGCGCCATTATCGATCCGGTTCATTTCTCCCCACCGGAAGCATTGCTCGGTGCCGTGTATCCCGATGGCGGCGTGAATCCGCTGCGCCTCACGGCATTGCTGCTGAAACGCTCGGTTCGTATCGGTACATTGCTGCAAATGGGTGCCGGTATGCGTGCGGCACGCAAAACTTTATCAAAGGTTATTCAATCCGCCGGTACAGGGTTGGCCTGAATCTAAGCCGGTGCCATTGATCTTGACTCTGTTTGAGCCGGCCGGGCATTGTCACTTGCCGCTGTCTATCCGAATCACATCCGATAATCATACTGTGTTACAGAATAAGTAACTGATCAGAATTGTATTTTTCTAATCAGGGTCGTTCCCGGCTCTTTGGGAAAATTCTGGCAGTTTGTATTTTTCCCTATCCAAATAATCATTCCGATCCAGTTCTAGGTTAAGTGTGACAAATTGCCGCTGTGGCAATTTGTCACTTTCGTACCCTCTTGGGTTAAGAAGATAATGGCAATTATCTTTAGCTCAAATCTCAAGCAGATGCCGCAAGTTACTCAAAAATATGAGAAACGATCGACCATGATCCTCGCATTCGGATCACTCATGCTGTTATCTTTTTTCCTGCCGCAAAACCCAGCAATGATGCTTGTCATTAACAGTGATTGGCACGACGGTTTTCATCATCCATTGGAAGGGTGGGATCATATTTTGACCATGATTGCGGTGGGAATATGGGCCGCGCAATCGCGCGGGCAAGCTGTCTGGGTATTACCCCTGGTATTTGCCAGCGTCATGAGTCTTGGCGGATTTGCCGGTGCAGTGGACATCGCACTACCTTATACCGAAAACATCATTCTGTTGTCCGTTCTGCTACTCAACGTATTCGTTATCCGGAAAATTCAATTTAGCGCCTCGTTTAATATTCTGATTATCGCGCTTTTTGCTTTTTTTCATGGCTACGCGCATGGCCAGGAAATATCGGCTTCCGCCAGTCTGATTTCCTATACCGCCGGATTTGTATTCGCCACCTTGCTACTGCACGGGACCGGCATACTGATTGCACGATTAGTGGTATTGGCATTGGCCTTTTCCGTCGGTAACAACGTGCAAGCTCAAGAAGCTGCTGAATTGATCAATGCGACCCCGAAGGCGATGACGGAAATTAAGCCTGAAAGCGGCAAAGCAAAATTGGTGGTATTCAACGAGATGCGCGTGACTGAGCGGGCCAATTCAATGATAGGTATCGCTGACAGCGCTTCTCAAGGTAACGTGGGGCAAGCCCAGATCAAATTCCGGCCGATTACGCGCCCGGCGGAAGTGCTGGAAACCATTCCCGGTATGATTGCCACACAGCACAGCGGCGAAGGTAAAGCCAATCAATTTTTTCTACGTGGATTCAATCTCGATCACGGCACCGATTTTCTAACCCAGATTGAAGGCGTGCCGGTCAATCAATTATCGCATTCCCACGGACAAGGCTGGACGGATACCAATTTTCTCATCCCTGAGCTGATCGAAACGCTGGAATACAAAAAAAGCATTCACTATGCCGAGAATGGAGATTTTTCCAGTACCGGTTCGGCCAATATCCGCTATTTTAAAAAGCTGCCGGAAACCATGGTCAGATTCACGGGAGGCAGCTTTGATTATTACCGCGGATTGATCGCCAGTTCCCGCGCATTAGGAACAGGTAATTTGTTGTATGCGGGAGAAATCGTGCACAACAATGGCCCGTGGACGGTTGGCAACGATTATTTGAAGTTTAACGGTCTGTTGCGATACAGCCAGGAGTATGGCAATCATGGCTGGAGTGTAACTGCCATGGCCACGAAGTCCGATTGGAAAGCGACCGATCAGATTGCCAGGCGCGCGCTTCAACAAGGCATCATCGGCCGCTTCGATGCGCTCGATCCTACCGATGGCGGCAGCAGCCAGCGTTATAGTCTGACCGGTGAATGGCATCACCGGGGGGAGAACAGTATCACCAAGTTAATGGTTTACGGGGTGAATTCCAAGCTGAGTCTGTTCTCAAACTTCACATTCTTTCTGGATGACAATGAGCACACCAACCTTGCCGGTTGTGCCGGTTTAACTGGATTGGATTCAGGGAGACAATTCAATCCAGCTCTTTTTAATACATGTGGCGATCAATTCGGCCAACCGGATGATCGTTGGACAACCGGCTTCAAAGGCAGCCATACGATTTTTCACACCATCGGTTCTGTTGATTCGGAAACCACCTTCGGCTTGCAAGTGCGTAACGATAATATTCACAACGCACTGACCAGAACGCATGCGCAAAGAAGAACCGGCATCACGCGCCAGGATACCCTATGGGTAACCAGTATCAGTCCGTACGCAGAAAACAAGCTGACCTGGACGGACTGGTTACGCACCAGTTTGGGGCTACGTTTCGACGGTTTCCGCTTTGATGTTGATCGCAGCAATATCAGACAAAACATGGGCGAACGCTACGATGGCTTGGTCAGCCCTAAATTTGGCATGGTTCTCGGACCTTGGGCGGATACCGAGTTTTATCTGAATGGCGGTCTTGGGTTTCATAGCAACGATGCGCGTGGCATCAACACCCGCATCGATCCGCTAAGTGGTGATTCCGTTCGGCGTGCCGATCCGCTGGTCCGTACTTACGGCGCGGAGGTTGGTGCACGCATGGTGCGGATTAAAGGATTGCAAAGCACGTTGGCGTTGTGGTGGCTGGATATTGACTCGGAGCTGCTATTTGTCGGGGATGCCGGCACGACGGAGGCCAGCCGTCCTAGCCGCCGCTACGGGCTTGAGTTTGCAAATTACTATTCGCCGACGGACTGGCTGACCTTTGACGCCGATGTCAGTTTCTCCCATGCACGTTTCCGCAATAAAGTACCGGATGAAGGTAATTATGTGCCGAATTCGGTCGAGGCCGTAGTTGCAACCGGCGCGACTTTTCATCATGTTTTTGGCGGTTTTTTCGGTGGCCCCCGGTTACGTTTCTTAGGGCCGCGGCCTTTAGTCGAAGACAACAGTAGACGCTCGGATTCCACGATTCTGCTGTCTGCCATGCTCGGTTATGAAGTCAACAGAAAATTAAGCTTGCAGGCCGAGGTGTTCAATATGCTCGATCGTAACGATCCTGCGATCACTTATTTTTATACGTCGCGGCTGCCCGGTGAATCAGCTGACGGCGTAAGGGATTTTCACTTTCATCCGGTAGAACCGGTGAGTTTCCGCTTGAGCTTCACATTGAAAATTTAAATTGATCCGGGATACCCGGAATTCATCACCAAAGGGGGGAAAACATGACCTTAAGAAAAATCTTTTTACTATGCACACTCATTTTGTCATCCGGTTTTGTGTTACCGGCCGGAGCTGAGCAGGTGCAACTCAAACCTTTTACTCCCGGCAGTTATCAGAGATTGCTTGATAGCAATGCGGATAAACCTTTCATGCTGGTTATTTGGTCGACCACCTGTTCATCATGCATGAAGAAAATGCCACTGCTGCATGATCTGGCAAAAAGCAGACCGGAAATCAATATCGTGATGCTATCCGCTGACGATGCCTCAGCAACCGGTTTAGTCCAAACCGTGTTGGCGAGAAACGAATTGACCAATTTGGAGCACTGGATTTTTACCGAAGAAAATGCACAAAAATTGCGCTATGAGATTGATCCTAAATGGTATGGCGAGTTACCCAGAACCTACTTCATCAATAAGAATCATGAACGCCATGGCATTAGCGGCGCGTTATCCAAGGAGGACTATAACAATATCTTCAAGGTACTCCTGAATTGAAACAGTGGATGTACGCAATGACCAATGACATGCAATCCGGAAGAAAACACGGATTGATTGTTTCCCTGAAAGTAGTTTGCCAGATCAGCTTAATGATTATTAGCTGCTCGCCGGGGCCGGTGCTGAGCATGGAGGTGCCGGAAAATACCACACTCAATCCGGCAAACAATACGGTTTATGCCAAATCGACGCTGGGTTTATACGATATTTCATCATTCGACGTTTATGTGGACAAAGAAACTATCCACCTCATCGCGAGCGGAAAATGCGTTGCCCATAATAAGCATGGCTCGATTCGCTATACACGTTCTGAAGATGGCGGGCGTCAATGGAAAAGTCCGGTGACTGTAAATGAGTCGTTGCCTGCCGCACTGGCCAGCCGTGGAAACGATGTTCAGCTGGCGGCTGACGGTAACCATTTGGTATCACTGTGGCAAACTGAAGGAGAGTTCCCGACGATGGGACCGATGGTCAGCGCTTATTCCGCGGATGCTGGCCAAACCTGGAAAAGAGGCGCCAATCCGGCCATGGACAATGACGGTAGCCAGGCTCACATCGATGTGGTTGCTGACTGGAAAGGCAACTTTCATGCGGTTTGGCTGGCGGATCCTAATGAAAATGGTTACCAAGGTTTGCACTATGCCCGGTCGATTGACCAAGGTAAACAGTGGAGTCAGCCGGTTACTTTGGATGACTCCACGTGCTCATGCTGTTGGAACACAGTGACAGTGTCACCTGACAATAAACTCGCTGTTCTTTATCGCAATACCGCACCTCGCGACATGTCGCTGGCGCAATCGCTCGATGCGGGATTAACCTGGCGGCACGCCAGCACAGTCGGTGATTTTCAATGGAAATTCGAAGGCTGTCCGCATGTTGGCGGCGCTTTAAAATATGCTGGCACAGACAATATCGCTCAACTGCACAGCGTTGTTTGGACCGGTATTGAAGACAAATCCGGTTTATATCATCTCTCTTCAAACGATAACGGCCAAACCTGGTCGATTCCCCGGAAACTCGGAAGTATGGCTATGCATGGCGATATTGCGGCGCGCAATCGCAATGCTGTTGCGGCCATTTGGAATGAAATGGAACCGGATGGAGCGAGTATTTTTTACACGAAATCAGAAGATGGCGGCACGACCTGGTCAGTGCCTAAACGACTAACCGAAGCAAAGTATTCCGCAACGCAACCCAAATTAGTGGCCACAAAACATGGATTTTTAGCCCTATGGACGGAAAAAAACAATCAGCATTCCAGTGAATTGGCTTGGTATGTTTTTGAATGATGAACAGTGCGGATTGCTACGACAATATTTTTACAGGAGAAAACGCTATGGCACGTTGCAGTATCTTTTTTTCAATGAATCTACTGATGTGTTTGTTCTTTATTACTTTCTCAATCTTACCGGAAGCCGCTCTCGCGCATGCTGTCATGGTGAAATCGATGCCTGAAAAAGACAGCACCATTAGCAAATCACCGAAGCAAGTGGATGTCTGGTTTAACGAGCATGTCAGGAGTGCTTTCAAATCGCTTGCCGTGATGAATAGTGCAGGAAAGCGTGTGGATAACAAAGATATTGAACAGGAAATACTGGATCCATCGCATATCTATATCAGCATTCCGCGACTCCCTCCGGATACTTACACCGTCCGGTACCGGGTGATATCGGCGGATACACACGCGGTTTCTGGCAAATTTGATTTTACTGTTGCGGAATCCGACTAGTTTCAATACCCATATTCCTTATCGATAGGAGCGCACTACATTATGAAATCACTCACTACCAAACAGTTATTAACGATTCTATTATGCGGCAGCATTTTGCTGTTACCTGCCTGCAGCAAGAAAAATGTAACCGCCTCCGTGCAATTTGACTATACCGAAACGGTAGGTTGCCTCGTCACCAATGATTTATATGCGATTTATTTCAGTGCTTATCTGAAGCCCGAAGGCGATCTGGAGAATATAAAAGGGAAAGATAGAAATAAATTGTTACGATCCTATTGTAAAAAAATCCCCAAAACGGGCTCACTTTACTTTACCGCAGATCTGGTTGACGAAGACGTAAGGGAAACACCCATCAGTGTTCGCTTGGTTAAACAAGAACTGATTGGAGAGGATGAGAGGAAAGTGGAAAACTTCAAGGATACCGGCACCATTTTTGAAGTACCGGCCAAGCTGTACCCGCGGGGTATGGTCGAGACGCATATCGAACTGGACAAAGAGGGTTTTTACGCGTTATACCTTTCAGTTGGGGAAGAAAATACGATGACCGAAGAAAATATACTCAGAATTCCACTGCATGTCGGTGTTGATCCTGACGCGGTATCTCCGTGGCATATTGCGCTAAGGATCCTGGCCGTTTGTTTGGGATTAATTATTCCAGTCATACTGGGATTGATTATGTTCTCCCCCATCATTCCGGCTAAGCAATGGGTTCAGGAAATCAGTAGAAGAAGTTTCTTTTTGAATCATAAGCAAGGCATTGAAACTCAGAAATAACAGAGGATTAGTGAACGGTAACCGCAGGTATCTTGCTAGGCTAGCTGCTGCACCGTGGAACCGGATACTTTACCGGGGGACACGTAACTCCCGGTAAAGTACTTCTAAAGAATCAAAGTTCTCCGGCCAACATTGAATACATGAGGCCAATATCGTGATACTCAGAAGCAGTGAGATCACGGCAAATATCTTTCTCGGAAAAACATCAGGTCAATCATGCGAAACCGCGCCATCAGCAAGCAATAATGCTGACACATCAATCAATCCGCTGATACTCCCAGAAGTCCGATCGCCGCTGTAGTGTCAATAGCAGTACATTCTTATAGGCGTGAATCCGCGCGCGTTCAATTTGCGTTATTATGATCATGCAAAATTCTTTCCAATACGATGCTGGCGCGTTATTATGCCTTGATAAGGGGGGCTTTCAATTGAAGATTATTGGAGTTGTTACGGCACTGAAGTCAGAAGCAAGCTGTTTGGTGGATAAACGTTTTCCTCTTTATCAAGTGGTGGATATAGGGGATAGAACCTCGTTGTGTCTCAGTAGCATAGGAAGTAGCGCGGCGCGCGGAGCGGCGTTGAAATTGTGCGGGCAAAACATTAATGCCTTAGTCAGTTTCGGTGTGGCTGCGGCATTGGATGACAAATTAATTCCCGGTGATTTGGTGTTGCCCGAAGCGATTATGATGGACGGTGAGGTCCTACCGGTGGACATGGAATGGCGCGACCGGCTGCACGGCATAATGTCAAAGCATGTTACGGTTACGAGTGGAGTCTTGACGTCCTGTGAAGCACCGCTCACTACCCGCGCGCAAAAACTGGCGTTGGGTGAGGCTACCGGGGCTTGCGCGGCGGATATGGAATCGGCGGCAGTGGCGAAAGTGGCGGCCGATGCCGGCATTTCGTTTCTCGCTATCCGGGCGATTGTCGATCCGCTCGAATTTTCGCCGCCGGAGGCATTGATGGGCGCGGTATATCCCGATGGCAGCGTGGATGCCATTCAGCTCATTAAATTGGTGCTTAACCGATCGGTCTCAATCGTGACGTTGATCCATCTCGCACTCGGGATGCACGTAGCGCGCTATGCTTTAACGGAAGTCGTGCAAAAAACGGGATTGACTTTCGCAAGTGACTACATGCCTTATCGTGATGCCGAATTAAGCGAGAGCAGATCAGTCAATAACGAGTGACTGAAACTGCAACGCCGCCAGCCGTGCGTACAACGGGCTGGATTGCAGCAATTGCGCATGCGTGCCGATCGCGTCCAGCCGTCCGTGATCGAGCACGGCAATCCGGTCGGCGGATTGTACAGTGGCCAGACGATGTGCAATGACCAACGTAGTTCGATTGCGCATCAGCTGCTGCAATGCTTGCTGCACCCAATATTCGCTCTGTGCATCCAGTGCACTGGTGGCTTCGTCCAGCAACAGAATCGGTGCATCTGCCAGAATCGCCCGGGCAATCGCCAGCCGCTGTTTCTGCCCGCCTGACAATCCTAATCCGGCATCTCCCAAATGCGTTTGATAGCCTTGCGGTAATTGGCAGATAAATTCATGCGCGTAGGCTGCTTCGGCTGCCGCTTGTACATCCGCGTCGCTGGCGTCGGGTCGGGCGTAGCGCAGATTGTCGCCGATGGTGCCGTAAAACAACGCCGGGGTTTGCGATACCAGCGCAAAGCAGCGGCGCAGGGCAAACAGATCGAGCTGCCGGATATCGATACCTTCCAGTTTTATAGAGCCGGATTGACTGTCAAAGAAACGCAGAAGCAAATCAAACAACGTCGACTTGCCCGCGCCGGAAGGACCGACCAGCGCCAGCGTTTCGCCTGCCCGGATCGTCAAGGTCAGATTGTCGATGGCCAGCACATCGGGGCGGGAAGAGTAAGCGAAGCACAGTTGATCGATAGCGATATTTCCCGATACGCTGGGCAGGGGATGGGATTTTTCCGGCGACTGAATCAGATTCGGCGCTTGCAGCAATTCCATGGTGCGCTCGGCGGCACCGGCGGCGCGCTGCAATTCGCCGATGACTTCCGAAATGGAAGCGACGGCTGAGCCGACAATGACGCTGTAGAAAACAAATGCGGCCAATTCGCCCGCGCTGATCCGGCCTTCGATTACATCGATACCGCCGACCCACAGCATCAATCCGACGGCACCCATTACCAGCAAAATAACCAGGGTGATCAACAATGAACGTTGCAGCGTGCGTTGCTTGGCGACGGCGAAAGCTTCCTCAACCTGAGTGTGAAAGGTACGCTGATCGATGGATTGGTGATTGTAGGCCTGCACGGTTTTAATTTGCCCCAGCACTTCGCCGACATAAGCGCCGACCGCGGCGATTTTGTCCTGGCTTTGGCGCGACAAATGCCGCACGCGGCGGCCATAAATCAAGATCGGCACTACCACCAGCGGCACGCAAATCGTCACCAGCGCAGTCAGCTTGGCGTTGGTGATGAATAACCAGACGATGCCGCCAACCATCATGATCAAATTGCGCAGTGCGAACGATACCGATGAGCCGATCACGGTTTGCAGTAACGTCATATCGGCAGTCAGACGCGATTGGATTTCGAGACTGCGGTTTTCCTCGAAAAAGCCGGGATGCAGATGGATCAGATGGTTGAATACTTTACTTCGAATGTCGGCAATCACTCGCTCGCCTAACCAGGTGACCCAGTAATAGCGTGTGAACGTGCCGACAGCCAAAGCGATTACCAGCAGCAGAAATATGCCGACATACTGACTGAGCAGTTCTTTGGATTGTGTGGCAAATCCCTGATCGATCATCAACCGGATGCCTTGCCCGATCGACAGTGTAATCGTGGCGGTGAATAACAACGCCAGCAAACTATAAACGACCTGGCGGCGGTACGGCGCGATAAACTGCGCTGCTTTTTTGATGCTCTGCCAGCGGGTTTGCGTGTTCTTTGAAGAATCTGTCATGGATAAATCTCGCCGGATAGCGAGCGCTGCTGTGATTGCTTTAAGCTGGATAGATTAATCTTGGGGATCGGGTTTTTTCACAAATCCGGCAATGAGCAGTATCCAGGCAACGATCAGCCCGATAATGGCCGGAATATGCGTCAGTTTCACAAACTGCTCCTGCCACATAGCAGCGCCGCTTGCACCGGCCTGCTGCGCCGCGATCGCCAGCGATTCCGCAGTACCCCACCAGGCATTGGCGATTTCGGAAATGACGGTGAGCCACGTCAAACAGACGGCAATCAGCATGATCAAAGCCGAGCGGGTACTGACCTTATGCGGCAGCGTAAGAAGCAGCACCGCCATCAAAATGAACAGCATGCCGTTCAGCACTGCTTGAATGTGCGCGCTCAAAGCCAGCCGAGGGAAGGGCGTGTGCGGTATCACCAATCCCCAGATGATGCCGACTAATACTAAAGCCAAGCCGTGGATTAGGATTTTTCTTGCTCGGTTTTGTACATTCATGTCAATGCTTTTGATCGTATCGGATTAAAAATTTATTAGTCAAATTTGACAAATTCTTTTCACAACTTATGAAGACTACATGTCATCTCATCTCATGTAATTCAGGTTTGATTTATTGTACTTTAGCGACATGTTTCCGTGAGTTTCCTTCTCTTGCGAGCTTTCCTTCGCGCATAAGCAAACCGATAATACTATATGAGAGATAATCCTTCGAACCACCACCATAGTCACTCTTTAGGCCTAAAAGGCTTGCAGCATCAGAATTTGAGATTCCTGATTGATTCGCTTTAGCAAATTCGAGAATCGCATCTTTTAATAATGAGAGTCCGATTTGAGCTTTTTCTTGTGCGCCGTGAGGTACAACGATAGAAGTTCTCACTTTTCCGGATAACCCGGAAGGAATGATTACATTTGTAAGAAAACCGCCTGTATCAATTGTGCCAAATGCGGATATCAATTCAGCTTCGAGCTTAATTGATTGCGCTTCACTGACTGAATCAACCAATATCGTAACAAGAACCTGAGCGCCTTGGTTCATAATCTCTTGGATTAATTTACCTTTCCGAGAGTTATCAGGTTTTACCAGGTGATCATAGGCTCTTACACCAGTTCCTTTCCCAATGTAAAAAGGCTTGGCTGGTGAAGAACGCGGATCTTTTAAAGCATAGACGTAATAGGAGGTTTCTATCATTGGGAGGATTTAAGGATTAAACAAAGTCGATTTTTCTATTTATGATGATATTGTAAAAATCTTTTACTGTTTTCCCATTAATCTCTTATCCAGTGTCAGCAATTCAAGCTGATGGTGCTGAGCTGTTGCAGAGATAATTGAATCGGGTAATTTCATTTGTTGATTGCGCCTGATTTCGATCGCTCTGTTTTCAATGCCAATTACGATAGGTAAGTGGGTCATTCGAGTCAGTAAGGATTCGATGGTTTTAATATCCGCAGGCGTTATCGCGGGATAGCTCAATAACTCCATACGAGTTATTGAGCTATAAGCACATTCGTCGATTTTAACCTGCTTGGATTTTAATAAATCTAGAACTATCGGATTGCGTTGATACAGTCCGATAATAATATTCGTGTCAAGCAGATACTTAATGCCACTCATCGCGTAACTGCATTTGCATATCCAGTGGATTTTGATATTTGAAGCATGTTACCTCAGGCAGATCGTTGATAATTTCAATCAACAATCCGGATTCCTGCTTTCGCTGGATATATTCATTGACCAACCGGGTAACAATTTCATCCGGTGAACTATGTTCCTGTTTGGCTAGCGTTTCTAATTTTGCTTCCAATTTTGGGTCTATCGTCAGCATAAAATACCTTTTACTTAATTTTTATCGGCATCTGTAATCATTTTCGCACGCTTACGTTCAAGTATCCGTTGTGTTATCACGAAGTCATGGACCGATAATGAGTGTAGCGCTCATACGGCATCTACGGTGCAGTTCGATTTAATCGCTCCGTTTAGTCACTTCCACCAAGTGATACCCAAACTGTGTTTTAACCGGACCTTGCACTTCGCCGACCGGTGCGCTGAACACGACAGTGTCGAATTCCTTCACCATTTGACCGCGGCCAAATTCACCTAAGTCACCGCCTTGCTTACCGGATGGGCAGAGTGAATGTTGTTGCGCAATTTCGGCGAAGCTGGCGCCGTTTTCGATTTCGCTTTTCAAGCTGTTACATTGTTCTTCGGTTTTGACCAAGATATGACGTGCGCTGGCTCGTGCCATAAGATTCTCTCCTGTATTTATCAAAAATAATTGTTCGTACGTGATACATTTAAGCACAGATTGGCGTGCTGATTGAAGCATTGTGCCATTTTTACGCGAAGAGGGTTAGATGAAAATTTTGTGTGGTGGCGGTGCGAATGCTTGAGTTAATGAATGTCAACAAAGCGTATGCCGAAGGGCGGAAAGTGCTGACCGGTTTAAGTTATACGCTGGAAGCGGGCGAGTACGTCGCGATCATGGGTGAGTCGGGTGTGGGTAAGTCGACCTTGCTGAATCTGATCGCCGGATTGGATACGCCGGATTCGGGTGAGATCCGCATTAATGGTGTGGCGATTTCATCGCTGGACGACGACGCGGCGACGCGATTGCGGCGCGAGCAATTCGGGTTTATTTTTCAGGCGTTTCATGTGTTGCCACACCTGACCGTGTCGCAGAACATTGCCTTGCCGCTATTGCTGAACGGTGCGCCAACGGAGCGCGTGACACAGATGCTGGCGGATGTGGGATTGCACGATCGCGGGCATCATTTTCCCCGTCAGTTGTCCGGCGGGGAGCTGCAACGCGTGGCGATTGCACGGGCGCTGGTGCATCGGCCCAAATTGGTGCTGGCGGACGAACCGACCGGTAACCTCGATCCCGATACGGCGCATGAAATTCTCCAATTGATGCGCACCGAAATCAAAGCCAATGGCGCTACCGGCATTCTCGTGACGCATTCGCATGCCGCCGCGGCGACAGCGGACCGGGTGCTGGATCTGACCAAGGATGGCTTGCATCCAGCTAAACCCGGCGAACGCGTATGAACACGGCGACGTTATCGCGCTGGCTGCTGTTTGGCGAGTGGCGCGCGCACCTGGTGCAAGTGACCGTAGCGCTGATCGCCATCGCGATCGGCGTGGCCATGGCGTTTTCCATTCATCTGATCAATACCGCGGCATTCAATGAATTTTCCGCAGCCAGTAAAAGTTTGTCCGGGCAATCGGATTTGCAGGTGCGCGGGCGTAAGGCCTTTTTTGACGAAGCGTTATACCCGGTGCTGGCGCAGCATGACGGTGTCGCAGTGGCGAATCCGGTGCTGGAATTCGATGTGGCGATACCCGGTAAGCAGCAAAACAGAAACGATCACAAACTGAAAATCATCGGCATCGACATGTTCCGGGCGATGCGGATTTCACCTGATCTGCTCGGATTGGTTGAAGAAGGGAAAACGCTGGACCGGTTGGCGGACGATGCGATTTTTCTTTCACCTGCGGCAATGGAGTGGTTACAGGTTGAACAAGGCGATTCGCTGCAATTGAATGCCGGATTGCAAGCAGTTACGTTGCGTGTGGCGGGTGGCTTGGTGCGCGCCAGAGCAGGGCAGCGCATTGCGGTGATGGATATTGGCGCGGCGCAGTGGCGCTTTCAGCAGCTTGGCGTGTTGTCGCGCATCGAGCTGAAACTGCGCGATGGCGTCAATCATGCGGCATTTAAAGCCAAACTGGCGGAAGAGTTAGGCGAAGCGTATTGGGTGACCGAGGCGGTCGATCAGGAAAAGCGCATTGCCAATATGTCGCGCGCGTATCGCATCAATTTGAACATGCTGGCGCTGGTGGCGCTGTTTACCGGTACCTTTCTGGTTTTTTCCACGCAAGTGCTGTCGGTCATCCGGCGGCGGCAGCAATTCGCGTTGCTGCGCGTGCTGGGTTTTACGCGGCAGCAATTGTTGCGGCAGATCATGACCGAAGGCGGGATTCTGGGGGTGAGCGGTTCGTTGTTGGGATTGGCGCTGGGTTATGCGGTTGCGGTGCTGGCGATCCGGTTGCTGGGTGGCGATTTGGGCACTAATTTCTTTCCGGGTGTTAAACCGGGCATTCATTTCGATCCCTGGGATGCTGGGATTTTTTTCGCAGTGGGCTTGGGCGTGACGCTGCTGGGGAGCATCATCCCGGCATTGGAAGCGGCGCGGGCCAAACCGGCATTGGCATTGCGCTCCGGCAGTGAAGATACGGCGATGGCGAAATTGTCCCCACCGTGGTTTGCGCTGATCTGTTTGTCAGTCGCGGCATTGTTTACACAATTGCCACCGGTTTTCGAGCTGCCGATTTTCGGTTATCTGGCCATTGTATTGCTGTTAATCGGCGGCATTGCGTTAATGCCGCGCTTGACTGCAGGGTTCTTTTCAGCAGCGCTGGCTAAATGGCAGCGCCATCAAAGCGGTGCTGTGTCTACGCTGGCATTGGCGCGCTTGGCGAATGCGCCGAATCAGGCCGCCATTGCGCTGGGTGGCATATTGGCGAGTTTCAGCCTGATGGTCGCGATGGCGATCATGGTGACGAGCTTTCGTATCTCGATCGATAACTGGCTGGGGCGCGTGTTACCGGCTGATTTATATGTGCGCGCCGCAGCCAGCGGCGATTTGCAAACGGATGCGCAAAAGGCGATCGCCGATCTGCCCGGTTTCGACCGGGTGGATTTTTTCCGCACCCAGCAATTGACACTCGATGTCAATCGGCCGGAAATCACGCTGTTCGCTCGTCCTGTCGATAAAGCGGATGCACGCAATACATTGCCACTGACAGATGACATGATCGCTTCGGAATCGTTGCCGGAAAATGTCATGCCGATCTGGGTGTCGGAAGCGATGGTCGACCTATATGGTTACCGGGTAGGGGAGCGAGTAACGTTGCCGATCGGCACGGCATCGAACGAATTTTTGGTTGCCGGGGTATGGCGCGACTATGGCCGTCAATTTGGCGCGATTCAGATGCAATTGGCAGATTATCAAGCGTTAACCGGCGATTTGGGTGTCAATACCGTGGCCCTCTGGTTGCAACCGGGGACAAGCTCGGATGCGGCTACTGCCGGATTGCGCCAACTGCCGTTCGGTGCCGCGTTGGAGATATCGAGATCGAGCGATATGCGCGCGTTAAGCCTGGAGATTTTTGACCGCAGCTTTGCGGTGACGTATTTGCTGGAATTGGTCGCGGTGGTGATTGGTTTGCTTGGTGTGGCAGCGAGTTTTTCCGCGCAGACACTGGCGCGTGTTAAGGAATTCGGCATGCTGCGGCATATCGGCGTGATGCGCCGGCAGATTCTGGTAATGCTGGCGGCGGAAGGTGGTTTATTGACCGCGCTCGGCATGGTGCTAGGTTTTCTATTGGGGTGGAGCATCAGCCTGATTCTGGTTTTTATCGTCAACCCGCAATCGTTCCATTGGACCATGCAGCTGCATCTGCCGTGGAATTGGCTCGCAATGATTGCGGTGATCATGCTGGTTGCAGCCGCATTGACGGCATTGCTGGCCGGGCGGCGGGCGATTTCCGGCGAAGTGATACGTGCGGTGCGGGAGGATTGGTAATGAAGCAAAACGAGTGTGGCGGCGCAAGCGTTGTGATCGCCTTGGTGCTGCTGTTTCTTAGTTTATTGGGAACAGCAGCACTGGCTGAATCGGATCGGTTAAAACCGGTTACGCCCGGTTATAAATTTGTTTTTCCGCAGGATTACGGCGCGCATCAGGATTTCCGCATCGAATGGTGGTACATCACCGGCTGGCTGGAGACTGAAGATAAGAAGCCATTGGGGTTTCAGGTTACCTTTTTCCGTTATGCGACCGGCCACAATCAAGATAATCCCAGCCAGTTTGCGGCGAAGTATTTGATCATCGCGCATTTGGCGTTATCCGATCCCGCCGCGGGTAAGCTGATGCACGAAGAAAAGTCGTTGCGGGAAGGTTTCAATCTGGCTTATGCCAAAGAAGGCAATACCGATGTGAAACTGGACGATTGGACGCTGGTACGCGAGGAGGATGGGCGTTATCAGGTGGAGATGCAAGGCAGCGATATCGGTTTGCGCTTAACGCTGACCCCGGCGCAAATGGCGATGTTGCAAGATCAAAACGGTTTCTCGCGCAAGGGCCCGAAACCGGAACAAGCGAGTTATTACTACAGCGAGCCGCATTTAAGTGTGACCGGCACTGTCTTCCGCGATAACAAGCCGGTTGCGGTGAGTGGCCGCGCCTGGCTGGATCATGAGTGGTCAACCGCCTATCTGGATCCGGAAGCAGATGGCTGGGATTGGACGGGCGCTAATCTGGACGATGGTTCAGCGTTGATGGCTTTTCAAATACGCCGTAAAGGCGGAGGCAAGGTATGGGCGTATGCGGCACTGCGCGATCCTTCCGGTAATATGCGATTGTTTGAACCGGAGCAAGTCGAATTCACCCCGATTCGCACTTGGCAATCGCCGCATACGGAGGCGGTTTATCCGGTTGCAATGCATATCCGCACCGGCGAGATCGAATGGCGGCTTACGCCCTTGCTGGATGATCAGGAACTGGATTCGCGTCAATCCACCGGTTCGGTTTACTGGGAAGGTGCGGTAACGCTGACCAAGGACAATCAGTCCGCCGGAAAGGGCTATCTTGAGTTAACCGGCTACGTGAAACCTTTGGCATTATGAAAATGATTTTTATCCCGGAAAATATTGATTCAATGAATCGAAATAGCCTGAAAACACAGGGTGAATCAGCAGTTAGCGCGCGCGATATTTTGCCGGATTGCATGGATTCTTATAGTAAAAGTAGAGCATACTCGATTTCAATACTTTCATTGTTGTTAAATGTGAGTTAGAATTTGCGCACGCAGTGATCTTAATGGTGCAAGATGATTGCGAATAGTTTACTCGGTTCTGTAAAGAAAGGATTGCTGTCACAGTGAATCTAAGGAACAGAGATAAAGTAAAACGGTTATAAAGTTTTGTAATCGTATATGGAGGGGCCGGTCACTGATCGGTTTTAATTCTTAATCAAAGGAGATTGTTATGGCCGAAATCAACAGAAGAGAAACAGATGCGCAAGTTTTAAGATTATTCTTCATTTCAACAGCTGTTTTCCTCGTTATCGGGGCAATTATTTACGGCGTATTCTAGGCTGAAATACTCGCTAATGTCCTTTTAAGGTTTGAGTTTTACTAAAAACTTATCCCATCACAGTAAGTGACAAATAGGGCAGAGTCAGTCAATTATTCCCAAAAAATACCCATCTGACGGAGAATCCGGTAGATGGGTATTTTTTATTGCAGTCGATGAAATGAGTGTGTGTTGTAACGGCCTATGCAAGATTGCTATATTCCGTGCCAGTTAAGTAATTGTTGATTGTATAGATTTCCTCAGTCTTAACCTCATACTGTGGGTTTTTACCCTTTGGAAGCTTGATGGTTCATTTCTCGAATGAAGTCCTGTTCATGCATGGGTAGATAGAAGAAATAACCCTGTATAAAATCGCAGCCATACTGTTTCAGCTCCGCCAGTTGTACCTCGGTTTCAACACCCTCCACAATCAGCTTCAGTCCTAAAGAATGTCCCAATCCAATGATTGTGCGAATCAGCACTTGTTTTTCATGTCGGCTTTCTAAATC
The DNA here is from genome assembly GCF_900106555.1 of Nitrosomonas oligotropha. Taxonomy (GTDB): domain Bacteria; phylum Pseudomonadota; class Gammaproteobacteria; order Burkholderiales; family Nitrosomonadaceae; genus Nitrosomonas; species Nitrosomonas oligotropha_A. The sequence goes on along the minus strand of NZ_FNOE01000012.1, from coordinate 33,883 downwards.
GTCAACGAACGACTTGCTGATTTTTAATAAGTTGATGGGCAACTGAATCAATTGCGATAACGAAGAGTATCCAGTGCCAAAATCATCGATGGCAATTTGTAGACCGAGATCTGCCAGCTGATGAAAGATTATTGAATTCGATTCAACATCCGGCATTAGCGCGGCTTCGGTTAACTCAACCACAATCCCGGCGGGATTGGCCCCCGTTTCTTGCAGGATAGCCGAAAAACTATTTAGTAATTGCTTATGGTTGAGCTGCCGGGCTGATAGATTGATCGATACGTAGGGCGCCTGATCCTTCCAACGCCGTTGCCAATCCGCTTGTGCTTTGCAACCTTCACGAAAAACCCAATCGCCGATGGAAAAAACCATTCCGTTCATTTCTGCAACCGGGATGAAAATTTCCGGCGATATGGATTTTCCATTCAAATTCCAGCGCAGCAGCAATTCTGCGCCGACGATTTGCTCGGTATCTGGTGAAATGATCGGCTGGTAAACTGCCGAAAGCTCGTTGTGTTCAAGTGCTCGCCGCAATCCTTGGCCGATTGAATTTTTCTGATGCGCTTTTTTTTGCAACTGATCATTAAAGAATTGCCATCCACCCCGGCCTTTTTGTTTCATCTCGTACATAGCCGTATCCGCCGAGCGCATCATTTCGTCTGCTGAGTATTGCTGGCCATGGCCGATAATTATGCCGATACTTGCCGTTATCGACAGACTCGGATCCTGGCAGGTGATGTTTTCCTTCAAAGCATCATTAATGCGCGTTGCTAAATTTGCAATTAATTCCGGTTTTTCAATTTGTTCGCATAATACGATGAATTCATCGCCGGATAGTCTGCCTACGGTGTCGTCAGGGCGGATTTGAGCCAACAAACGGTCAGCGATTATTTTTAATACCTCATCGCCGGTTATGTGACCGTAGGTATCATTGATCAGTTTGAAACCATCCAGATCAATAAACAGTAACGCGACATTCAGTTTGTTTCGCATGGAGCGTTGCAGCGCGTTATTTAGCCGTTCATGGATCAATTTGCGGTTGGGTAACCCGGTCAGCGCATCATGTGTCGATTGCCGGATTAATTCCTGCACTTGCTGCTTACGCTGCGTGATATCGAGCATGTTGACTACCAATATCCATTGGCCGCCGCTATGAAATTTGGCGATTCCTGCTTCGAGCTCGATCAACGCGCCATCCTTGCGATAGCCGATGACTGAATCGCGTTGACCCATGCGGCGGTGTGTTTCGCCGCCGGAGATAAATTGTTTCAGTGCATCAATATGCCGCTCGCGGTACCGCGGTGGTAACAGGAGATGTACCGGCATGCCGGCCAATTCTTCCGTGGTATAACAAAATAATTCGCAAGCACTACGATTGGCCTCGAGAATGATGCCTTCTTCGTCGGTGACAATAATAATCAGATCGACTAAAGATAAAATCTTTTGTGCTGCGTCATTGATTACTTGTTTGTGCGTCATGGCCGTATTCGCCGTGACTGGATGGGGTGCCGGGAATGTTCCGGCGTAACTTGCTGGATACGTACAGAATTCTCAATATAGCTGCACATATTGTTTGCGCTCAATAGGCTTGATGAACGCACCGGTGCAATGGCGGCACCATCAATACTCGCCGCTCCATTTATAGCGGGGGGCATTGAACCAAACCGTATTGGTTCGATAACTACTTTCATAAAATCCCGTTTTGTTATAGTTATTGGGATAAAGCAATAAGTATTTGGAATATGAAATAGAAGAAATATCCTACAACAATGGTAGGAATTTTACTATAATCCTAGTACTTATGAAAGATCTCTAATAGTTTGCAGCAGGATGCGGATTGATTATTTTTAATCCACGACATCAAATCCGGCATCAATAATAGTTTCTTTGAGTTGATTCAGACTGGTGTTTTCAGGATCGAATTGAATGATGGCTTGCGCGGGATCAAGCGTAACTTCCAGTTGAGCGATTCCCGGCACATTCCTGAGGACATTTTTGATGCTATTGACACAGCCCATACAGGTCATACCTTTTATTTTAATAGTAGCGGTTTGCATTACGGCGACTCCCTAACAATGATTTTATTTTTAATGATTGGCTTGCCAGCGTTTTAGTAACAATGAATTACTGACAACCGATACCGAACTCATGGCCATGGCGGCACCGGCGATGACCGGGTTGAGCATGCCCATTGCGGCTAAGGGGATGCCCAGGATATTGTAAACAAAAGCAAAGAACAAATTCTGGCGGATTTTCTTGAGTGTAGCACGCGATAAGGAAATGGCGTCGGCAACGCTCATGAGGTCATTGCGTATCAAAGTGATATCAGCCGCTTCAATCGCGACATCCGAACCGGCGCCAATGGCGAAACTGACATCCGCGGCAGCTAAGGCTGGCGCATCGTTGATACCGTCACCGACCATCGCGGTAAACTGGCCGCTGTTTTTCATTTTTAACACTTCAGCCGCTTTATCCTGTGGCAAAACTTCGGCATGGTATTGTGTAATGCCGGTACGTTTGGCAATCGCTGCCGCAGTCACGGCGTTATCACCGGTTAACATGATCACTTCAATGCCCATGGATTGCAGTTGTTTGATTGCTTTGATGGATGTATCCCGCAGGCGGTCCGCGATGGCCAGGTAGCCGAGCAGCTGAGGTACATTGCCAGCCGTGGATGCCACACCGATTACGGTTTTTCCTTCTGCTTGCAACGCCGTGATTTGTTCCTCATTCACAGCGATATCGTGCTGTGTCAAAAATTTGGGCGAACCGAGCAGGTACTGGATGCCATTCATGCGAGCGGTGATGCCGCTGCCGGCAATGGCCGAAAAATCTTCAATGGCTTGCAGCGATAACTGTTGTTTCTGTGCGCGATCCAGAACCGCCCGCGCCAGCGGGTGTTCGGATCCTTGTTCCAGGGAAGCGGCGATGTGCAGCAGTTCTTGTGCACTCAATGATTCCGCCGGAACAATATCGGTGACCTCCGGTTGCCCTTCGGTCAATGTGCCGGTTTTGTCGACAATCAGCGTTTGGATTTTTTCCGCGTGTTCCAAAGCCGCTGCATTTTTCACCAGCACCCCGGCTTGCGCGCCGCGTCCGGTGCCGACCATGATGGCGGTCGGTGTGGCGAGTCCCAATGCGCACGGACAAGCGATGACTAGTACGGCAACGGCGTTGATCAGTGCGGTGACAAATTCGTGCGTAAGCCACCAAGTGATTCCCAGAGTCAGGATGCTGATGATCACGACGACCGGAACGAAAATTCCCGAAATCGTATCCGCCATGCGTTGGATGGGCGCTTTCGAGCCTTGCGCTTCTTCGACCAGATGGATAATCGCGGCGAGCTGCGTATGCGCACCCACACTGGTGGCGCGGCATTTGAGCAAACCTTGCTGATTCAGCGTGGCGGCAAACACTTTGGCACCGGCTTGCTTGCTGACGGGAAGGCTTTCACCGGTCAGCATGGATTCGTTGACACTCGATGCGCCTTCAATGACGATGCCGTCGACCGGCAAATTTTCACCCGGGCGCACGATAAAAATATCGTTCACTTGCAGGCTGCTGGCCGGTACTTCGAAAATTTCACCATTGCGTTCGATACGGGCTGTTTTAGGTTGCAGCCTGATCAAAGCTTCGATCGCCGCGGAAGTTTTTCCTTTGGCGCGCGCTTCCATCAATTTGCCGAGTAAAACAAGCGTGATGATGGCCGCGCTGGCTTCAAAATAAACATGCTGATCCAATGTAAATACGGTGACTGCGGCACTGAAGAAATACGCCATGCTGGTGCCTAACGCTACCAGCACATCCATATTGGCGCCGCCGCCTCGCAGGGAATGCCATGCGCCGGTGTAGAAACGGCGCCCGATCCAGAATTGCACCGGTGTAGCCAGCGCCCATTGCAGCCAGCGCGGCAGCATGTCCATGTCGTGACCGGTAAACATGGCGCCCATTTGCAGCACCAGCGGTAGTGTGAGCGTTGCTGAAATCCAGAATAACCGCAATTCAGCCTGGTAAGCGGCACGCCGCCGCGCTTTTTCTTCAGCATGACCGGATTCGCTGATTTCAGTGGCGTCATATCCGGCATTGATGACGGCTTCAATCAAATGACCGGTCGTTACTTCGCCCGGCATGAAACTGACCTTAGCGGTTTCGGTTGCGATATTCACAGTCGCCGTGACGCCGGGCAACTTGTTCAGCGCTTTTTCGATATGACCGGCGCAAGCGGCGCAAGTCATTTTGTGCAGTTGCAGTTGCACGGTACGCGGTGCAATGTGAAAACCGGCTTTCTCGATGGCCCGAATCAGCGTTTCCGTGTTTACTTGATTTGCGTCGAAATTCACATGCGCTTTTTCATTGGCGAAATTGACGGCGGCTTCCACACCCGGCAGCTTGTTCAGGTTTTTTTCGATACGCGCGGCACAGGCTGCGCATGTCATGCCTTCAACCGGTAGTTCAATGTGTTTGAGGGATGGGGAATTCACAAGTATTTTCCAATGGATGCTGGATGAGTAACGTTACTGGCGGTCAGGCACCAGCACGCCATCAACCAGCCTGACCCGATCGCCTTGATGGAAATTCGCCGCATCCGGGAGCGCGATGATAGCTTGCCTGCCATCGTTCATAGTGATGCCGACCTGATATTGATCGTGCGGCTGCGGTGTGTTTTCCGCATGAACGCCATCCATGACACCAGGATAGTTTGTGCCGAGCGGATACGGATTCTGGCGGATAACCTCCCGGGCGACAGTTCCGGCGACGATCGCGCCTGCAATGGCATTCAGGCCGGGACCTTGTCCGATTCTATTGATGGAATTGATAACGCCGCAGTTGATACACCCTGTTGTTGATGGCTGCCGGGGTATGACGCCGGCATCGGTGCTTTTGATACTAACGCTGTTGCGGGGTGCGCCAATGGCGGTGCCAATGCGATGAATGGTTCTGAGCGGCCGGTTGATATCAGGCGAAGTTTCCGGCGGTTGGGTGGTCAGATGCTGGGACTGCAACTGCGGATGATTTTGCTCCGTAGCGGTTGATTGTGCGAGTGCAATAGCCGGAACACAGACACTAAAAATGATGGTTGATCCTATCAACCCTTTTATGGCATTCAAAACGGAACGGCTAGTCAACATCGCGAATCTCCTTGCAGTCAATTGCTGTAACGAATTTTTTAGATCGGGATGAATGGCGTTGGTTTCATTATAGCGATTTCCGCCGGGTTTGATGGATTCCTCGTGCGGATCCGGTCAGTCGGTTTTTTCCGGCACATCTTTTTGTGCTGAAGCATCCTGCTTAGCGGGTGTTATATCCGTTGCATCTACTTGCTGCTGCTTTTTGATCATCAATGCGGCAATGAATATACCGAGTTCGTACAGAAGGCATAAAGGCACCGCCAGCATAAACTGCGAGACTACGTCGGGCGGGGTGAAAATGGCGGCGATGATGAATGCGCCGACAATCACATACGGGCGGATTTCCTTCAGTTTCTCAATGGTAATGATGCCTGTTCTAACCAATATGATGACAAACACTGGTACTTCAAAAGTGACGCCGAAAGCGATAAACATCGATAAAACAAAACTCAGATATTTGCTGATATCGGTCATTACCGCGACACCTTCCGGCGCGAAATAGGTAATGAACTCAAACACCAGCGGCAATGCGGCGAAGTAAGCGAACGACATGCCGCAAAAGAACAACAAGCTGCTGCCGAAGACCAGCGGCAGGGCCAGGCGTTTTTCATGCGAATAAAGCCCGGGTGCGACAAAAGCCCAAATTTGATATAGCGTGTGCGGCAGTGTAATGACAAAAGCCATCATCATCGCGACTTGCATCGGCACAAAGAAGGGTGTCGCCACATCGGTGGCAATCATTTGCCCGCCTTGCGGCAGTTTCTCCAGTAGCGGTTGCGCCAGCAAGGTATACAGTTCACGTGCATAGAAAGCGCAGGGCAGGAATCCAAGCATAAGAACCGCCAGGATGCGGATCATCCGGACGCGCAATTCCACTAAATGCGACAGGAATGAGCCTTCAAGCATGGTAATCGCGGTAGTGCTGGTTATGTTGAATCGGCATCGATAAACACCTTGTAGTCCGCGCTAAACGGCTACTTTCTTTCCTGACCGGAACCATGTTGTGCGGTTTCATCGTTGCTAGAGACCATTGTTTGTGGCTCTTGACTGGACTGTGGCGGTAACGAACCAAGGGATGGGCTGTCTTCGGGTTTTGCATCGGTCATCGTTGTTTTCAGTCGATCAACGCCTTCGTGTACCGAGTCTTCGATCGATTGCACCGTCTCCTGCACCGAGGACTGCATTTTTTTCAGCTCCTCCATGCGCATTTCGTTATGAATATCGGTTCTGATGGCATAAACGAAGTTGCGGCAGCGGCCGTATAGATGGCCTACTGTGCGCGCCACGGCGGGCAGACGCTCGGGTCCGATGACGATCAGTGCCACGATCGAGATAACCAGCAACTCCATAAAACTGATATCAAACATGTTGTTGCGTAGACCGAATTCAAAGTGGTGAAACGATTGATGTAAGCATGACCGGATTCTCCTGCGGAAAGAAGCTTCCTAAGTCCTGGTGTGCGATTTTTCCTTGATTTCAGCGTCTGCTGCCGCACTATGCGCCGCATTGGCTGTGCCGGCAGACGGTTGCGTGTTATTCTCCTTGAAGGTATTCGCGGCCGATTCCTTGCTTGCCGTCACTTCAATCACAGTTTCATTGGCTGGATTTGCGCGGGCTGAAGCAGTATCGGTTTCCGATTCTTTCATGCCTTCCTTGAACCCTTTCAGCGCTCCGCCCAGATCGCTACCGAGGTTGCGCAGTTTTTTTGTGCCAAATACCAGTACAACAATAACCAGCACGATAATCCAATGCCAGATGCTAAATGTACCCATGACTTTCTCCTGTGAGATGGAACAGTGCTGGCCTAGCCGTGGTGAATCATCCCAGGCAGACGTTCCCGGCCGCCGATGATGTGGAAATGGATATGAAATACCTCTTGTCCGCCTGCCCGTCCGGTATTGATAATCGTGCGGAAACCATCTTCGCAGCCTTGCGCTTTCGCCAGTTTAGGCGCTAATAATAGCATTTTCCCCAGTAAATCCTGATGATTATCTTGCACCTCAGCGAGTGAATCGATGTGAAGCTTCGGGATCAACAAGAAATGCACCGGCGCGGCCGGATTGATATCGTGAAACGCGAGAATATCATCATCTTCGTAGACTGCATTGGATGGGATTTCTTTGCGTGCGATTTTGCAGAATATGCAGTTATCCATGGCTAATCCGATTTTCGAGAGGCTTTTTCTACAATGCCGGAAACGCCTTCGCGTCTTTCCAGCTCTCGCAACACATCGTCCGGCGTCAGTCCGTGGTGCGCGAGCAATATCAGGCAATGAAACCATAAATCGGCGGTTTCATAAACCACCTGATCGGTATTGCCATCTTTGGACGCCATCAACGTTTCGGCAGACTCTTCCGCGATTTTCTTGAGTATCTTGTCCTGTCCGCCATGCAACAGTTTTGCGACGTATGAGCTGTTCGCGTCGGCTGATTTGCGTGCTTCGATGGTTTCCGCCAGGCGGCGAAGAATATTGATATCGGTCATTGAGTGTAAATTTCGTCCGGATCTTTGATAACGGGGGCTACGGTAACCCATTCAGCACCTTCCAATTTCTGGAAGAAACAGCTGTGACGCCCGGTATGACAGGCAATTCCGCCCGTCTGTTCGACCATCAGGAGCAGCACGTCTTGGTCGCAATCCAAATAAATCTCTTTCACTTTTTGTGTGTGACCGGATTCTTCGCCCTTGTGCCACAGTTTTTTACGCGAGCGTGACCAGTATACGGCTTCACGTTTTTCTACGGTCAGTTTGAGTGCGTCGCGATTCATCCAGGCAACCATGAGAATTTTACCGCTATCCGCTTCTTGGGCGATCACCGGTATCAATCCGTCTTCCGACCAGTTAATTTTGCTAAGCCAAGTATCAGGGGGCATACATTCAGCGATACTTCCGTTCAGTTATGATTTTTACCAGTAATTCTAGCATTATAACCGCACTTCGATGCCATGCTGCGCCATATACTGCTTGGCCTGCTGCACGGTAAATTCACCATAGTGAAAGATACTAGCGGCCAATACAGCATCCGCATGTCCTTGCAAGATACCGTCGACCAGATGATCCAGATTGCCAACTCCGCCGCTGGCGATGACCGGGATATCGATCGCATCCGATATCGCACGTGTCAAAGCAAGATCAAAACCATTCCGTGTGCCATCCCTGTCCATGCTGGTGAGTAAAATTTCACCAGCACCAAACGACTGCATTTTGATGGCCCACTCAATGGCATCAATACCGGTTGCTTTACGTCCGCCATGGGTGAAAACTTCCCAGCGCGGCGTGGTGCCGGGTGGATTGACCTGTTTGGCATCGATTGCCACCACAATACATTGCGAACCGTAATGATCGGATGCGTCGGCGACCAGTTGCGGATTCAGAACAGCTGACGTATTGATACTGACTTTGTCGGCACCGGCATTGAGCAAACGGCGTACATCCGCCACTTGGCGTACACCGCCACCAACTGTTAACGGAATGAATACTTGTGTTGCTACAGCTTCAATGATGTGCAGAATCAGATCGCGGTTATCCGAGCTGGCGGTGATGTCGAGAAAAGTGAGTTCGTCCGCGCCTTGCTCATCATAGCGGCGCGAGATTTCCACCGGATCTCCCGCGTCGCGCAGTTCAACGAAGTTTACACCTTTAACCACACGCCCATTGGTTACGTCCAGGCATGGAATGATACGTTTAGCGAGGCTCATCGGATTTTAAAGCCGGTTGTGAAAATGAGAAGGAGATAATGTGTGCGATAGCGACTGTCAGTGGATCAGTATCAGGAGATGCAGTTATCTTTGCTGAGCTTGTCCGCTAATACCTGCGCTTCCCTGAAATCCAGCGAGCCTTCGTAAATAGCGCGCCCGGTAATGGCACCCATGATGCCTTCCGATTCGATTTCGCACAATTTGTGGATATCATTGATGTTGGTGATACCGCCGCTGGCAATGACCGGTATGGTGAGCTGTCTGGCCAGTTCAACGGTAGCAGTGATGTTGATGCCGTTCAGCATGCCATCTCTGCCGATATCCGTGTAGATAACCGCCTCTACGCCATAGCTTTCAAATTTCTTCGCCAGATCGATGACATCATGCCCGGTGATCTTGGACCAGCCGTCGACCGCCACTTTGCCTTCCTTGGCATCCAATCCGACCATGATCTGTCCTGGAAATGCATTGCAGGCATCTTGCAGGAATCCGGGAATTTTAATGGCTGCGGTACCGATAATGATGTACGTGATGCCATCATCGAGATAACGCTCAATCGTATCGAGATCGCGAATGCCGCCGCCCAATTGAATCGGAATTTGGTCACCCAGGGCGTCGACAATTTCACGAATCGCAGCTTCATTTCTCGGTTTTCCGGCAAATGCGCCGTTTAAATCGACCAAATGCAATCTGCGCGCGCCTTGATTCAACCAGTGCGCCGCCATTTCGCCTGGGTTTTCGGAAAATACCGTGGCATCTTCCATAACCCCTTGTTTTAGCCGGACACAATGTCCATCTTTAAGATCTATTGCAGGAATAATCAGCATAGCTTAATCAGAATTGATAGTTGATTACAGAGTCAGTTTACTACTTTTGGTTTTAGAAGTGCGGTGTCCATTTGGCAAAGTTACTTAACAGGGTTAATCCTGCCAGTTGACTCTTTTCCGGATGGAACTGTACCGCGAAAATGTTATCTTTTGCAACGGCGCAAGTAAATGGGAAAGGATAATGGCTTTGTGCCGCGATCAATGCCGTATCGGGTGTTGCGACATAATAGCTGTGCACGAAATAAAAACGCGCATCCGCCGCAATGCCTTCCCATAAAGGATGCTTGATTGCCTGGTAAACTTGATTCCAGCCCATATGCGGCACTTTAAGTTTTTGCCCGTCCGCGTTTGTCATGGCCGAAGCGGGAAAACGCACGACTTTCCCGGGCAGAATGTTTAAGCCTTTGACATTTCCTTCCTCGCTTTCTTCGAACAGCATTTGCAGACCCAGGCAGATGCCAAGAAATGGTTTGTGCTTAGCGGCTTCGATGACGGCCTCGCGCAATCCGCGGGTTTCCAGCTCATCGATACAGTTACGCATGGCGCCTTGTCCAGGCACCACGACCCGATTGGCTTTGCGAACGATGTCAGGGTCGCTGGTGACCGTTGTTGAGACCGTTGGTGCCACATGTTCAAGCGCTTTATGGACGGAACGTAAGTTTCCCATTCCATAATCAACAATTGCGATATCAGTCATACCGTGATGTATAGAGGCAAAGTGACTTACAAAGTACCTTTGGTGGATGGAATAATCCCGGCTGCCGCGGGATCGTGCTCGATCGCCATGCGCAAGGCACGCCCGAATGCTTTAAAGACAGTTTCGGCCTGGTGATGGGCATTTCTGCCGGATAAATTGTCGATATGCAGCGTCATCAAAGCGTGATTCGTAAGGCCCTGGAAGAATTCATGAAACAGATCGACATCAAAATCACCGATGCGCGCGCGCGTGAAAGCGACATTGAAGACCAGACCCGGGCGTCCGGATAAGTCTATGACCACGCGCGATAGTGCTTCATCCAATGGCACGTAAGCATGACCATAGCGGCGCAATCCTTTTTTATCGCCCACCGCTTTGGCAAATGCCTGACCCAAAGTGATGCCGATATCTTCAACGGTATGATGGGCATCGATATGCAAGTCGCCTTTTGCGGCAATGGCGAGATCGATCATGCCATGACGCGCGATCTGATCGAGCATATGATCGAGAAACGGCACACCGGTTTCGAGTGTGGATTTACCGGTTCCGTCCAAATTCAGATTGACACTGATTTGGGTTTCCAGCGTATTTCGTATGACTTGTGCCCGGCGCATAGATGATTAATCTTGGATGAATGCAAGGAAATTTGAAAGGATTCTAAACTGTTTCACTCAGGATGGTACGTAATGCCGCGCAAAATTGTGAATTTTCATCGGGGGTACCCACAGTTACACGCAAACAATTCTCTAATAATGGATGACTACCATCCAGGTTTTTGATCAGTATATTATGTTGTTTGAGCGCCTGAAAAATCTGGCTGGCTGCATTGACACGAAACAAAATAAAGTTAGCATCGGACGGATATACTTCAACACCGCGCATTGTACCAAGAAATGTGTTCATTTTCGTGCGTTCCGATTTGATGGCTTCGGCTTGCTGCGATAATACCGTAGTGTGATGCAATACCTTTTCAGCGATCAATTGCGTCATTATGCCAATATTATAAGGCAGACGCACCTTTTCCAGCTGTTTCAGCCATTCGGACCGGCCAATCAGAAGCCCAAGCCGCAAACCGGCCAATCCTGATTTGGATAACGTGCGCATTAGCAGCAAATTCGGATATTGGCTGAGTTTATCGATAAAACTCGCGTCCGCAAAAGCATGGTAAGCCTCATCGACGACGACAATGCCCGAAGTGGTTTGCAGGATGCTTTCAATCGCTGCGGGATCGAATAAGTTGCCTGTCGGGTTATTCGGGTAAGCCAGGAAAATGACTGCCGGCCGATGTTGAGCAATCGCCGCTAACATGGCATCCAGATCCAGGGAAAAATCTTTCCGTAGTGGTACTCCGGCATACTGAATATTTGCAAATGTTGCGATCATCCGGAACATCACAAATGCCGGTTCAGCACTCATCAGCACAGCACCAGGCTTGGCGACCGCCATTGCGATGATCTGAATAATTTCATCCGATCCGTTACCCAGCAGGATATCCATGTCATCGGCAATGCCCAGAGCCTGGCGTAACGTTGCTTTAAGCGTAGCGGCGCTGGCATCGGGATAACGATTGACAGGCGCGTTCAGCGTCAGTTGAGCGATTTCATCGCGGAGCGCAGACGGTAGCGGATAGGGATTTTCCATCGCATCCAGCTTGATCATGCCGGTTGCCGGAGGCACATGATAAGCGGATAACGCGAGAATTTCCGGACGGATAATGTCTTCTGGGCTATAAAAATTAGGCATAGGGGCCTATTTTAACTCAATACAGGGTTTATAGTTCAAATTGTCGCCGGGCATTTATCCACCGGCATTCAGCAGTGGTGAGTGACGATGCTTTTTTATGCCGCCAAATCTTGCGCCAATGTACGAAACTCGTTTTGACAGCCGCGTATTTTTTCTTGTACTGCTTTAGCCTGTATGGCATCAATTCTCAAGCATTCCATCAGTGAAGATGTATCGATATACGGACAGCCGTCAGCCTGAGCCTGGTCTTGCCGCATGCGGTTAGCGATGGCGAGCAGTTTGACATAGGATGCATGTTTGCCCGAGTAATCTGGAAAGTTTTGCTCGGCAACCGCAACGGCTATTTCTTCCGGAAAATCCCATGCTTTGATCAGATACATGCCGATCGTATCGTGGGTGATGCCAAAAACTTGCTGCTGCAATGTGCGCGCCTCTTGTTCCGGGTAGCGGGTAACCAAATCATTCAGATAAGCAAATTCTTTGGGATACAGGTGTCCGAACAATAAATATCCAAAATTGTGAAATAACCCGCTCAGATAAATCAGTTCGCAATTGACGAGATGCTTTTCCGTCATGATCTGGCAAAGTTCGCGGCATAAGGCGGCGCATTCCAAGGTTTGATGCCAAATGCGGATACGGCCCAGCGCGCCGTGATTCGGCAGTTTGAGGCAACCGGATGAGACGATGCCCATCGCGAGATTAAGTGCGGTATTAAAGCCCAATACCAGCGATACGGCATGATGAACCGAATTGATCCGGCTGCCGTAGCCGAAAATAGACATACGGGCATATTTCATAATAAAAGCTGCCAGATTGGGATCCTTTTCAATGACTCCCGTCAGTTGCTCCAGATTGGCTTCCGGATTGTTGCGTAACTTGAATAGCTCGCGTGCGGTTTCCGGTAGTGGGGGAATTTGTCCGGCTTGTTGCAGGATACTGCGGAAATTCTGGCTAAACTCCAGTTTGTTAATAATCAACATTGATTCGTTCTCGAAATATTAGTTTGCAGTATCGGTGACTGCTTGATTCGTTTTGCGAGCTTTATATGACAAGGCGCTAGTGGCAGCAGAACAGTTAATGAATAAAATGGAGGAAATTTTCCCGTTAGGTAAATCGGCAAGTTTTCCGCCTTATTTACCGGAATCGCGTTTTTATAATAAGCGGCTCATATCGCCAGCACTAAACCCGCTCAGCGGTTCGGAAAAATCTTTGCCAAAAGCAATGACCTTAAACAACTCCCCCATTTCCGCCGGACTGACCAGTTTTTGCAATTGATTCGATTGCGGCAAGTAATGACTCGTATCTTCCGCAGATGTTTGCGCGAGAATTTCAGTGATACCGCAATTGAGCAGAAAATAGGCCTGTGTTGTGTAGCCCAGGAGCTGCAAACCGGCATTTTCCGCAGCCTGCGTAACCGCGCTGAAGTCGACATGACTGGTGATATCTTGCAAGCCGGGTACATAAAACGGGTCGTCATGCGCATGGTGGCGGTAATGGCACATCAGCGTACCCTTGTTGCGTTGCGGGTGATAATATTCGCTGCGGCCAAAGCCATAGTCGATGAGCAATATGACCCCTTGTTGCAACGTGCTTGCCAGGCTGCGCATGAAATGAACGGCGGCAAGATTGATTTCGCTGACGTAGTCGATGGGTTTATTGTCCGGATTGATTTCGGGAGTGAGCTGTTGGGTGATTGTCAGAAGTTCTTTATCTTGAATCGCACGATCTTGCCAAGTGAATTGATCGTTCTGCCAAGTGACGCCGCGTTCCAGCACGTTATCATTACGCCATTTGATGATGTGAACCGGCATTGCATCTAGCACTTCATTGGCGAGTATGACACCAGTGAATTGATCGGGTAACTGTTCCAGCCATTCGATTCGATCCGCAAGATGGGGTATTTCTTGCTTAAGGCCTGATTGCTGCCGCTCGCGCAGATCGGCACTGACTTCAAGAATAAAATATTTCTCTGGCAACGCAGCGGTTTTTTCCAGTTCAAGTAAGATATCCCGCGCCAGTTTGCCTGAGCCGGCGCCAAACTCAAGAATATTAAACTGGGCAAGGTGCTGCGAAATTTGCCATAGCTGCTGCGCCAGTGTGCGGCCGAATAGCGGAGAGATTTCCGGCGCAGTGACGAAGTCTCCTGCATTGCCCAGTTTGGTTGCGCCGCTGCTGTAATAACCCAGTCCTGGTGCATACAATGCAAGATTCATATAATCTTCAAAAGAAATCCAATGATGGGCTGCAAGAATCTTTTCCCGGATCATCGCTTGTACCGATCGGCTATGTGCTAAAGCAATTTCACTGGGAGGTAGCATGTTTATGATCAATGATATAGGAAATAAAGTTAGAGTAGATTGTAAAGTTTATTCGTAAAATGGGCCATAGTGTATCAGTTCTTTGAAGGAGACGTACGTGCAAGGAAATGTGATTTTGGTGACCGGCGGTGCAAAACGGGTAGGGGCGGCTATCTGCCGCAGGCTGCATGCGCAAGGCGCACGGCTGGTTGTGCATTACCGCGCTTCATTCGATGAAGCCAAAGCGCTGCACGACGAATTAAATCAAAAACGTGCCGATTCGGTGGCTTTGGTGCAAGCCGACTTATTGGACACGGAACTATTACCGGAACTGGTGGAAAAAGCAGCCAGCCGTTTTGGGCAATTGGACGTGCTGATTAATAACGCCTCAAGCTTCTTTCCGACCTTGCTGCCGCAATGCACACTAGACGATTGGCGCGATCTGGTCGGTAGCAATCTCCAGGCGCCGCTTTTTCTGGCACAGGCGGCCGCACCCTATCTAAAGGAGCGGCACGGCTGCATCGTCAATATTGTTGACATTCATACCGAGCGGCCATTGAAGAATTACGTGATCTACAACGCCGCTAAGGGTGGACTGTTATCGCTGACCAAATCGCTGGCGGTGGAAATGGCCCCTGAAGTGCGCGTCAACGGCGTTTCTCCAGGGCCCATTCTGTGGCCGGAAGACGGCGAATGGACCGATGAAGCGGAACGGAATCAAATTATTGCCAGCACCTTACTTAAACGCTGCGGCGAACCCGATGATATCGCCAAAACCGTGCAGTTTTTGATTGCCGATGCCCCTTATATCACCGGGCAGATCATTGCCGTGGATGGCGGGCGGAGTATTTATTTATGAAGAGTGTTCATTTAGATTGAATGGCTATTCACCAAACGCATCCTTAATCCATTCAATTTCCTGTCCATGGCTACCCGATAACAGCAACGCATCAAAGCGGCAAGCCGGTTCGCTATTGAGCTGGGATAGATAATGCCGGGCGGTGTGTAGCAATTTGGCTTGTTTCGCCGTTGTAATGCTGGTAGCAGCGCCGCCGAATGCCGCATTGGATCGCATGCGGACTTCGACAAAAACCAGGGTTGCGCCGTCGCGCATGATCAAATCGATTTCACCGAAACGGCAGCGGTAGTTTTGTGCCACGAGCACCAGGTTTTGCCGTTGCAGGTATGTTAGCGCTATCTGTTCGGCGTCACTGCCCTTCATCTTCAGGCGTATTCTGGGGTGTTTCCGGCGTATTCGACGGTATTGCGATCAATCGCACTTTACCATTGTCGAATTGCGCCGCTACGGGCTCGCGAGTAAATAGGTTGGGTGGCGCGAAGCGGATATTGCCAGTGACGCCATCCAAAGTAATTTCTTTGGCGGATTGCCGTTGCAGTAGATTGGTCATCAAGCGGAATGCGTCGATACCCAGCGCGTAGAGACGTTCCATTTCGGTATTCCGGGCTTTGCCGGTGTGACGGTAAGCCATAACGGCGGGATGATCCGGTTGCAGCAGCCAAGGCATGTCGAGAAACTGAATGTCATTTAAATCGCTATTGAGCAGGAGGTTATCGGTTCCGGTAAAAATCTGCGATGTTGCATACACTGGTGCTTCAGGGTCGAGATAAGTCCGCAGGATGCGTGACTTGGCGGCATCCAGGGCCAGAAAAGCCAGCCGGTCAGTACCGGTTGTCAATTCGCGCAGTTGTTGCAATATCAACGGATTCTCGCTATAGCGCAGCGATTCAAGGGTTTTGCCATATTCATCCTGCCACCGCTGTTTAAAAGCATTTTGCAGGCGCTTCGACAGGGCGCTATCGTCGCCGATGATAACGGCATGGCTTCTACCGCTGGCGAGCGCCAATTTTGCCATTTGAGCGGCTTCGGTATCCGTTTGCAAACCGAATAAGTATAGTTTTTCGGGGAGGGTCTGATGGTTATCGGCCGTGTTGAGTGTCAGTGTCGGTACTGCTAGTGTCTGATTGGAAGCGATGGCAGCAACCCCGTCCCGCGTTAGCGGTCCGACCACAAACGCCGCGCCGGAAGTCACGGCGTGATAATAACTCATCACGATATCGAGCGGATCGTCACTGGTCGGGTACAGACGGATTGTCAGCGGCAACGATTGTCCGCGCTGTGCGGCAGCTTCAAATCCTTCTTTGACCACATTTGCTGCTTCTGCAAACGCCGCGGATTCAAGCGGAAGCAGCAGCGCAATATGTGCAACGATCAGCGGCCCGGGTACAATTTCCGGTTGTGTGGATTCTTCCACGCCGGTGGCCATGGCTGGCGGGTTGCCGTATAGTGCCAGGAGTAATACCGCGAGAATTGTCAATAAACGAGGCATAGTGAGGATTATGCTGGAAAAAAGTGCATTATATGTGGTTGCTACCCCAATAGGAAATTTAAGCGATATCAGCTTGCGCGCGCTGGATGTATTAGCTAAAGCCGAAGTGATTGCCGCCGAGCATGTGCAGAATTCCAAGCATTTATTGGCGGCGCATGCCATTACGGCGAAATTGATCGCATTGCATCAACATAACGAGGCGGCGGTCGCGGGCAAAATAGTCACTTTGCTGGAATCTGGAAAAAGCGTTGCCTTGATAACTGATGCAGGCACGCCCGGCATTTCCGATCCCGGTGCGATTGTTGTGCAACGCGTGCGCGAAAGTGGCTACCGGGTTGTTCCGGTTCCCGGGGCGAATGCGGCAGTTTGCGCCTTATCGGCGGCTGGAATGATGAATCCACATTTTTTGTTTTATGGTTTCCTGCCGACAAAAAGCGGGTTGCGTAAACGCGAATTGACGGCGTTAAAATCGCATCCCTATACATTGATATTCTATGAAGCGCCGCATCGGATTCTGGAATGCATTGCGGACATGATCGATATTTTCGGAGCGCAACGCGAAATTACCTTGGCGCGGGAATTAACCAAATTATTCGAGACCATTCATAGCGGAACACTAGCTGATGCGCTGTCTTGGTTACAGGCGGATACCAATCAGCAAAAAGGCGAGTTTGTTTTGCTATTATCCGGCGCGGAAACTCCGGATAAATCCGAGATCAGCGATCAGGCGCGGCATACATTGACGTGTTTGCTGGTCGAGTTGCCGTTAAAGCAGGCGGTTAAGCTGACAGCAGAAATTACCGGTGAAAACAAGAATGCGCTGTATCAATTGGCGCTGGATCTGAAGACAGGAGGAGATGCCGGATAGTATGGATGTGGATGCCTGCACTATAATGCTCTTATTCAACACAATCACGGATAAATCTTGACCAGTATTACCTTTACCCACCCCGACGACTGGCATTTGCATTTGCGTGACGGCGAGCAACTGCGCGCCGTGTTACCGCATACGGCAAAACAATTCGCGCGCGCCATTGTTATGCCGAACTTGCGGCCGCCGGTGGTGACGGTCGAAATGGCGCTGGCGTACCGCGCACGAATCCTGGCGGCTTTGCCTGCGGCATTGCAATCCGGTTTTGAACCGTTGATGACCTTGTATTTGACGGACAATACCCTGCCATCGGAAATCATCCGGGCCAAGGAAAGCGGTGTGATACATGGTGTGAAATTATATCCAGCCGGGGCGACGACGAATTCCGACGCCGGTGTCACCGATATCGCCAAATGCTATGCCACGCTGGCGGCGATGGAACAAAATAATTTACCGCTGCTGGTGCACGGCGAGGTGACGGATGCCGATGTGGATGTATTTGATCGCGAGAAAGTTTTTATCGACCGGATACTGGCGCCGCTGATACAGCGTTTCCCGGATTTGCGTATCGTATTTGAGCATGTCACCACGCGCGATGCGGTACAGTTTGTGGCGGCAGCATCCCGCCATATCGCAGCTACGATTACGGCACATCATCTGCTACTGAACCGCAATGCGATTTTTCAGGGCGGTATTCGTCCGCATCATTATTGCCTACCGGTGTTGAAGCGTGAAATACACCGGAAAGTTTTGTTGGAAGCGGCGACCAGCGGCAATCCAAAGTTTTTTCTCGGGACCGATAGTGCTCCACATTCACAGATGAACAAAGAAAATGTCTGCGGTTGTGCGGGAATTTTTACAGCGCATGCCGCCATCGAGTTATATGCGACAGCCTTTGAACAGGCGGGAGCATTGAATAAACTGGAAGCGTTCGCCAGTTTTCATGGCGCGGATTTTTACCAATTACCGCGGAATACAAGTTCGATTACGTTGAAGAAAGAAAGCTGGGTTGTCCCGGAGCAGTTTGATTTTGCAGGAGAGCAGTTAATACCGCTTTATGCGGGTAATCCTTTGAACTGGAAACTGGTGTAAAGCTGGGGAAATTCTTGCGAAAATGTGAGCGCGTAGAATTACTAGTGTTTTAATGCCCGGTTCCAGCGATAAAGCAACAGGGCAAAGCCATTGTAGGCGAGTCGTGCCAGTGATCCGATGACCGGCAATTGCAACAAGTTTGCCAGCCAACGCTGATTCGGAGTCTGTTGCCAAAGATAGATGAATGCATCGATACCGATACGCAATCGGCCACTATTGTCTTTCACGTGTAATCGCTCGCGCACCTGTTCCAGCGGATTGCCCGTTTCTGACACAGTGCCCGGGCTGTTGTGTACATCCACCCAGTCAACGTCTTTGATACCACACTGTTCCATGCGCTGGCGTTGATCTTTTATGCCTGCATTGCAAACAGGGCAAGCGCTGTTGTAATACACTTTAGTCGGCATTCCGGAGTTTGTTTCTATTTAACAATCGACTGAATACTAGCTTGGCTGTGATCAATATATTCACTAAGCCATTGATGTGGCTAGTGTAATTCTGGATGCTGATTGATGCTTGTGCGTAAGTCTTTTTGTCTGCTCTCATTTTTCTTATGCCCCAATAGTTTGTAGGAGCAATATACGCCTACGCCCAGCGCGATGATAGTTAAAAGAAGCGGAATAGGTGTTGGTATTTCCAGATACCAGCGCCACCACTCCAGGCCCGCAAATATCAGGAAAATAGATGGCGCGATGATCAAAGGCAATACATCGTTGTCGAGCATCTTGTGGATTTTTTCTTGTACGAAGCGGCCAGTAATATTAAGAAGATTGTCTATTTGAGATAAATGTTTTTTTGTTCTGGGTTTAATGATTTTTAGGCGTAATTTTGGCATAGGAATAATTGCGTCAGTGTGTGATTGTAAATACGAGTTTAACGAAATGAAGTCGGATCAAATTCCTGATCTTGGTTTCTCAGTATTTATCGGAAGCGGATGCTAAAAGTTTATAGTTTGATAGAGTGTAGGACTGAACTCATAGAGTGATGGCTGTTATGAAGGTTGCGTCACAAGCGCAATGTATTATTAAGCCGACAACCGTTTTTCTGACGAAACCTCGCTTCCCAGCGAGGTTGAATCAGTTCTTTGGGAATTTGTTGCAAATGTGCAGAGAGAAGTTATTCAGTATGAAATGTTGCAGTGGACTTGCTTGCCGCTGGTGTAGGTAATGCCGGGTATAAGCGGTTAAATGAAAACTACCCGATAAAATCGGGCAGTTTTTTTAGACGGTTTGATTTCTGCTGCGTATTGCTAATCCCAGCAATCCTAGACCGGCTAGTAGCATAGCGTAAGTCTCAGGCTCAGGAACTGCGCTGGTAAATGAGATATCGACGTTTACGCCATCCAAAGATCCAAAAGATTGTCCGGCGCTTTTTGTAAAGGCAAATGAAAGTGTATCTCCGGCAACAACGGCCAAATCATCACCACTCATGTGCCATGGATTAGTTCTATCGCCATAAGACGCATTTGATATTGTGGCTGAGCCTAGGAAAGATCCGCCTAATGATATAGAAGCATCATTTGAGCGGCTCACAGTCGAATGGGCGTACCAGATATCACTGGTGAAATCGACTATGCCGTCACTGGGTGCAGTCCATACTACAAATAATGGATCTCCGCTGTTGGGGCTATGAATGATTACATCTCCAGCTAAGAAATCGGTATCGGTTTCACCCGCACTACTGCCGCTTACTGCGGTTTTAATGACATCCGGTGTGTCGACATTCAAATTAGGCCCTGTGCTGAAATAACCTGAAGTAGTAGCAGGATAAAGCGGGTTGCCATTGTTTAAAGGGATTTGAGACGCCAGCGGTGTTGTCCCTTGTAAGAAAGACCAAGTCCCGTTTGGATTATTTATATTGCTAAAGTCACTGGATAAATTATAGTTTGTTGCTGCAGAAGCAAGCATTGGTGATGCCAGCAAAGCGCCAACTATATAGTGATAAATTTTTTTCATTGTCGTCTCCAACTGTATGAGGGTAAATCTCAAAGTGTTTTGCGGAATCTACTTAAGTGCTTAAAAATAAAGTAACTCATTTTTAAGCTCAAAATACTACCCTAAATAGAGACCGGTTTCTATTATTGATTTGTCCTATCTTTGGGGGTGTTCAGCAGCGTAAAGTTGATTGGATCGACCCATTCTCAATGCGCTGATTAGTCAACGTGTTCGCTGTCATTTATGACTAAAACAAAACTGCAGAACGGAGTGTGTATTTTGCGGAATGCTACGGAGTGCTTTTAAGCTCCCAAGGGATTGGCAGCTTATTGTTTATTGGTGCCCGGAGCCGGAATCGAACCGGCACGGGCGTTTTAGGCCCGAGGGATTTTAAGTTGGAATTATAAATGTTTATAATCATTGGCCTATAAGAGAATTGCGTTCCGCAAAAGAGCAAAAATGATGCTTCTGAAATCCTTTGTTCATGCGGGGTAAATTTTTTTAGCGGAACAAAAACGATCAATTTTTATCGGTAAAATGGCTATTTAGTGGGTGTAACTTTGCTGCCTTTCCTATCTCTTACATAATGTTCTGTCATGGTGATAGTTGAATGTCCTAGCTGTTTTTGAGCCTGTCTGATGTCTCCACTTGATTCCGCTTTATCGGTACCAGCTTTTGCGCGGAGATCGCGAAATTGAAATGATTCCTTGTTGATTCCTGCAGCCTCCCTGGCTCGGTCAAAATGACCACGTAGCGCGCACGCTGTGAGTCTCTGTCCTTTGTCATCAACAATTAATGAGAAACTTCTGACTTTATGGTTTGCTTTTCTGGTTAAAATTCTTTTGATCAGTATCGCCAATTCGCCTTCTATGCTGATTCTTAGTCTCGCTTTGGTCTTGTTTTGCGTGACACTTAAGGTGTTATCTACACCAATGTCGTGATCAGTCATTTTTAGCACATCAGCAGGTCTTTGCCCGGTTAAATAGGCCATATCCATAGCATCGCGTAGTGGTTGACTGGCTTTTTCGTAAACTGCGTTGAAGACTGAATCTTCTATGTAAATATACTTGCGGCCTTTCTCAGAGATACCTTTTATTCCTGCGCATGGGTTTGGCAGGTTGGTGTATCCCTGCTCCCTGGACCAATTCCAAATGTGGCTGAAGAGAGCCTTTTCTCTCTTGCCGCGTATATTTCCACGCCAGTCTAGGTATTGCCGTATGTTGATCGGTTCAATTTTTTCCAGCGGTGCGGGCGGATTGTCAAAGAATTTATATAGCCAGACAAGTTCCCGCAGATTGCCTTTTTGTGTGGATGGTGCTTTTGTCGGGATGACTTTTTTTGTGTAACGTTCGGCGACATAGCGGAAGGTTATGATTGCCGCGTGGCTAGGGGTTGCATCAATTTCCAGTTCTGCCCATTTTTTTATGGCCATCGCGTAATCATTGCCTAGTGGTATTTCTTTGCGCGGTTTTCCGCCGGTGTCGAGGTAATACCAAATCTTCGCGCCGCGTTTCCTGGCCCGCACGCCTTTCGGCAGGTTTAGGTTTATTGATGGCTTTCTACCCATTTTTCAGCACGTTCGGTTTCCAAGGTTTTTCGATGGCGTCCGGTTGTTTGCTGCTAGGTTCTATCGCTGACCTTGGTACAACGGGTTTTCCCACCGCGTTAACATAAAATAGTATGCCCATCCGGCGCAGTGCGTCAATCTGGCCGGATTTGGTTTTTCTGCCGGTCAGTATGGAGACGTCTTCTGAATCAAGGAACAAACTCATGGCAATCTATTGATTCGGTATTTTTAATTTATCTGTACGTATGAGCGCGTAAGGGTTGTCATTTATCTGCTGGAATCAGATACCATTCAGTATCCTCTGCTGCGTAATAGTTGCACCGATGAAAATCCAGGCTGACTATTTTTCCGAGCACTTTTCCTTTGACTTTTATTACTATCAAACTATAGTCCTCTGGCGGCATCTGTTCGCTGCATTTTATCCAGTGAGTTTCGCTCATTTGGTCATAACCCCATTCAAAGATGATATCAATTATTGAATTGCTTAGATCTGAATCAGTCGCTCAGTAGTAACGCGCCAAAATTTTCTGACCCAATGTTAACAACCGAACAGATCAATAAATTTTTTACAGATACATTTCAGCTTTTATTAAAAAGGAGGTTCCCATGAATACGAATAATCCCGAAGAACCAACCAGCAAAACCGTCAATTTAGAAGAGCCGCGATTTAGCAGTAGCGATATTCTGATGTTAGTTGCTGTCGCTTTAATTGTCGCTTTCCTACTCATTGCGGGCGGATATTATTGGTATACAAACCCGGACTGGATTAATAGCTTGATTAATAATCCATAAAGTTTTTTAATGCCCGTCCGATAATCAATTTAACATATGCTCGCCATATGTCCCGTCCGGTCAAGGATTGGTTCGCCTTGCCGGGCGTTTCACTTCGATTATTTCCTCGAATCCTTGATTATTTCTTTTATTGTTACGAAAATCATCCCGGCTATAACAACGCCAAGAATTAATGCCAACAATGCTTTTGTCATTACGAAAAAGCTACAAACACTAAAAACCAGTTCACACGGCCACTCTAAAAAATTCATTTCATCCTATCCTTATAGGATCTAATCTCAATAATCCTGCCTGCTTCACCGACTACGCCGCAGCTTCCATAGCTTTATCAACAATTATGCCATCCTGAATCCAATTAGTGCTCATCGAGTTTATTAGTCATATTCGATCCTTTCGGTTATCCATTTGACAAAACCGTCTCCCTTTTCTAAAAGCTCTTCTTGATGATCATTGTCCGCTGTTACTGTTTTTCCATCGACAGTCAGACCAACCCTGTACCAAGGCTTAGCATTTGATATCCGGTAATAAAAATTTTCTATGTCAAATACCTTTCCATGTTTAGGATCCCGCTTCCATTTATCTGTATAGGGAGAATCTTTTTCTAAATACTCTAATTTAATATTGCAATCTTTCAGGTAAGCGATAATTGCTTCCTTGCTTTGATTCTCTAATTGATTTGGAGTTAATTCATTCATTCTTTTCTCCTGTTGATCCCCACCGTACTGGCCGCCCTGAAATTGACTTGTAGCGCTTCCATGTAAATCTTTTCCAACGCTTTATCTGCTGATATGAGTGCCTCGCGCATCGCAATGAATTCATCCCAGGGCGCAGAGACATCATGGCCGTCTGCTCGCATTTCGTTGAGTAAGTGCATTAGGGGTGAGATAAATGCCTTGGTATTCGCCAACATGGAGAGGTTGAGCCTGGCCGGGTGCTTGCCATCGGCTGAGACAAAGCCGGATTGCTCCAGCAGTTTTTAATGTCAATGCGTTATTTGAAACGGGTGGGCAGAACATAGCAATATCAGAACTTTCGGTCATACGGCTGGAAGTCCTTCGATTTAAAACTGTGTTCTGCCCATAAACGAGAAGTCCAGCGCGCCAAGTGAGTAGAGCGAAGTGAAGCGCACTGGATAGGAGTAATCTTCCAGCCCTCCGACTAGATGCCGGGCAGCATCCGGGCTGGTGCGGGCTATTCCCGAATTGGGTAACAGGAATAGACTTACTGGGCAGTGTCGCAGTAAATTCAACAAAGTTCTGTTCGATATCGAACATAAATGTTGGTTTTGTCACTGGTTTGTTCACGCCGCCGCTTCCACAACTTGATCCACCAGAACGCCATCCTGAATCCAATGCGCAGCGACTTCTGGCGGTAGCTTTGCCGGTTTTTCTTTGAGAGTTCCGAATAACAGAACCGAGTCAATTTCATGGTTGCGCGCCAATCCGATGAGCCACTTTAGACAAGCGCTGCGGTTTGGCAGATCGAGCAGGTCGAATTCATCAGCCATTAAAAACTTGATGCCGGATACGTGACTGATTGCTTCCGCTATCATTACGTTTGCACGCCACTTTGCGGATACTGAAGATAATCCGTAGGGACGTTCTTCGTAGCTGATCGACATATCAGGGTTGATAACTGCCTGCTTCCACCCGGTATCAACTGAACTTTTTGCTAATCTGACGTTAATTGGCCCAAGTGCGGCGTGAAGCATTTCGCTCGGTATGCCGTCCGGTGCCAGTGCTGATGCTATTTTGTCCCACGCCTGCACGCTGGCATGGTGTTCTGCTGCTTTTTGAGTTATTGCTTCTGCTTCGCTGGCAAGGCGGATGTTTTTGTTAATAGTTTCCAGATCGGTCGAGGCTTGCTGCCTACCTGATCTGAGAACCGAAATTTTGGCTTTCAGTGCGTCGATATCTTCTTGATTTGGCGTCTCCTGATCATCTTTCATCAGAGCCAATTGCTCACGTGCTGCTGTTGCAGCTGCTAAATCGCGTTCTCCATTTGCAACCGCGTTTTTAAACATCGATAAAGCGTTCTCATATTTCCCCAAGCTTGCGGCCGCATCTTCATCGCCATGCATATCACCCGCGCGAGCAACTAATTCAGTTCCGGTGAAAACCAGTTCCGCATCGCATTCCGGGCATTTGCACGCAACAGCTCCTGGGCGAGAACCAAGCGCCAATTTTCTGGTTTCTTCAATCTTGGTTTGCCATTCTTCAACTTGATGGCGATCATGATCGAGCTTTTCACGGATGCGGCTTTCTTTTTCAGATAATTCCTTAAGCCGGGTAATTTCACCGGCTCTATGATTTGCACCATTCAATGCAGCCTGCATAGCACCAAGCTTTTGGTTTGCTTCCTCAAGCTCAACGTCGATTCTTGATAATTCCGCTTCAGCTTTTTCTTTTGCCGATGCGTCAATAGCCGGTACCGGAGCTTTCCATCCTTCGGCCTTTTTGTCGCCGTAGGTTTCACCTGTGACAGCTTTCCAATTAGCACGTGCTTGCTTTACGTTTTCAGTGGACTGCTTATGCGCATTCTCGAAACTAGAACGCAGGAATGGCATGATTTCACCTACTTTCCCGGCATCACACCCATGATCCAGCAGCTTTTGTTTAACTTCCGCGCCATCACTGCGAAGATTGCCAAGGTCAAAAAGAAACTTGGCGCGATCATCCGGCGTGATGCTGGCGAATAATGCCGGGTTCAGCACATAGGGCAGGGCGGAATGAAGCGCCTGAGTTAATTCGTGCGTGCCATTCGGTATGGTAATGGCGGCTTTTTGATTGCCGTCATAGTCAATATAGGTGTATCCGGCATGGTCCTTGTCATTCACCAGAAATTTATAGTTCTTCTTGAGCTGCACGCGCGGATTTTCACCCGTGAATGCCTGATGGATACCATCGCGCAGACTGGATTTACCGGCTTCATTCGTGCCGCAAAACAATACGATGGGTGAGCGCACGTCCACTTCGATATTTTTCACGGCAAGAAAGCCACTGGATGCGATTCGTTTAATTCTCATGATTACTCAACCTCCACTTCTTCAGCGGTTTCGGCGTTTTCTTCATGCCATGCTTTCCAGCCTTTCACCCACTCGATAACCAATTCGCTACGGATGATCGGGCAGTCGCTTTGCGGCTTGCCTTCTTGCGCTGCTTGGTAACCGTCATCAAAAGCTTTTTCCAATTCTTCATCGGTTGGTTTTACCTGATCTGGCGATGGTAATCCTTTAATTTCTCCGGTGTTTGGGTCAACATCGGATGCGCCTTCAATTCCTCCGCCGTCGTTATCGTGGTATTCGTGCCCTAAATCCATGGCGCGCTGGTCGTTTTCTCCCTGAACTTCATCCATGCCTTGCGTGTGAGCCGCAGGATCAGCAACGACAACCAGGACTGTTCTGCTATCCTGATCAGCTGCCGCGGCGAAAAGCTCGGGCAAATTCCCTGCATTGATCCCAAACTTGATTACCGCTTCAACATTTCCCTTGATGGTTACTTTGTCCAAGCTACCGGCAACAGTCGTTCTGTTCTGCGATGCGATGGTGAATACAACCATCTTCACGTTTTCTTCCATTCGATTGCGCAGCCGGTCGATTACATCATCTTGCTTGGCTTTTGAAAGCTTTTGCCACACATCCGGCAAAAGTTTGAGCTCGGTAACCAGTGCACCTAGCAAATCCTTACCTGCCGTTTCCGCAGTCATTTGTCTGAAGTCGTTCATTGTGTTTCTCCTCAAAAAAGTGATAACTGAACTGTTTCTTGTTTCTTTGCTGCAATTGGGATTGGCACTGGCTCTTCGGTAATTACCAATTCCTCTGTAACTTGATGAATCTGTGTTTCAGGTTCAATCAATTCCGGTTTTTGCGCTTTTGATCTCAGCCGTATGCTCCAACCATCAAGGATGTGAGCTGGCGTGTACCAGCGCGACCATTCTTCCAGCGACAGCGTATTGCCGTGAATGACCGTAGCTGGGATATGGAGCAATGAAAATTGCACATAAGCCATACAAGCCGCCTTGATATCCACATCTGTCGCCGTTACATGCAGGTGCTGTTGGTAATTGATTCCCGCTTCTTTCATTACTTCAGCAAAAGCAATTACCATCGCGCCACCCCCGGCTGCTGGCTCCTGCATGCTTATATAACCTTTGTCGGCGATGATTGAATCAACGTGCGGCTTATCGAATACCATTTTTGCAGACGCCTGACATAGCGAATAAGGCGTAAATACTTGGCCACGATCCTTGTTACCTAATTCCAGCTCCATATAAACCTGCCCGAGCACATCCGCCATTCCATCTTCAAGTCCGTTCACCAACTCTGCCAGCATCATGGGGAATCTGTTTGCTTCATCCTTGCTGTACTGACCGATAATCCGCATATATTCGCTTTCTCGTGCATCACGGTTGCGCATATCGACCGCATTGCTGATCGCAAACGCGGACAATTGCACGAAATCGCTGAACACTCTCCATCGGTCGTGGCGATAAGCGTTCTCTCCGATCAGTTTTATGATCGCTTTGGCGGACATGAGGTATGAGGCTGGCTTTGGTCATTAACGAGCGGTGTTACTCAATTACCAGCTGCTCAGATTCTGGTTTTTTCTTTTTCTCGGGTGGTGGGGTTTCTTCCTGCCTGCCAGAATAGGCTTCCGCTTCTGCTATTTCGCGCTGGCGGATTGCTTCCTGCTCTTCTGGCGATGGAACGAAAGAGCCTTTTGATTGGATTTCTTCCGGTTTTATGTCTGGCTTGTCTTGAGAGATTTGCTTTGGCTGGTCGGTTATTTCACCGGTCGATTTGTCGACACTACCTTTAATTGAGTCAATATCAACCGAGTAACTACCATCCGAAGACTTCTGAGCCTCAAACACATCGCTTGCCTCATCAGCTGTCATCAGGCCCATTGATAGCTCAGGGGCATAAGCCCGTACCCACCATGCGCCAGATCGGTACATAAGCATTTGCTGTGGTATTGATTGCCATTTGCTACCATTTTTTGCGAACCAACCTTCTTTTTTTGCTATTCCGATAGTGACATCGGAACCAACTAGTTTCTCACCCGTTGCATGCTCAATAGTCCAAGCCCTGCATCCCCATCCGTCAGTATTCTTCTCTCCGAAAAACTCAAATCTAATAGCAGAAAATCTGCCGCACATATTTGCGGTTGCTATCAAATATTGCGATGACCATGTTGGCTTTCCGTATACAACTACCAAATTTTGCATAACCATCAGCGGATCACCGCCAATGCGCTGAGCAAGATTAAGTGCGATCATGCAGTTGCTAGGATTGTTTTGATATTCCTTTGGAACAAGTGTTGATGAAGCGAATCCTTTGGCTATTCGTAGCATCAGTTCGAACGATTGCAAGTCGAAGAATCCAACATGCACTTGCGGAATTAATGATTCTGCTGCTTTTGGTTGCTTCAGTTCTGTTAAATTTGTTGCTGCCATTTTCTAATCTCCTTTAAAGTGGCATGTTTTCCAGCGTGGGCAATATTTTTCCGAGCAGAGAAGTGATTTTGGATTGGGATAAAACCGTCCGGATCTGAACATATCCGCGGCGAATTCAATCAACCCGGGGTTGTCTTGATCGCCGGTCATTACTTTTTTGGCGTTGCTGATGAAACCGGTAGCAATCACGGCTTTGCCTTTGGTATTGAGGCCGATGATTTCAGCCTCCGATGTGATCGGTTCGCCGGTTGTGTGCTCGAACAGTAATTCGTAAGTTCCAACCTGAGCAGCGTGGCCTTTGGTGACCGCTGCGCCTTTTTGTACTGCGGAAGAACCGCTCTTGAGGTCAGCGATACCGATTCCATTCGTTGATTTCTTGATCCTGGCCCGATCCATCGTGCCGGTAAGTTGCACGATAATTCCTCCGCCACAGTCAATATCCATCGGCTTTGTTTCCATTTCAACTGCCACAAAGTTGTAATTTGGCGATACTTCCAGGCAATACTTTGAAAGCAGTGTTATCCCAATGCTTTCCGCTTCCGGTTTAGTCAGATCGTCTTTATTGGGGTCGTATTCGTTTTCTGGATCGCGTAACTTATCGACCAGCACGCCGGCCGCATCGTTAACCGTAACCGTGTCCCCGGAAATGCGTGCCTGATCGAATACCGCAGAACCGGCATGAATTGCAGTGCCAAGTGCGGCACGCAAGCCGACAGTGTTTTTCATTTTGAGCAGGTGAATTCCTTCCCAGCGGTACGCGCAGTCGAACAAACCGGCCCAAGATGATGCGCGGATGGTGATAGATGGCTCATTCATGATCGCCAAACTCCCAATATTCACGTTCATGTTTCCAGCCACTCGCCCACGCCTTGTGCAATTGTGGTTCGAGTTCTTTGCTGTATGGGTTCTCGTGCGGCAGAATACTTTCACTGTAAGCACACGCACCTAAATCGAAGGCGATATCTTCCCGGTTCTGGATCCCGACAATCTTGATTGCGGCGCTCATTACAGCGTCCTCTCAGCCATATTCCATGCGATACCCGGCGAATATCCCCGGCGCACGTAATAAACGAAATTGGCGAGCAGTTTTTGGGAGCGCTCGAATTTAATGGCTAATCGTCTTTTCAAATTCATCGCTTCACCTCAAGCTTCGTGACGCATATTGAAGTGATCGATTAACACTTGCAGAGCATCCACATCCCGCTGAATATCTTTATGTTCAAAAGATTCCATTGGTAAAAATCCTTGCCGTTTTGTCAGCGATGCTTGGATACACTCGAGCATTTTTGGAATATCGAGCGGGTAATTCCGGTTTAACACCAGATCATCGATGGTACGCTCAAGCGCCACCCACTCGTTTTCCCGGATGCGTAGCGCGACAATCTGTGGCGATAATTTCATCATCGGAATGCTCATCTAATCACCTGCACAGTTATCAATCGCACGGGATTGGTTACTTTTGCCGCGGCATCAACCATCGCATGCCACGTTGATTGAAATATTCCGGAGTAGTGGTATCTGAAATCTTTTGTTATCACTTTCACTCTGCACTTGATCATTTTTCACCTCGCGCTGTTATTTGAATTCGTTCGCCTGGCTTCCACAGGCTCCACCGTGTCGACGGCTTAAGGAGGTAGCCTTTCAACCTCACCTGCTTTCACGACTTATGGTGGCTGATTGATGGTTTATATTAGCGTTGCGCTAAAATATTGTCAATAGCGTAACGCTAAAATTCTTAATTGGGAATTTGTGTTGAGATTGCACTGCCGGACGGTTGATAGGAAAGATGCCGTGATTTTGTTCGTGAGGGGGGATGGGCGGAATCCTACGCGGCTATGCGCTAATCGCTGCGGATAATTAAGAATCATCCGACTCAATATATTTCACCGCAAACCGTAACAATCCTTCAACTTCAACCTGATTGTTAATGATCGGATAAATACTGTTGTCTTTAATAAAAAAATTACTTTTACTCGAATGCTCAAAGATATAGATGTGAGACAAGTGCTGTCATTGCGGAATGGTATTGCGTTGAATCTTAGTTCTAATCGTTGTTCTAAGATGATGGCCTCAACTGATTCGCATACCAATAAAAATTATAAAATTATGGAAATATTCCACGCGCACATTTATTTTAAGGAAAATGAAATCGAGCTCGCAAAACAAGTCAGGGAAGATTTGATTCTCGCGATCCCGCAATTAATCTATGTGGGAGAGCTGATATTAAAGCCGATCGGCCCGCACCCAATGCCGATGTTTGAAATTCATATTCCTTCACGCAATATCAATAAAGCTGCATTGCTGATTGACAAGAAAAGGGCGGGGTTGCCGGTATTGATTCACCCCGTTCAAGCCGATGAATTGGCAGCGCATACCGTTTTTGCCCGGTGGCTTGGTGAGGGGTTGCCTCTTAATTTGGAGGCATTGTAGCAAGAAGTTATTTCTAAAGTTCTGGGACATCATGCCGATACTACAACTGCATTGCTTTCCTTATCAAAAGCAAACGGCCCCGTAGAGTGGATTCTTCCGCTTTGCGGGGTTTTTTTGTATCTCAAAATTATTTTAAAAGCATTTAAACACCCGTTTGATGGGTTTTCTCTACGGGTATTTACAATGGCACTTAATTTATTGAATATCGGGAGAATCCTACAAAAAGCAATCTTTATGCCAAGAAAAAAAAGAATAAGATGACAGAATGTATTTTTTGGTAATCCGTTTATGGTTTTGTTCGTTCTGAAATTTAACCTGAGAGGATTGCCATGCAAAATTATTCACATGCTTCTATTACAGCGCCGCGTTCTGATGATTTTGTTTCGGAAACAATCGATCCGGTCGTTGCCTTAAACTTTATCAATGGCATCATCGATGGACGTTATCCGGATCTTGGCGGGCATCAGCAGCGGATGAGGAGAAATACGATTTCATTCGCCAGGCTAATCGGGTTGTCCCTGGAAGAGTCGGAGTTTCTCGCTATTGGTGCCGGTATGCACGATATTGGTAAGCTGCATATTAGTGACTACATCATAAACAAGCCATCGCAGTTGACCACCAGTGAGTTTTTGCTGATCCGGCAGCATGCTGAAATTGGCTGTAGGCTTTTGAATCCATTGAACCTGGATCCGCGCATTACAGATATCGTTCTCTATCATCATGAAAATTATGACGGCAGCGGTTACCCGAAAGGTTTATCCGGGGATGAGATTCCTTTATTAGCGAGAGCTGTCAGGATTTTGGATTCCTACGATGCGCTGATTGAAAGCAGGCCGTACCACAAAGGAGTTGCAACGGACGAGGCATTGCTGATCATGCGGCGCGATTCGCAGCAATATGATCCGCATCTGCTTAAGCTATTCGGTGAAATTAAGTTTGCGGATTGATAAATCAATTATTTGTACGGAATATTTTCCTGTTCTGTGAGAGTATTCTTAAAGATGTTGGAATATTTGCCGAAATAATTGTGGTGTTATATCCGTAATGACTTTTACCCGGAAGATAGGAATATCCTCCGGGTTTTTCTTGCTTAAATTACCTAGGATTAAGTTTGTCTATCGATCGATTCCAGAGAACGATCAATCGCTTTATTGAGTAACTCTCCTGCCCGAGTTCCTTCAAGTTTGGTTGCGGCTACAGCAATTTGAGCGGCAAATCCCAGATGAAGATCAGTAAACCATTCGGGATGAGGATCAGGATCCGGTTCCGGGATCGGCGGCCACCAAGGTGGTAGCTTAGGTAGCTTCGGCAAGGTTGGGCACCAATCATCCAAGTCGGCAAAAATTGCGCTTGGATCAGAACCCAAACGATTGGCTAGCCATACGGCATGAATAAATTCTCGTGCAATGGCTGCGCCTAGTTCATGAGGTGGCAGCGGTTGAGGGTTAAGTGCGACTTCCGATAAGCGGTTAACAAAAATAGCCTGCGGCCCGCGTGGAATGACATCGTAAATAGCGGGAAAGCGACGGCCAATAATGGATAGAAGGCGACGATCAATATTCATAATAATCACTCCTAACTTAATGCGGCATTGGGGGCGATGCCGCTACGCCTTGCCACTTACTATTTTAAGTATACGACTGGGTTGTTAAGTTTATGTGATTATTTATGAATATAATTAAGTGGTAACTTATGCTGATAGCCCGGTAGACTGCCGCGCGCTCGGTATCATTGAAATGATGGTTATTTTTTCATGAGATCAAATTAAAAGGAACAATCCTACATAAAAACAGAATATTCCGACTCAATCTATCTAGATATTTAACCGTAATTCTCATCACTTATTCTTTAAGATAAAGATGATGAATTTAACGCAAATCCAGTTATCCGATTTAAAAATAGGCCAGCCGTTACCGCATAATTTAGTAGACGAAAATCAAGCGGTGCTGCGAGAGCAGGGGCATATATTTAAAACACCGGATGAGCTGAGAAAACTGCCCGATAGAAAGATTTTCTTTCAATACAAAGAAAATCAATTAAATAATAATAAGCTAAACGATTATTCAGCTTCGTTCGATTTTAACGGTATGCAGCTTAAAGTCGGCGACAAGCTGATGTTAAAGCCGCAATCAAATGCAGGAATCCTGTCTTTTTCAAAGACTGGTGCTTGCATGGTGACCGTAATCGGATATATTCCTAACGTAATGTTGTTGGTTTCTTTGCCGGTAACCGATCAAATGGTAGGGACTTCATTTGTGGAAGGCGATCAAATGCAGGTCAATTTTTTTAATGGGAAAAATGCATTTAGCTTTAGAATTTTTGTCGATTATGTAATCAAACATCCCTTCAAATGTCTTTGCTTATCTTTTCCTAAACAAATCAAAGGTCAGATAATTCGAAAATCAAGAAGGATTAGAACCGGAATCAAAGCAAGAGCCAATGTAACCGGCGCGCAAATTTTAATTACCAATTTGAGTGCGAGCGGCGCGCAAATTACTTTGCAAGACGATTTGGGATTAAAGCTTAACGAAAAATTGGAGCTGTCTTTTGAATTGCAACTTGAAGAGCGGAGTATTCCCATGCTGTTAAATGTGAATATTAAATCTTCGAATATTAAACAGGATTTGCTATTTTGCTACGGCGTTGAGTTCGCCAATCCGAATGCGGAACAAGTCTCGGCTTTGCGTAGTTTCGTACATCAGGAGATTGTGAGAGATCCTACAATCGTTATCTGAATTACCCATAATCATTCTGCACAACATCTCTGTAAGTAAGGATTCCGTTCTACGGGTTTTTTTAATTCGAGATTAAGTCGGCAATAAAAAAACC
Source organism: Nitrosomonas oligotropha (assembly GCF_900106555.1). Taxonomy (GTDB): domain Bacteria; phylum Pseudomonadota; class Gammaproteobacteria; order Burkholderiales; family Nitrosomonadaceae; genus Nitrosomonas; species Nitrosomonas oligotropha_A. The sequence continues at coordinate 175 of NZ_FNOE01000012.1, read as the reverse complement.
GCCGAAGCAGGTTAAGGCAGTAAAAAGAGGTCTACTGATGATACAGAATTTGCGTATAAATTTGGAGTGGTTTGCCCAGCATACGTTTTTTATCTATTAGTCCTATGGATATCTATATTTACTATTTGGTCCTATGGAATTGTCTGGATTTTCTATTATGGGCCTTGTTGAATAG
>NZ_FNOE01000067.1 GCF_900106555.1 Nitrosomonas oligotropha | reverse complement strand
ACGGTTTTGAAGATGATCCAGAGGTCGAGCCAGATGGACCAGTTTTTGAGGTAATAGAGATCGTGCTCGATGCGGGCTTTCATTTTTTCCAGCACATCGGTTTCACCGCGCCAGCCGTTGACTTGGGCCCAGCCGGTGATGCCGGGTTTAGCCATATGACGCAGCATATAACCCTTGATCAGCTTGCGGTAGAGCTCATTATGCGCCACCGCATGCGGACGCGGGCCGACGATGCTCATTTTGCCTTCCAGCACATTAAAGAATTGCGGTAACTCATCCAATGACGTGCGGCGCAGGAAGCCGCCGATTTTGGTCAAGCGCTGATCATTCTGTTTCGCTTGTTGAATCGTGGCGCCATCCTCGGTCACCGTCATCGAACGGAACTTATACACGATGATTTCCTCGCCATTCAAACCATAGCGGCGCTGCTTGAAGATCACCGGGCCGGGCGACGTGACTTTCACCGCCAAGGCAATACACGCCATCACGGGTGATAGCAAAATAATGATCAGCACAGCCAATATAAAGTCGCTGATACTTTTCACCACACCGTCGACACCGATGAAAGGCGACTCGTTCATGGCCACGACCGGCGTATCGCCGATGTACTCGAAACGCGCCTGCATCAAATCGAAGATATAAATATCAGGCAGAAAATAGATCGACGATGTGGTATCCGGCAACTCATCCATCAATTTCTGAATGCGCGGCTGAGACGACATCGGCAGACTGATGAAAACCATCTCGGTATTATGCTTCTGGATATAAGGTACAACATCGTCCAATCCCCCCAAACGCGAACCGAAATCGTCCGGTCTGCTGACAGCCGTCGCTGCCGCAAGATCGGCCGGTTCATCCGATTGAGAACCGAAATTGCCAGCAATGCGCGAACTGCTGCGCTCATCGAAGAAACCTTGATAACTGATCAGCAAAAAGGGCAGCTCGGCAATGTGGCGGATGAACGCCAAACTGTTTTCGTTCGCTCCGATCACGATCGCCGAACGCAACTTACCCTTGTTGTATAAGTTAGTGACAATGCTTCGCACCGTAATGTGGCTTGCAATCAGCATCAACGGTGTAACGATGAACCAGGTCAGCAGCACTTGCGGAGAAAATTGGTTGTGAAATTTGGTGGCATATCCCAGAAACACCAGGATAGCGATAATCATCAGCCAACCCACCACTGTATCGCGCATATAGGCGAACAAACGCCCCTTGCGCCAATTGCGGTAAATGAGAATGCGCTCGTAAATGTAGGTGGAAACGAAAAAGGTAATGATGACCAGCACCAGGTAGTAACTGGTGAAATCTTCATCGTATAACCAGGCGGTCAGTATCAGCATGCTCCAGATGATAAAAGGATCGAGCAGATGCTTGAAAAAAGCTACTATCGGTAAATCGTTAACTGTCATCGTTTTCCGTACGTGTATTGCAGATTGATATTGGCGCCATTGGCGTTAAATCCACCCAACCTGTTATTGGTTTGTAAATCATTGTGATAGACCGAAGCCATGAGCTGCAAACCGGGATAAGGGGCGTATATGAGTTTTACCGTGGCATTGCGAAGCGTATTGTGTGTTCCGATCGGTGCGAATGAATCGGTAAAAATTGAAAAGTTATCAAACTTCAGATCCTGATAGGAAAAATCTCCTTGGAGTTTCACTTTTCGTGTGATATCCCAATACGGTGTAGCACTGACCCCGGTGTTAAGGCTGAAGCTGGCGGTAAGCATCTGCAGTGCAGCGGTCTCACGCCACCCGCTCACCGATATTCCAACCCGATCGGTCGGTTGCCAGCTATAGGCCAGACGGGCGTTAAATCCGCTAAAATTACGCGCTGTGAAACTTGCATTGGTTCGCTCTACCCATCCGCCCGTTCCGTAGAGATTCGATTTGGCGGATACTGCCCAGTTGATTTTTGCCAATGCCTCTTTCTGATTATAGCTATTGTCCGTTAATGAACCATCGGCTGCCAGAACACGAACCGGAAAATCACCGATGATGTTGCGAAACAGCACGCCGATGGTATTTCTGCCCGATGTCACAAAATCGATCCCGCCTTCAAAGCGATCTTCAGTACGGTTAAGAAAGCGCAAATTGGGGCTGATTGAATTAAGATCGTAGCGGGTATAAGCGCCATTCAAGCGCCAGCGTGGATGGAGACTCCAGCTGGCGTTAAAAAATTCGGTTTGTTCGGTTCTCACATTTTTAATACCCGGCTGAAACAAAAACGGCGCCAGCGACTGCACATAACTTGCACCCATATTACCTTCCAGGCGGTTGCCAAGAAACCAATGCCAGCTGCCACTGAAATTCTTCAGGTTATTATTCATCTGATCGAATCTCTCAAAACGGGTATGAGTCCAGTTTAAATTTGCATTCAAGCGTTGCCGCCCGACTTCTTTCTCAAACATCACGCCGCCGGTAAAACGATGGGTGATATCAAACAGATTACTTGTGCCAAGCAGCGGCACGGGATCCATGCTAGTGCGCAAACGTAATATATTGTCGTCCGCAGTAAAGCCATAGCTGCCGAAAGGCTGTATCAGCTTGCCAAATGCAGCAGCCCATGCGGTGTGGCTGCACAGCAGCAATACCATCCCCGCAGCCGTGAGAGCCTGCAGCCGGGTGACTCGTGAGAAGCAGATTGCGATAGGCGTAATGGACTGAGCGATACGAGTAAATGTAACTTCCATGAATTGATGGTTCATTAACTTGAGATTCTTAGAGTTTCCAGTGGACAAAAATCAATGCGTTTGACAGAACCTAACCTTCCCATATCATGTTCTCATAAAATTATTTCTAACAACACTTTTT
>NZ_FNOE01000013.1 GCF_900106555.1 Nitrosomonas oligotropha | reverse complement strand
AAGCCGCTTGGTATCGAAATGAACGAGCTCGCCCGGGTAAGATTTGTTATAGCGCTTCGCTTCACGTTTGAGACGTTCCTGGATGGTTTGCTCGACCTTGGCCAGACGTTTAAGGCCGTACTGCAACGTCTTGAACCGTTGGTTGGTACTATTACGCGGGACAAATTCCTGTAGCCTGGCTCGTTTCAGTACGTCATAAATCGTTGGACGGCTGACGTGGAAGTGTTCTGCCAGCTGAACTACCTTCCACAACCGGGTTTGATATAGCCGCCAGATTTCCTGACGATCCAATAATGTTAAGCGAGTACGTTTGTGTATATTCATCTACAGTATTCTCCTGAATACTGTAAACAACGCTAGGGATTCTTACACCTTATTTAAAAACAATAGATTTACCAATAGTTATCGTTGTACTCACTTGGTACGATGCGCGTCCTTTGCTTATCTGCCTGGGGTTACTGCGAGCATGAATTTAACATTGAGTTCAAATGCTGAGTAAAGTCTTCTGAAAATACATTAAAATTAGAGCGCAAACTCTTAAAGTGTAATAAGAAGTATTTTTCTGTGTCATACTCATTTCTTTGATCAGAAATATAGTCTGTCAGTTGTTTCATTAGTTTTACTCCTTATATTTTGCCGGTGTTCTATAAAATTGAGAACACCGGCTTTTTTATTTCCACTTTTACTTTATTTGATGTACTTAGAAACGAACCATAAGTAATTAGCTAATCTCAAATGCCTGTTTTAATCATGCCGCCAAGTAGTTCCGCAAATATTTTGAAAAAAATATTTAAAACAACAATAAATAAAATTAATTCCAAGATAATTTTCATTTAAAAAGAGGGTAGATTAGTTTTTCAAATTTTCGCATCTTGCTTAGACTGCGACACTGTCTAAGTAGAATTGATTACCCCTATAGGGCAAATTAGTATAACCAAGGTTCCAATCAAATTTTCAGGTTTTACACTAAACATATCGGGTATTGCGCTTTATACATCAAGATCGAAACTCAACCATCAAAATGGGTGGAATTCGCGCATTTAGTATAGTTATCTGGTTCGGATGAGTTTTGTTTTGATTTCCAGAAATAACAGGGAAATCCCTCTGTGTTCTTAAAATTGAATTCAAGTATCGAGTTAATAATGCTCATTATAGCCTTGAGGTATCATTACAAATGTACCGGATCAAGTGATACGGATGTCCTAGCAAAAAGGGAATAATTGCTTATAGTTTTAATAAAATAACAAACCTATACTGTACCTTTGAACAGTTAAAATAAACTCAAAGCTTTAGGTAGTTAAACTTGTTAGCTTTTATTGTAGAAAAGCGGTAATTCCTTCAAGTTTGATGTGCCTACCATTGATAGAGCTGTATTGCCTTGTTACCGGAGATAGAAAATGACACGAATTTTAGTAATCACACTACTGCTACTCAGTTCACACGCATCCGCTTTTTCCGTAGAGTGGATTCCATTGGGTGCAGCGGAACGCAATGGAAATCCATTGAATATCGATGGAAATCCGGTTATTGAATATAGAAATGCCGGAAAAGGCGGGATCGATTGGACTGTCACCGGTGATGGACCAACAGGCGGGCGCGGAATACGGGAATTGTGGCTGTTTGATGACTCGGCTGCAGGCATACCTGGAACCAGTCAAGCAACTACTTCATTTTCGGTAGTTAGCAACAGTGTCGGTTTCGTTATGGCTGGAGATCATAACGATGGCTTCGCGCAATTTTTTGTGGATGGTATTGATGTCGGCACCTATGATATGTACCGTGGAGGAAACAGGATTTTAGTAGTTACTGAACTGGATGCCGCTGTACATTCGTTAAAAATTGTACAACTTGGCCTGCATAATCCCGCCTCAACCAAAGGCGATGTTGCTATTTTTGGCGGCGCTGCGTTCAATATGCCCATTTCTCCGGTCCCAGAACCGCGAGTCTATGCCATGCTGTTGTCTGGGTTGATTTTTCTGGGTTTCATCGCGCGACGCAGAAAGCAAGCCATTGCATTGCACGCATTGTAATAGCGATGGCATCAAATACTCACGCTCCCTGTGGCATGACATGTGGTCATGCCATCACAATCCCTCAGTAAATCTTCTTTTTTATCTTATGGTTAGTGGATTAACAGCAGTACAGTGCTCGCCAATCCAACGCCCCTGCGTTTCTGCCGTTGCATGCATCGGAGTCCCGCCCACGGTACTGTCGAATTCGGTATTTCCTGAGAAACTTTCAGGACTGGTGAAAGTACCTTGCGCTACGCCATCTCCCTGAAAATATTGGTTTGAGCAAACGAGCTCCAACTGATAATTGTTACCCTTGCGCGTTGCATTCTGTACCGCGCAACCGGAACGATTTTCGTAAAAATATACGGGAATTTCTTGTTTGGCCATTTCCGGGGTGATGCAGATTTTTGCTGCAGCTGCCCCGTTTTCTATTTTTGGCAATTTAAAGCCATAGCGGTTGGCCAGATCATGCAATTGCTGCATCTGTTCTGAAGGAATATGAGGTACTAATGCCAACAGATCGGAGCGAGTGGTGATTTCCCATAATCCTGGGCGGATGTGCTGGTGAGCCATGCTGGAAGTAACTATCGTCAGGGTAAACAAGATTGAAATAATAATTTGATGCATGGATCCTTCACATTTCCTTTTCAAAGCCATTTTATGGTCTGCGAATTTCAAGTTTTAGTAAGTTTAGCTGACTATAGGAAAATATAGGAAAAATCACTGGAAATTTTTATTGATGCTACGTTTATATATTTGATTTAAAGATTAATCATTTGAATGGATCGTAATATTGATAGCGTTATCCGCGCCGGATCGATTCATTAAACTATGTCAGTTATAACATTCATTTGTTACTAAATATCCGTTTGCGCAATGCGGGGTGCTGAAACGCGATACCTCGAATCTTGCATCAATGACAATTTCAGAGATTGGATTTGTCTTGTCAACCTGGATTACCTCGATACTGCCGGTAAATCGCTGAACAAGTCATCCAAAATTCTCTAGTTAGGTTAACTCTCTGATTATGTGTGACACCGCACAGAAGGTATCTGATACTGCCGATAAAATTTAAGGGTCTTAGAAAGCTAATTGATATTTGACCGGATAAATCTGATATTATGTTTTAAAATTAAACTATAGATAATTGATATATCAGAATAATAAAAATATACGAGATTAGAAAAATTTATGGGTGTGTAATAAATTTACTACAATTATTCTAATTGTTACGATAAGTTGTAGTGTAAGAAAAAATGAATATAACTCGCTTATTTCTAATAAATAAATGCGCTTTTTTCTTATGTATCGCCAGAATGGTGGGTAACTATTTGAGAAATAGCGGGTGAATTGGGCGCTATTCTGCTCCATTATTCAAAGTAGTGAACATTACTATTCCAATCGGCTAGTACTCAGAGTCAGTTCAAACAATCATTAGAAAATAGAGTTGTCATGTTGACTAAGATTAACGATTGACTTTGATGATCGGCCTAATTGCAAGTCAATACATCTACTCAAAGGGGAATAATAATGAGCAATAATCTTCCAAAACTTAAACGCATTACAATCTTATTCACTGGAATTTTGGCAGCTTCAATTCCGGCGGTTGCGAGTGCGGAATGGTCGATCGTAGGTCTGGGCACTCTTGGCGGAACATACAGTGTTGCCCAAGCGATCAACGATTCCGGGCAAGTGGTGGGCAATGGTAATGGAGTGGATCGTGCTTTCATAACCGGAGCAAATGGGATAGGAATGAGCTATTTGGATACCCTTGGCGGAAGCAGAAGCTATGCTTCGGACATCAATAATGCCGGGCAGGTAGTTGGTTATTCCTCGACAGGCTCGGGCGACCTGCACGCTTTCATTACCGGGCCGAACGGCGTGGGAATGTCTGATTTGGGTACCTTGGGTGGAGATTACAGCATTGCTTATGGCGTTAACAAATGGGGGCAAGTAGTCGGGGTTTCTTCCACTGCGGGAAATGCAGCGTATCACGCTTTTATCACGGGCCCAAACGGCGTGGGAATGACCGATCTAGGAACTTTGAGCGGGGATTATAGCGCGGCCTTTAGCATCAACGATTCAGGGCAAGTAACGGGCGTTGCTTCCATTTCGGATACAACCATACAGCACGCTTTTATAACCGGCGAAAACGGCACAGGAATGATCGATTTGACCACTCTTGGCGGAACGACAGATAGTATCGGGCGGGCTATTAATAATTCAGGACAGGTCGTCGGATTTTCCGGATTTTATAATGACTTTGACGGATATCAGTTTGTGCAAGCATTCATCACTGGCGCAGGAGGCACTGGTATGGCCGGTCTAGGTACGCCGATTGACAGCCGCGCGGATGCTATCAATGATATTGGGCAAGTCGTGGGGGGAATAAACAGTTATTGCGACAATTGTATTCGCAGTGCCTTCCTCTATAGCGAAGGTACTATAACCGATCTTTCCTTGCTGGCACCGGTCGTTGAAGCCGGATGGAGCGAGCTTTCGGCTGTCGGCATCAACAATCACGGCCAGATCATCGGCTGGGGACATTTGGAAGGCGCTCCCGGCGGCGGCTCCCGGGCATTCCTGCTTTCTCCCATCGTTGCAGTACCAGAACCTGCAACTTACGCCATGCTGTTAGTCGGCTTGGGATTGATGGGTTTCGTGCTGCGCCGCGGCCAACAAGTCGTTTGACCAGTTGGCAAATGATGCATCAAGGCTATTTACGGCTGCGCCTTGATGGATGAATGGTTAAAGCAATCAGAAGCGGTTGAGCGTGGTAGGCAGCGGAACTCCACTGTGTTCACTTTGCTGTAAATTTACCATGGCAGTGAAAGGGTAAGATGCTGAATAATGATTTCAGTGTACTTACCCTGCCAGTTCAGCGGATCATTGGGAAATACTGTTATCGCAATGCCTTGCGGATTGTTTCCGCTAATTCCTCAGCGACAAATTTGGCGATATAAGCATCAGCACCGACCGATTTGACGTGTTTTTCATTGGTTTCACCCGTTAATGAAGAATGAATCACGACCGGGATTGATTTGAATCGTTGATCACTCTTGATGTTACGAGTTAGTGTGAAGCCATCCATTTCCGGCATTTCCAAATCGGTCAGGACCAGCGCAACCTTGTCCTGAATCGTCTTGCCTTCGGTTGCGGCAGCCTCCGACATGGATTGAATGCGATTCCAGGCTTCCAGTCCGGTTTTGGTCATGACATAAGGAATATTAAGCGCTTTGAGTTCATTCTCAACCATGCTGCGTGCCAGTGGCGAATCGTCGGCAGCCAGAATGACTTGTCCATCGGGTAATTTGATCTCGGGGCCGATTTTATCGAGTGATATTTCCGCAATCTGCGAAGGGAGCACATCACGCAGTATCTGTTCAACATCCAATACTTGCGCCAGCCGGGAGTTTTCTGTGTTACCGTCGATACGAGCGATGCTGGTGACCGATTTGCCGCCTTTGCCTTCTGCAGCAATCACTTGATTCCACTCCAGACGCACAATTTCATTGACTTCTTCGACGGCGAATGCCTGGGTCGAGCGTGCATACTCAGTGACCAGCATGATCGGAAGTCCTTTTTTCGGCGTACAGCCGACCACTTTAGGTAAGTTGATCACGGTAATCACTTGACCCCGAATATTGGCTACGCCCATCACTTCAGGAGGTGCGTTGGCGATTTCGGTGATGGTGGGCATGACCAGAATTTCACGAATTTTGAATACATTGATACCGAATAATTCCCGCTGGCCGTTGTTGGAAGCTTCGCCCAGTCTAAACAGCAACAGTTCGAACTTATTACTGGTAGTCAAATTAGTGCGTTCGTCAATTTCGTGCAATGCTGTGTTCATAAAATACGCTCCGCAAGTATCGAATGTGTTAAATCCGGACTATCCATCTATCCGGTAGAGAATTTGAATCAATAGGGGCAGTGTATCGTATCGATTATTAATGGAAAAACGATAGCAACGCTATAAAATGCCCGCTTCTTTGCGTTTTCAAAAGGTGTATGAATTTCTGCAAAATGAACATGGATCCGTTTTACTGTAAGGCTGACAGCGATACTACAGGTCAATGAAGCATGTCATTTCGCGGCTGAACTTTATTTCACGGGGATTATCTGAATTAATGCCGATTCTCCTTGTTTTTTCATGATTTAATAGAACGTAGACCCAATGAGGCTGGGCGGTAATTTTGCCGGAATCGGCTGTCACTACACCTATATTCAAATCAATTAATGCCGTACATAGCACGCTGTAGTAACTGATCGTTATCCGGAGAGAAGAATGGATGTATATACGAGCATTCCCAAAGAATCAAAGCACTCGGCGTTAATCAAGGAAGTCCGGATACTTTTTCTGAATCTTTATTGCGGTATTCAATTACTGGCTTTCCGCCGCCATGCGATCGATCGGATAACCGTCTCTTACGATCAGTTTATTCTGCTGCTGGGTTTTTATACCCTTACGGCACTGGTTGTTTCATACGCAGCTACACCCAATCCTGTTTTCGATCTATCCGGTCTGGGTTATCTGGGCGTTAAGCTACTGATTGCACTGGTAGTAGGGTATGTTTTTGCGAAGTTAACCGGAGACCAAAGCGATTTACTCAGGATTCTGGTCATTACCTATTGTGTTCTGCCAGCGCTTTATTTGATTTCCTTCGCCCTTTTAGCCTATCTGCCGGTGACGGTTCTGGTCGCCGGTTATGTCGCTTTTATCGCATGGGCCTTAGCGGTTTGTTTTTATATCGCGCTGCAATTACTGGAATGGAACAAAGCCAAGGCGGCATTGATTGCCGCGCTTTGGCTGGGTGCTTCGTATCCATTGGTCAATTTATCATTCAGCTTTTGGTACGAAGGGTATGACGAAGATAATGAATTGGCCGCGTATTCCACTGGCGCGCTGCATGAAGTCAATCAGGAACATGTTTATTACAGCCAATACCGGCTTCTGAACAACGCGCTGGATCCGATAAAACCCGGTATTACAGGCGTCAATGATCTTTTCTTTATAGGATTTGGTTCTGACTCTTCTCAGGATGTCTTCATGAAGGAAATTGAACATGTGCAGCGTGTCATGGACGAACGCCTGGGCACATCGGGACGCTCTGTTGCATTGATTAATAACCTCAAAACACTGGATACAACACCGCTGGCATCTTCGACGAATCTGAGAATTGCATTAAAGCATATCGGCAGCAAAATGAATCCTGACGAAGATGTGGCGCTGCTCTATTTGACCAGCCACGGATCGATGGATCATGAGCTTGCGGTGCAAATGTGGCCGCTTGATCTGAATAATATCCGCCCGGAAGATATCAGAGCCTATTTGGATGATGCCGATATCCGCTGGCGTATTATCTTGATTTCGGCGTGTTACTCCGGTGGTTTTATCAAGGCACTGCAAAACGAATACAGTCTGATTTTTACCGCAGCCGCACCGGATAAGGCTTCATTTGGCTGTTCAAACGAAAATGAATATACTTATTTTGGTGAGGCGCTGTTTAAAAATCTGGAAGACAAGCCTTACCAGTTCGTTGAACACTTTATTCAGGCGATGGAAAGAATCCGGCAACGTGAGCGCTACGAAAACCTTACGCCATCCGAACCGCAATTATTCATCGGTAATTTGATGAAAGAAAAATTGAAATTGCTGGAGCGGGATATTGTGAGTAGCGCCGCTCCTTAATGGCAGTTTTATGCTTAAAACTTGTATCCACGATGGAGCGCCACGATACCTGCGGTCAAATTGAAATACTCCACGCGTTCAAAACCGGCCTGTTCCATCAGTTCTTTTAATTCCGGCTGGGAAGGGTGCATACGGATCGATTCTGCTAAATACCGGTAACTTTCCGCATCGTCGGCAATTACTTTTCCCATGGCCGGAAGTAACTTGAACGAGTAGGTATCATAGGCGGGTTGCAGTGGTTTCCAGACTTTGGAAAATTCCAGCACAATAACCGTTCCGCCCGGCTTAATGACCCGGAGCATCTCTTTGAGTGCGACATCCTTGTGCGTCATATTTCTAAGACCGAATGCAACGCTCACGCAGTTAAAATAATTGTCGGGAAAGGGGAGTTTTTCAGCATCGCATTGCGCTACGGGGGTGGGCGTGCCTTCATCGATCATGCGATCACGGCCGATGGAAAGCATGGAATTGTTGATGTCGGTCAGCCAAACTTCACCGGACTTGCCGACTTTTTGCAAAAAGAGCGCGCTTAAATCTCCGGTACCGCCCGCGATATCTAAAACCTTATCACCTTTTTTAACGCCGCTGACTTCAATGGTAAAGCGCTTCCACACGCGGTGCAGGCCTGCCGACATTAAATCGTTCATCAGGTTATAGCGTTCCGCTACGGAATGAAATACTTCCGCGACTTTGCCGGCTTTTTCTTCTTCTGCAACAGTATTAAAGCCAAAATGAGTAGTTTTTGTCATGACGGGAATTGAATTTTAGAGAGTGATGGCTGAATGATGACTGGTAAAAATTTACTTGCAGGAATGCTGCGCAGTACTCGCCCGGCTTGCGGGTTCACGGCTGGCGCCTGCTTCGTCCATGCGTTGCAGATACCGCTGCCACATTTTATCCTGATTAAGACCGAAGTTATAGAGCAAGTCCCATGAATAAAGCCCAGTATTATGGCCGTCAGTAAAATTAAGCTGTATGGCATAATTACCAACCGGCTCGATTTTGACGATACTGACCATTTTCTTACCGGTTTGCAGCACTTCCTGCCCGGGACCATGTCCGCTGACTTCGGCAGAGGGCGAATAAACGCGCAAAAATTCACAGGGAAATTGGAAAGTTTTACCATCGGAGAAAGTGATATCCAGAATTCTGGATTTTTGGTGTAACTTAATTTCAGTCGGATAAGGAGTGTCTTTGGTTAAACCGGCCATGTCGTATTCACTGCATTGGGATTAAAAGCTGATGGGGTGCATTGTAGCAAACTGTACGGAAAAAATTGATCGATACAGGAATTTATATGACGGCAACAATATTGATTGTGGAAGACGAAGCTGCGATACAGGAGTTGATCACTTATAATCTGCAGCAAGCCGGTTACGAGACAGTTTGCGCGGATAATGCCGAGAAAGCCATGGCGCTGATCACGGCGGCTTTGCCGGATCTGATTCTGCTGGATTGGATGCTGCCTGGAATGAGTGGCGTTGAATTTGCCCGGGTGCTGCGGCGTAACGAACGCACACGTTTGATTCCGATCATCATGCTCACCGCGCGCACGCAGGAAACGGATAAAGTCGCCGGTTTGGAAATGGGCGCGGATGATTACATCACCAAGCCGTTCTCGCCGCGTGAGCTGGTTGCGCGTATCAATGCCGTGCTGCGCAGATTGATTCCGGAGGCATCCGACGAGGCGGTTGAAATCGATGGTTTGCGGCTTGAACCGGTGAATCACCGCGTGACAGCCGGAAACCAGGAAATTGAATTGGGGCCGACAGAATATCGTTTACTGCATTTTATGATGACGCATACCGAACGGGTTTATTCACGCAATCAATTGCTTGACCGGGTTTGGGGCGATCATGTATTTGTTGAAGAGCGGACCGTCGACGTGCATATTCGCCGGTTACGCAAAGCGTTACAATCGGCGGGTAAGGATGAATGGATACAAACTGTCCGCGGCGCGGGTTACCGGTTCTCTGCCACAGCCGTGCAGTCAGTCAAAGATTCCGGTTCTGACATTTAAGCCTTGATCACGAAGCCGATTGATTAAAGAAAAAATGCAAAGTTATGATTGTCTATCCAATGCGGCAGCAAATTCTCAAAATGATTTCAGCCGGAATTTTCTTCACCTAATGACTTTTCTCAGGATTTATTAAGTGTCCGATATCTGGCAGCGTTCCTCCAACATTCTTTTCGTCATCTTCATTACCGCGTTGCTGTGGATGATGTTTGGAGCCGCGAATGCTTTGTTTTTCTTCGGCGTGGTTATGTTATGGATGGTGTTTCATCATATCCGTCACATCGTTGCATTGGAGCGCTGGCTGCAACTCTCGGATCATACGCCGGGCAGTATTCCGGCGGGTTCCGGTGCCTGGGATGATGTCTTTGCCCATTTGGCGCGTTATGTGCGCCAGCATAGCAAAAGCCAGGAGTTACTCAGTTTGGCGCTGGAGCGCATGCAAAGTGTCACGTCCGCGATGCCTGACGGCATTGTGATTCTGGATGAACATGACCGGATTGAGTGGTGTAATCCAATCGCCGAACAGCATTTGGGAATTAATCTGTCGCTGGATGCAGGGCAGCAGATTACCTATCTGGTTAGACAAATCCCGTTTGTGACGTATCTTGCCGCGGGTCAGTTCAGCAATCCTTTGATTCTGAAACAAACGCGCCAACACGGTATTATCGTTTCACTCCAATTGGTGCCGTATGGTTATAACCAGAAACTGCTGATCAGCCGCGATATCACGCGTTTTGAAAAAATAGAAACGATGCGGCGCGACTTTATTGCCAACGTGTCTCATGAGTTGCGCACGCCGCTCACCGTCATTGGCGGGTTTCTTGAAACCTTATCAGCCGATGAGCAGGTCAATACCGGTTTCAATAAGCGTGCCCTGGCCTTAATGACGGAACAAACATTTCGCATGCAGCGGCTGATTGAAGACTTACTGATTTTGTCACGCCTGGAAAATGAACAAAATAAAGTGAGCGAAAAGACCGTGGATGTCGTGAATTTGCTGCATGCTGTTCTACAAGACGCGGAATCGCTCAGCGCGGGCCGCCACCAAATCAAATTGAATGTTGCCGCACAAGATCAATTATTGGGCAGCGAGGAAGAATTGCGCAGCGCATTTGGCAACCTGATCAGCAATGCCATTCGCTACACCCCGGATCGGGGTGAAATTACGATCAACTGGGAGAAACGCAACGGGCAGGGGGTATTCTGGGTGCAAGATAGCGGCATCGGCATCGAACCGGAACACATTCCCCGTTTAACGGAACGCTTTTATCGCGTTGATAGCAGCCGCTCGCGCGAAACCGGCGGCACCGGACTGGGACTCGCGATTGTTAAACATGTATTGAACCGGCACGAGGCACGCCTCGAAATTACCAGTCAAGTCGGCAAAGGCAGCCGGTTCACGATCTGGTTTCCCACCAAACGGCTGGTATCGGCGGGTGCGTGATGCTTGTGGACGGTCTGCGTTGGCTTTTTTTGCGTGACCTTCGTATTAAGCTTTCCCGATTGATTCAACGGAAGAATGCTGTAGCGATGCTTATTTATCCGGTTCCGTGTTTTTGTCTTTTTCCTTGCTGTCGGGAATAACTGCGTCGGCAACAGCACCAGCCGCTTTAACCGTGACTTTGACTGCCGTCGCAGCAGCCGTGACGGCAGCATCGGCAACCGCCACGACAGCACATCCTGTCAAATGAAACAGGAATAGAGCTGCAATGAGTAATCGTAAAGTGGAAAACATATGTATGTGATTATGGCAGTTATTAAGCTATAACGGCTGTTTTTTGGTCTGCTTGTTAACATCATAGATAGAAACCCAACGGTTGGCGGTTTCGTTGGTGTTGGTGTCTAACCTGCGGGCTTTGAATGAATATGCCATGGTTCGTCACAGATCAAGGATCGCGATGGTTTTATTGCATTCCGGACACCTCATTCAACGCAGTCTTTGGGACATGCAACTACCACAGGTATTAGGAACACCATAACGAAATGCTCCGGCACATTGTTGCGAAAGACCAATTTGTTGTTCCAATTGCGCAATACAGTCTGAGAATTTCGGTGAATCATATTTGAAACCCAGTTTGTAGCAATAGTTGACCATGCTTCGCCGTTGTTCCTCGAAAGACACACAACCCGACATGATGACAACAACACCAACCATAACACTCAATTTCCAGACCGGACATTTGATGTTCATGACGACACCTCGCTTCGTAGACTGATGCGAGAACTATGCCTCAATCCAGATGAACACATCGTGAACCTGCGGGAAAAGATGTAATGGTCAATAATCCCGGATACGATTTAAAGTTGTTGCATGAGAAACCTTGAAGAAGTGTTCAGTGGAAAAGCAACGGAGTCTTGTTTTCCGGACGGGAGTTTAGCCCGTAGGTGATGGGTTGGATCAAATGAAACCCAACGGTTGGCGGTTTCGCCGATGCTGAGTTATTGTTGAGGTTCGTACCTCACTCCAACCTAACAGCAAAGCTCAAACATGCAACGCAGTAGAGTCAACTGGAATTATTTGTTCGATATCGATTGTGTTTCCGATGGCGGCAAGAAGCAAAAAGCTAACAAAGAAAGCGATAGCAAAAATCACCCGTAGCGGGCCAATCCGCTCATGCGTAACAGTGAATCCACTATCTCTGTCCCAACGGGTTATGCCGTTCTTTGTCAATTTGTTATACGACACTAAAAGCGTGATGAAGCTGACGAGTGGAAATCCAATACCAAAACCGAGCCACCAAACCTTAAAGCTTCTTGAGAAAGCAGTTGAATAATCCGCTGTCTCTCCTGAAAGTGGAATAAGGCGGATTTTGAAAAGCCACTTGCCGGGCGTTGTACCTGTTGTAGAAAGGAATAACGATTCGATGAACACCCAAGCAAAAAATACGGCAAGCCCGAACAATTGATCAAATTGATCACTAGTCTGCTCGCTGAACGCGTCTGGATAGAGGATGCTGATGGCTATGCCACTGACGATGGAGATCAAGTAGAGGTCGAACATACGCGCCCAGTATCGAACCCACGGGCGAATTTGGGCAACAGAAGCGGCAGCCTGTATTGGCATGGGCGAGGTAGTGGATAAAACTACATTGGGTTCTTGCAGCGTTTTCTGATCCGTGGCTTCCAGAGGCGCTCCGCAATGTCCGCAGAATTTCGCATCATCTATTATTTCCTTGCCACATTGCGTACAAAACATCGAATTTTCCCTTTGCTCCAATGCTATGATTAAAATCGCCCGTTCAAAATGTCGCAATATAATACGTCATAAATGAAATCTAAAATATGACGGTTTATGGCGCTTTCTTTTACTGCCAACTAATTGACCCATTCAGCTTTGTCATCATGCCAAATTTATTTCGTTCTCCAAGTTTGGGAACGTAACACCATTGATGTATAGCCAATCTGATTTTTTCCAAGACCCGCAAAACGATCTGTCTCGGCGCCCTAATATTCAGTCATATAAAACCGCTGCCCTTAGTTCCAAATTGCACACCGGGATTCAGGCCGACACCGGCTTGGTGGATGAAGAAGCTCAATAGTTGGTGATTTTGCTGATGTTGGGGTTCGTTCCTCACTCCAACCTACGAGCTCATGAGAATGCCAGTGATAGTCTTGAACGGGCCATATATTCGTCGAGGCTACCAAGAGAATCGAATATCTGTGCGATTCGGTAGTCGAACGGCAGTACTTCTGTAATCTTTCCATCGATTCCGCGTTGTCGCGGAAGCGGCAACATAGCTCGACCACCATCCACGGAAACCAAAATGTTTCTAGCGACATGGGTGGAACCATAGTAAGTGTCGCACCAATAGCCAGTGGCATGGCGATCTGGATGTCGATTCGCCCAGTCTTCTTGGAAGTCGTCGCACTGTTTTCCTTCATCCAGATAGTTCATGACCAATCTCAAATTGACATCTCGCTTGTTGACTGCGATTGACGATATCTCAGTTGATACCTTTTCCCATTCCTCTTGAGGGTCGCAGTCTTGAATTATATGCTCGATGTAGCTTAACGATGGCGCGCCAGTAAGTTTCGGTGGAGTCGACGACATTTGCGGCGTCGCTTCTAGTACAAGCCGAATTGCGGTGTAGAGTTGGTCAGTCAAAGTCTTCTTTATATCGGAGACCTTTGTTTTGTCTTCTGCTTCTGATTCCAATAGGCAGTATTGAATTGGCCAGCGTTTGTGGGACAGGTCGAACGGCAAATCACTCGGTTGCCCAAATGCCGTGTTCATCACGGAAATGACTTTTGAGTCGTTGATTGCGCTAAATGCATAGCCAAGCTCAACTAGTACGTTTGGGTTTGGTGATTTCTTTCCTGTGGATGCTTGTGACAAAAGTGTTAAGTCCGCGACAAAGACACCGGTTTCGCGAATCTTGCTAAATATGGTGTTGGCGATGTCTGGCGTACCAGGAATGTCCGCTGTATCGTGATCGAGACGAATGGCCTCATCCATATCCGCATCTCGATTTAGCCTCTTAAGGGCTTGAGTGAGACAGTCTCGGATCAAGTATCTATTGACCTTTGCGGGAGAGTCGCTTTGCCAAGAGTAAAAAACGGAGCGAGCCATGGGAGTTGGGTATCTAACTAGAATTAGACGTTCGAAATGACGCAATCAATTACGTCATTAATGAAATCGAATACGGTGATGTCCATTGTATTTCCTTCTTTATGAATATATTTGCCAAATTTAACTGCCTAGTTATCATCATGCCAAACTTGTTTAGTTTCGCAAGCTCGCTACTGAGCACATTATCCGTACCTAGCTCGTTTGATCCTTTCCAACACCCCCAAAACCGTCTGTCTCGGTGCCCCAATATTCAACCGCATAAACCCGCTGCCTTCCTGGCCGAATTGCACGCCCGGATTCAGGCCGACGCCGGCTTCGTGAATAAAAAAGTATTTCAGTTGCGCGTCGGTCATGTGCCATTCGCGGCAGTCGAGCCAGAGCAGGTAGGTGCCTTCGGCTGGGATCACGCGCATGTCCGGCAAATGTTCCGAGACGAAGTGTTCGATGCTGGTACGGGTGTCTTGCAGATAATCCAGCAATGCGGTGAGCCAGGCTTCGCCATCACGGTAGGCAGCTTCGAAAGCGGCGACGCTGAACGGGTTGGAAGCGCTGACGTGGAATTGGCTGAAGATTTGCGTGACAGTGTTGCGCACGGTTTTATCGGGGATGATCAGCGCGGATAAATTCAGGCCGGGGATGTTGAAGGTTTTGCTCGGCGCGACGGCGGTGATCAGGTTGTTGTTGTTATTGGCGATGGCGGCCAGCACGTGATGCCGGTGGCCGGGGTAGATCAGATCATGGTGGATTTCGTCGGAAAACACGATCAGGTTGTGGCGGGTGGCGATTTGCTGTAGTTGCTGCAATTCTTGCGGCGACCACACGCGTCCGACCGGGTTGTGCGGCGAGCACAGCAACAGCAGCTTGGCTTCCTTGGCGCACCGTTCCAGGTGATCGAAGTCGATGGTGTAACGGCCATTTTCTATGCGCAGCGGGTTTTGGATCAGCTTGCGGCCGGTTTGCGTGACGGCGGAGAAGAACGGGAAATACACCGGCGGTTGGACGATGACGGCTTCGCCGGGTTGCGTGAACGCCATCACGGCGGCGTTGATCGACGGCACCACGCCGGGGCACATCACGATCCAGTCGCGTTGTGCCGTCCAGCCGTGCCGCCGTTGCAGCCAGCTGATCAGCGCGTCATACAGGCTATCGGGAAATACGGTGTAACCGTAGATCGGGTGTTGTGCGCGCTCGGTTAGCGCTTGCGTAACCGCAGGCGGGGCGGCGAAATCCATGTCCGCCACCCACGCCGGGATGACATCGGCTTTACCGAACATGGCTTGCCGTCCATCGTATTTGACACTGTGCGTTCCTTCGCGATTGATTTCCCGGTCGAAATCGAACGCATCGCTCAAGAAATTTTCTCCCAAATGGTGACTTCCGCCAGCGTGTGCTGGAATTTGCGTTTGGTTTCGCGGATCACGAACGGCACGGCTTGCGGGCCTTGAACCAGGCGGAAATGCGGGCTGAGCATTTCTTTCAGACCGTCGAGCGTGGTGAAATTCTCACCGTCGCGCTTGAACCCGCCGATCCACGCTTCTTTCTTGGTATGTTCGGTGAGCCAGGTATACGGCGACGTGATCATCAGCAAACCGCCGCTGTTAATGCGCGTATGGATGCCAGTGAGTAACTTGGCCGGATCGTACAAACGGTCGATCAGGTTGGCGGCCAGAATCAGGTCGTAACCGGTAAAAATGGATTTCAGATTACAGGCATCGCCTTGGAAAAATTCCACTTTGTGTTTGACGTGATTCAAACCCAGGCCGGTCAGCGTGCGTTCCTTGTACGACACCAGCTCGCCTTCGTCGGTCAGCGTATAGCGCAAAATACCTTGCTGTGCGAGTTGTACGCCTTGGCCGATGAAACGCGCGGAAAAGTCGATACCGGTGACGTGATCGAACACGGTGGCCAGCTCGAAAGTCGAGCGGCCGGAGGCACAGCCCAAGTCGAGCGCGGTATGTTTAGGCCGATTGCCCATCGCGGCGATGGCGATTTCCGCCAGTGCCTTGGAGAAATTGGGTACGTCAAAATACGTATCGCCGTAATGAAACTCTGCGTATTCCGACAGCATTTTATCGGTTTCGTAGTTGGAACTCGGCAGCGTGGCCGGTGCATCCGACACGACATAGCGGAAACCGGCGTGTTGGAAGAAATGGCGGCGGAAGGCGTAGCGCGAACTGCGGATCGATTCGTTGCCACAGGCAATCCACGAACCGCCTTTGATCAAATTATGCTGATTATCGAACGTCGGCGTGGTGAAGTCGTCGTACAGCGGATGCACGTCGAATCCCTCGAACGGGTAGGTCGGTGTTTCGGTCCATTGCCAGACGTTACCGGTGATGTCGAAAAACTCGCCTTGCGCGAATTCGGTGACCGGACAGCTCGATGCATAGTAATCCAGATGCAGATTGCCGCTGGCTTTTGCGTCCGGCGGTACTTCGGATAATTGCGCGGTATCGTACAGCCGATACCATTCGTCCTCGGTCGGCAGCCGTACCGGTTGCTTGGTCGTTTCGGCCTTCCAGTTACAGAACGCTTTGGCTTCGTGATAATTGACTTCAACCGGCCAATCCCACGGCATCGGTACTTCTTCGGTCATCAAGCGCAGATACCAGTCGCTACCTTTTTTGACCCAAAACGTCGGATGCTCGGCTTGTGTGAACTGCCGCCACGAACGGCCTTCTTCCGGCCAGTAACTGCCGGTGCGATAACCGCCAGCCTCGACAAACGCCAGGAATTCCTGATTGCTGACCAAGTATTTGCTGGCTTGAAAAGCGGCGATTTCGGCGCTGTGCAAGCCGTATTCGTTATCCCAGCCGTAGTGCTGATGATTGGTTCTGGTTTTATGCAGCGTAACCGTTCCGGCGGCAACATTAATTAAAGCATTCTGCGGCGCTGCGCCGGATGTGCGGCAGGGTTGCCAATCCGGGTGCGGTTGCACGAAATGCAGCGCGTGCTGGCGGATCAGTACCGACGATGTTTCCAGGTGGATGCGTTCATGCTCAATCCCCATCACAATCGGCCACCACGAGCTTTCCCAAGTGATCGGCAATGCCAGCGGCATCGTTGCAATCAGCTTGTCGACCATGGCGCGCATGGTTTTGCGGTACGCGCGCACTTCGTCGACGGTCGGCCAATCGTAGTGCGTGCTGTCGAGATCGTCCCAGCTCATTTCGTCGACACCGACGGCAAAAATGGATTCCAGCCGGGGATTGATGCGTTCGGCGATCAATCCGGCAAGAATCAACTTGTTGACGAAAAATGTGGCGGTATGGCCGAGATAAAAGATCAGCGGGTGACGCAGTGAGATCGGTTTTTTATAGTAGGCTTCGTCACTGCGCAGCGTTTCAAAAAGCTGCTCATAACGATCCAGTGTAGCATGAAAATAAGCGCGGATTTCCGCGCGTTTTGCGGTGATATCGTCACCATCCAGCAGAGGTGTTCTTTGGAATAAGGTTTGTTGCATAGGATAATGTTTAGTAGTTTACTCAGTTATTAACCGGTATTATAACGCCTCGCGATTTTCAAGCCATACTTTAACCGGGACAAATGTCATTAAGCATTGATATTACGTGCAAAAGATTACAAGAAATTTAAAAAAATGACTTGTTTTAAGGACTGAATGGCAAACAATCTTTCATTTTGGGTGGTTAATCGTTCATGGACGGGGCGTGTGTGGTGTTCACCACGCGCTGCGTATCGTTCTTTTCCTCAATGGATTGAGTCCGCTGGGACGGTGCAGAACTGTACCCGGTAGAGTGAATTTACAGTGTAACAGCCGACAAATATTCCGGGATAGTGGCCGTCCAATTGAGTTTTTGCTGAATGGCAGCGGCTAAGGCGGTGGAGTTGCTGAGTTCGCCGTGTACCACAAAAATCTTTTCCGGCGCTTTTTCGAAGTGGCCCAGCCAATTAAGCAGACCGGCCTGATCGGCGTGTGCCGAGAGTCCGCCGATGGTGTAAATGGCCGCTTTGACGTGAATATCCTGGCCAAAAATTTTAACGAGTTTTGCGCCGTCGACAAGCCGTCTGCCCAATGTTCTTTCCGCTTGGAATCCGGTGATCAGGATGCTGCATTCGGCGCGGTTAAGGTTGTATTTCAGGTGATGCTTGATACGGCCAGCGTCGCACATGCCGCTGGCGGAAATAATGATGACGCCGTGCTTCATATGATTGAGCTGCATCGATTCTTCGATATCCTGCACAAAATGGATGCGCGGTTTTTGTACATTCTGATTCATCCAATGCAGTGCATCGGAAGCTTCCGGGTCGAGCAATGCCAGATGCTTCAACGTGATTTCCGTCGCTGCCCGTGCCATCGGCGAATCCACATAAATGGCCATTTCACCCAATTTGCCCTGGCGGTACAAGTCAATCAGCAAAAACAACAAATCCTGCGTGCGTCCGACGGTAAAAGCCGGAATGATGACGTTGCCGCCCTTATGCACGAGTGTATTGTTAATGGCATAAACAAGCTCGTCGAGGGTATCCGGCATGCTGCGATGCAGGCGGTTGCCATAAGTGGATTCTATCAGCAGGATGTCAGTCTGGCGGATGAAAGCCGGATCGCGCACAATCGGATGACCGGGTTTCCCCAGATCACCGGAGAACACAATTTTCTTGTTGCCAGCCTGTTTTTTGACCCACAATTCGATGATAGCGGAACCGAGAATATGACCAGCTTCACGAAAGCAACAGCGTATCGACGGATGCGGATTAAGCTCAGCGTTGTAATCGACGCGCTGCAATTGCTTTAACAACGCTTCCGCCTGCGTGACGGTATACAGCGGTGCCAGCTCTTGAGCGGATTGACCGCGGCGGCGCGACTGATTGCGCCATTCGATTTCCTTTTCCTGAATGTAAGCGCTATCCTTCAACATCACCTGCAATAAATCCGCCGTTGCCGCGGTGCAATAAACCGGGCCGCGAAAACCCCACGCGCTCAGCCGCGGCAATAAACCGGAATGATCGATATGCGCATGCGTCAGCAAAACAAAATCGATGGTTTTGGGATCGTATTTAAAAGCCGTGCGGTTTTTCTTGTCGGCTTCGCGCCCGCCCTGAAACATGCCGCAATCGACCAGAAAGCGGACAGATCCGGTTTCGATCAGATAACTGGAGCCGGTTACTTCACCTGCTGCACCCAAAAAAGTCAGTTTCATCGCATTCACTCGCTGTTATAAAGTTAGAGCGTATTCAGCACGTGCAACGTGCCGTCGACCAGTAAATCCATTTCCTGCTCGCTAATAATATAGGGCGGCATGAAATAAATGGTTTTCCCCAAGGGGCGTAACACCAATTGTTGCTTCAATCCGGCTTCAAAGCATTGTGCGGCAAAATCGGGATCATCGGTTTCGACCTCGAACGCCCAGATCATGCCGCAATTGCGGAAATTCCGGACTTTGGGATGTGCCGCTAACGGGGCTGCGATGCGATTCAGATAGGCAGTCTTGCGTGTGTTTGTTGTAATAACCTGGTCTTGCTCAATCATATCCAAAGCAGCTAAAGCGGCGCGGCAGGCCAACGCGTTGCCGGTGTGCGAATGCGAATGCAAAAAAGCGCGTGCGGTTTTGTCGTCGTAAAAAGCCTGAAAAACCTTATCGGTTGTCATCACCACGGAGAGCGGCAGGTAGCCGCCGCTCAGACCTTTCGATAAGCATAGAAAATCCGGGGCGATATTTGCCTGGTTACAAGCAAATAGGGTTCCGGTGCGGCCAAAACCGACCGCGATTTCATCGGCGATCAAATGCACTTGATAGCGGTCGCAAATTTCCCGGGCGCGTTGCAAATAAACGGGATGGTACATACCCATTCCCGCCGCGCCTTGCACCAGCGGTTCAAGAATCAAGGCAGCCGTTTGTGCATGGTGTTCCGCTAGATAATGTTCCAATGCCGCAGCGGCACGGAGCGCGTAAGCTTCTGCCGGTTCGCCCGCTTCCGCGTAGCGCCAATCCGGTGTGGGGACATGGGTGCATGGTCTGAGCAGTGGCGCATACGTTTCACGAAAAATGGCTACATCGGTGACGGATAACGCACCAAGCGTTTCGCCGTGATAATCGTTTTGCAAGCTGATAAAACCGTTTTTTTGCGGTTGCCCAGACAAAAGCCAATAGTGAAAGCTCATTTTTAAGGCGATCTCAATCGCCGATGCGCCGTCGCTGGCATAAAAACAATGTCCGAGAGAACCGGGGGCAATGCGTTTGAGCCGCTCCGATAGCATGACAACCGGTTCATGGGTAAAGCCTGCCAGCATGACATGCTCGATCTTTTCCAATTGATCGCGGATCGCGGCATTGATGACCGGATTGGCATGGCCGAACAAATTAACCCACCAGGAACTGATCGCATCCAAATAGCGATTACCGTCGGCATCGTATAACCACGCGCCTTTCCCGCGTACGACCGGAACGAGCGGATAGGTTTCGTGTTGTTTCATTTGCGTGCAGGGGTGCCATACGGCGGCAAGGCTTCTGTGTTGCAGTTGCGATGCCGGTGAAGAGGGTGTGTGATCGGAATTTGTCATGTTTTTATGAGTATGGAAGTCAGCTAAAAATGCATGCAGCCGCATATCATCTGCTGGTGTTACCGGTCATTGTAGACTATGAAGTGTAGTTTTTCAGTGCTTTTGACCTGACATGGGATCCTTGGTACATTCAAACCTTCAAACAATTTTACTTATTCTGCCTGCATGTACTCCAGTATTGATTCCGGTTTAACCGATTTGTTGCCCGATAATGATCCGCAACGTGTTTTGTTGCACAACGAGGTGCATGCCCGCCCCAGTCAGCGTATCCGCTTGCCTGCATTGGTAGTGTATGTGGTAGTCATTAACGAAGGCATCACGCGCGAACAAGAGTGCGAGCATTTGCGCCGTCTTCCCGGTCAGCAAACACTGATGCTCGAACAGTTGCAAAGTAATTTTCTGCGTTTGCGCTTACAAGGCTTTACCGTGCGCTGGGAGCGTCACAGCGAATTTACACGCTATTCCGTGGTGCAAAATTTGCCCGAAATTGCACAATTGGGGGCGACCGATCCGGAATTACTTTCCTATGTGACGTTGCCGCGAGATTGGCTGGCTGAGATACCTGGCCGCACGTTTGCTGCGGTCAAACTGGCGATGGTCTGTGGCGATCTGAACCAACCCGAAGAATTGCTGTTGCAGGCTCGCAAATGGTTGGGGGGAAATCCGGTGGTGGCTTCATTGATCGGTAGAGAACGGCATTCTCTGGCGGTTACGGATTTCATGTTGCGTCCTAGCGGCTTTGAACGCATACTGGTGATTATGCCAGCGGGGTCTTCCGAAACACGTGCGGGGCGGGTTTCGCAGCGTTTGCTCGAAATCGAAACTTACCGCTTGATGGCGTTGCGTGGTTTGCCGGTTGCCAAACGACTGTTTCCTGAATTGACCAGCGCGGAACAGCAGTTGGCGGATATCACGGCGCGGCTGGAAAATAAAGCGGCGTCCGATCAGGAATTGCTCGATACGCTGATTGCGTTAGCCGCACGGATTGAACGTGCGACAGTTCAACACGCGTATCGCTTCGCCGCGACACAAGCGTATAACAAGCTGGTTACGCAACGCATCGCCGAACTTAGGGAGCAAGCGATACCAGGCACGCAGACGATTGGCGAATTCATGCAACGGCGGTTGTCTCCGGCGATTGCGACGGTTGAAGCAACTGTGCAGCGTATGAGCTATCTTTCCGCGCGCGTTTCACGCGCCAGTGCTTTGTTGCGTACCCGTGTCGATATTTTGACTGAAGCGCAGAATCAGCAATTGCTGGAAAAACTGACACGCGGTCAAGAGCTCCAGCTGCGGTTGCAAAGTACTGTAGAAGGTTTGTCGATTGCGGCGATTTCGTATTATGTGGTCAGTTTACTGCTGTATCTGGCTAAAGCCGGCAAGGCGGCGGGTTTGCCGATTCACCCTGAATTGGCTGCCGGAGTGATGATTCCGGTTGTACTCTGGGCGGTATGGCGGGCTACACGGCGCATTCACGATAAGTTTTTTAAGCTGCACTAGAATGGTAAACAGGCTTGAAAAAACCTTGATGGGGATTCTCAAGCCTGTTCGGTGGACGGACAACGCTGCAAATGTTATTGCAGATAGCGCTCGAATGAGTGCAATGGATTGACTCCACGTCCTTCAGCGCCTACCGCAGGTACCGTGAAATATTCATCCGCCGCGAGGTTATCACCCAGCGCATGAGTGGCCGTGATCAGTACATTATTTCCTGCATGACCGTGAGGAACGGCCAGTTCTGGATGGTCAAAGGGTGCTTTCTCATAGCGTACACGATCATCTGTCAGGCTTTTCAGAAAATTCAGCAAATCTTCACGGCTTTCCGATGACAATTGCAAATCAACCAGTGAAAAAACTTTGCCAAATTCTTTCGGCGGCACTTCAAAATTACCGCCCCGGATATAAAATTCCAACACTTCTTCCAATGAAGCCATACCGCCGTTATGCATATAAGGTCCTGTTAGTTCTATGTTTCTTAATGTTGGAATTTTAAATGTACCCGCGGCAGCACTTAAAAAACGTTTTCTCTTGGCTTTCTTCAATTCCGCGGCAGCTGCGTCAACTGTCGGGACAAATGCGCCTGCCGGGTTGAAACAATCCGTAGCATCCTGCGTTTGCTTTTGTATGCCATCCGCGCGGGTGAATAGCAGCGGATGCGGCTTATCGCGATCCAGCGCAATGGCCGTATCAAAATCGCATGCGCGCACATCGGCAACATAAGGATCGATAATCCCCGCTTTATTGCCGGCCAAAAGCTGCATGTATTGATCGGCGAACGATAAGGGATTTCCAAAGGGATCGACGCCACCTAAACCGATATCGTTTTCTACGGGTGTGACGCCGGTTCCGGAAAAGCCGGTATCCTGAAACATCATACCGCCGGTCAGCGATAAATAGGTCACAACATTCGTGGTGCTGATGCGGAAAGAGGAGTTGCCGAATGCATGCGGGTTGATTTTTTGCAAAATGCCATTCGTTACGACAGCGGATGAGGTGAAATTTGGGCCAATATGGCAGAGTGCGCAATGTGAATCACGAAAAACATCCAGACCGCGCAGCGCCGATTCGCTGAGTTCAGTTGGCATGCCATGTTCATCAACAGCGCTTTGATCAAAAGGTGAGTCATCGGAAATCAATGTCGATTCATACATTTGAATAGCAAGCGCAAAGAACATGGCAAAATTGGCTTCTATCTGCCGGTAAGGCAGATCGTGCGTGGCTGAGGCAGGCGAGGGAGAACCGAACAGACCAACATCGTTATGCTTCCAGTACTTGGAATTGAATGAATCCATGACCAACCGGTAATAACGCGTATTCAAACCTTTCTGCAAGTTATTATTGGTGCTGTGTGCCAATGGACCGAGAACGCTGTCGTTCCAGTGAACGCGTTGATGTTCCAGCGATTTACGGTTTAATAATTTACGGCCCAGATCGGCGAAAGTGCGGCCATGACAACCCATTTCGAAGTTATCCAGCGGGGGAGCGACGGCTTGAGATGCAAGCGAGGAATTGATTAGTCTTAACCGTTGTTTGGTGACTGTGCCGTCGCTGTTTTTCACCCAGACACCGGCATCCGGATCGCGATCCCCCCAGGGACTGCTGCCGTTGAAAATGTTGTTGGCGCGACCGTCCCAAAAATTGCGAAAATTGAAAACTGAATTGATGACGGTCGGTGTATTACGCGGTTCAACCTTGCGTGTGCCTTTTGCACCGGCATGGAATACCGGATCGGTGTTGCGTTCGCATTCATCGTTTTTTTCTTGAAACCATTCGACATCACGATAGTCGCCGCCGAAAGTGCCCGAGGACGATACCACGTCATTATTAATATAAATAGGCTCACCGGTAGGGCTCATCGGATCGCTGGTTTGAAAAAAAGGAAAATCGGTTTTTTTCAGTTTGCTATTCGGTCCGCGAGGCGTTCCGTCGCTTGCCAGCGAGAATTCCTTGGGTAGTGTGCTGTTTCTACCGGCTGGTGCAATCTGATTCTTTGTGCGGCGGTCCGCGCCCGCATGATAATGGCAGGTGGCACAAGAGATACCGTCGCTTCCCACATTGACATCCCAAAATAAAGCTTTGCCCAATGCGATTGCTTTGTTCTTGTTGATAATGATCGGATCAGGGCCATCCAGTAAGCCGGGAACTTCGGGAACCGGCGCGCCTTTCAGAGACATGGGAATAGGCCCAAATCCGTCAGCTCGCGACACTGAAACGATGCAAATAGTAAGGCAAGCTATCCGGACTAAGGTAATAATGGTGTTTTTTATATTGATTATCATGATATTACTCCTCATGCGCTCTGCAATTTAGTATGTGCGCTATGGTGTGTTATAGAACATCAGAACGATTTACATGTTTGAGGCGCTCACAATTTGTGTTCATCACGAGCTGCGCTTAAGCTGCGTGAAATTTATTAGTTATGACCTGATTGATTTTTTTGGTAAGAACGGAGGATTCTGTAAAACCCCCCCGTAACTGCTTATTGATACGTCATGCGGTGATTAAGCTGCGGCTTCGCATGAATCTGTTGGTGATCTTCTCAAACGCCAGCCAACCAAACCCAGACCTGCGAGTAACATCGCCCAGGTTTCTGCTTCCGGCACTGCGCTAACCGTCAATTCAAACGCGCCACCTGCTGAGGCATGGTTGGTGCCGCCGACATATACAGCGTACCAGCCTGAGGCTAAGTCATTGAATGTTAGTGTTGCTACGTTTGCACCAGTGCTACCGGTTACACCATTTTCAAATGTGTTGGTTACGCTAACATCATGTGCGCCGGTAAAAATGGTTTCGCCCCAACCTGTGTCGGCCGCAGTGAATGCTGCCGGACCTGATACTGCATATCCAAGGGTTTCGATAACGTTACCGCCTTGATCGTTGGCCATCCACAGCGTGCCTGCATCGCCCATTGCACCGGTAGCGTTTAGTGAGTGTGGCGTGCCAAATCCTGCGGCGCTGATTTCTGAGCCAAAGCCTTCGGTACCGCCGTCAAATTTCGCCGCGCCAGTTGCCCACACGGTCAGACCGGGAGCGAATCCAGCAGCTCCGGAAACGGTTACGCTAACATCTGCCAAATTGGTATTTTGAAAAACAAACCAATCTCCGGTATGCGCCCAAGCAGAGAAATTCAGATTCGGATTGCCTGTATATGCGCTTTTCAAGCCGCTTTCATTGGCTGTAATGGTTTCACCCAGACTCACGACATTATCGCTGCCAACCCAGTCCTTTGGTGATACGGCATCGGCTGCGTAGACATTGCTGCTTGCCAACGCCGCAAGTGAAATGATGACGGCTGAAGCTAGTGTGCTTGTTTTCTTATGATATGATTTTAATTGCATTTCTTTTCTCCAAAACGATACTATTTAAAGGTTATGCGGCGCTGCCGGTTGTCTGTAGAATTGAGAAGAAACAACAACTGTGCGGCGCTTCTTTTTGAGCGATGATCTGAAACCTGTGTGTAATGTCACACTGTCTGTTTCAGCTACTCCCCATACTCACGGGAGGCAACCCGGCCATCTCACAATGTTGAGATTCAAATGAGATCCGCTGGCTTTCCGTGCCTGTCTTGCGGCAAGCGTGGCTTTGTCTGGTATCTGTCTCAATAAATTACGTTTTTATAGTTTATGGGAAAATTCTGATAAAACAATGCGGCAAATTGTCGCTGCGGCAAATTGCCGCACCCCAATAACGGTGCGGTATTGCGATAGAAATTATTGAGATACCGCTGGGAAAATTAACCGCTTTGAGCACACATCAGGCATGGTAAAATCCGGCCTTCTGAAAAATTGCCAATATCATGAATTCCACCGTTATTACCGCCTTGTCTCCCCTGGATGGTCGTTATCACAGCAAAGTTGAGCCATTACGATTTTATTTCAGTGAATTCGCGCTGATTCGTTTCCGTGTGCAAGTTGAGGTTGCGTGGCTTAGAGCATTGAGCGATGACCCTGAGATTGCTGAAGTACCAGCTTTTTCCGCAGCAACTCACGCGCAATTGGACGATTTGGCTGCCAATTTTTCGGTCGAAGACGCGGCAGCGGTTAAAGCCATTGAAACGACAACCAACCATGACGTCAAAGCGGTGGAATATTGGTTAAAGCAAAAACTCGCCGGTAATGCGGAAGTGGTCAAAGTGGCCGAATTTATTCATTTCGCCTGCACCTCTGAAGATATCAATAATCTGTCGCACGGCTTGATGTTGAAGATGAGTCTGGAAAAAGTCATGTTACCCGCGCTCGACAGAATTATTGCGCGCTTGATCGAATTGGCGCATCAATTGGCGGATGTCGCGATGCTGGCGCGCACGCACGGGCAACCGGCAACACCGACGACCTTGGGCAAGGAGATCGCCAATACCGTGTACCGCTTGCAGCGCGGCAGGGAAAGACTCGCGACTGTCGCCATACTGGGGAAAATCAATGGTGCAGTAGGTAATTACAACGCGCATTTATCCGCTTACCCTGATCTGGATTGGGAAAAATTCGCGCAATCGTTTGTCGAGAAATTGGGACTGGAATTCAATCCTTACACGACTCAGATTGAGCCGCACGATACTATGGCGGAATTGTTCGACGCCTATGCCCGGATTAATACCGTTTTACTGGATTTGAACCGCGATATCTGGGGCTATATTTCGCTCGGCTATTTCAAGCAAAAAACCAAAGCGGATGAAGTCGGTTCTTCTACGATGCCGCATAAAGTCAATCCGATTGATTTTGAAAACTCGGAAGGCAATTTGGGAATTGCCAATGCTTTGTTGCGGCATTTGAGCGAAAAATTACCCGTATCCCGCTGGCAGCGCGATTTAACCGACTCCACCGTGCTGCGCAATATGGGTGTCGCGTTAGGTCACACGCTGCTGGCTTATGACTCGTGCCTTAAAGGGCTTAACAAACTGGACGTGAATATAGCGCAGCTGGCCGCCGACCTGGATAATGCCTGGGAGATTCTGGCGGAGCCGATTCAAACCGTGATGCGGCGCTATGGCGTTGCCAATCCTTATGAACAGCTAAAAGCACTAACGCGCGGCAAAGGCGGAATTACCCAGGCAGCGTTGCATCAATTTATCTCCGGTTTAAGCATTCCGGAGGCAGAAAAGGGTCGTTTATTAGCGATGACGCCGCGGAACTATATTGGCAAAGCACGCGATCTGGCCGTAAGAATCAAAAACTGAAAATTATGTCTATGAGCAACATACTGATCTGGTTACACTAATTAATCATTTCTCTACGTATTCTCAGATAAATTTTCATTTCCGGCTTGAAATTTGGCAGAGCTGTCCCAATATCGCCCTCACAGTTATGAGGAGCTACGATGCAAAGTCCAGAAAATTCACACAATACAGAAGCGAGTCCAAAAGATATGGCTGATTCCCAGGAAGAAATCAAAATCCCCGGAGCGACTAACGATGCAACCATTCAA
Organism: Nitrosomonas oligotropha; assembly: GCF_900106555.1. Classification (GTDB taxonomy): domain Bacteria; phylum Pseudomonadota; class Gammaproteobacteria; order Burkholderiales; family Nitrosomonadaceae; genus Nitrosomonas; species Nitrosomonas oligotropha_A. Next base: position 47,805 of record NZ_FNOE01000013.1, on the reverse strand, counting down.
ACCGGGGAAATCACTAACGCGCAACCCGATTTGGAACATTTACTGAAAGAAGCGGAAATCAAAGCGGCCGAGCATCACGATGCCTGGATCCGCGCCAAGGCGGAAACGGAAAATATCCGCAAACGCGCGCAAACCGACGTTTCCAATGCGCATAAATTTGCGATTGAGAATTTCTCGGCGCAATTGCTGACGGTAATGGACAGTTTGGACGCCGCATTGGCGGTTGAGAACGCGACTATTGAAAATTTCAAGAGCGGCATGGAGCTTACACAAAAACAACTCATCAACGTTTTCGATAAATTCAATATCAAGGCGATTGATCCCAAAGGCGAGAAATTCGATCCGCATCAACATCAAGCCATGTGCATGATTGATTCCGAACTACCGCCGAATACCGTGGTTCAAGTCATGCAAAAAGGCTACAAGCTGCATGAGCGCATTATTCGTCCGGCGCTTGTATCCGTTTCAAAAACAAAAGACTCTTGAATTTTTTACAAGTATCTCCATTTTTATACCCATCGACAGACAGAATTAATCTTTAAAAGGATCTAAACATGGCAAAAATCATCGGTATCGACCTGGGTACCACGAACTCTTGTGTAGCCGTCATGGAAAACGGCAAGCCCAAAGTCATAGAGAATTCGGAAGGTACGCGAACAACTCCTTCCATCGTGGCCTATACGGAAGAAAATGAAGTTCTGGTGGGTGCCTCCGCCAAGCGTCAAGCAATCACGAATCCTAGAAACACACTGTTTGCAGTCAAACGGTTGATCGGACGGCGTTTTAACGAAGATATGGTGCAGCGCGATATCAAGATGGTTCCGTATAGTATTGTTAAAGCGGATAACAATGATGCGTGGGTGGAAGTGCGCGGCAAGAAAATCGCGCCGCCCGAAGTCTCCGCGCAAGTGCTGATGAAAATGAAAAAAACCGCCGAGGATTATTTGGGTGAGACTGTTACCGAAGCAGTCATCACGGTACCGGCTTATTTCAATGATTCACAACGTCAGGCAACCAAAGATGCCGGACGGATTGCTGGTCTCGAAGTCAAACGGATTATCAATGAACCGACCGCCGCTGCGCTGGCTTTCGGTCTGGATAAAAAAGAAGGCGACCGGAAAATCGCGGTATACGACTTGGGTGGCGGTACGTTCGATATTTCCATCATAGAGATTGCCGAAATTGAAGGCGAGCATCAATTTGAAGTACTGGCGACCAACGGCGATACGTTCCTCGGTGGTGAGGATTTTGACTCGCGCGTGATCGAGTATCTGGTGGATGAATTCAAGAAAGAAACCGGTATTGATCTGAAAAAAGATATGTTGGCGCTGCAACGCCTGAAAGATGCGGCGGAAAAAACCAAAATCGAGTTGTCTTCCAGCCAGCAGACCGAAGTGAATTTGCCGTATATCACGGCGGACGCTTCTGGACCGAAACATTTGGCGGTCAAAATAACCCGCGCGAAACTGGAAAGTCTAGTGGAAGATTTGATCGAACGTACCGCCGGACCTTGCCGCACGGCGATCAAAGATGCCGGTTTATCCGCATCGGACATCGACGACGTCATTCTGGTGGGCGGACAAACCCGCATGCCGAAAGTGCAAGATAAGGTAAGAGAAATTTTCGGTAAAGAACCACGTAAAGATGTTAATCCGGACGAAGCGGTAGCGGTTGGTGCGGCCATTCAAGGCGGCGTTCTGAAAGGCGATGTGAAGGATGTCCTGTTGCTGGATGTGACACCATTGTCACTGGGTATCGAAACGCTGGGCGGTGTAATGACCAAACTGATCCAAAAAAATACCACGATTCCGACCAAGGCGCAGCAAGTATTCTCCACCGCGGACGATAACCAGACCGCAGTGACGATCCACGTGCTGCAAGGCGAGCGTGAGATGGCATCAGGAAACAAAAGCCTGGGGCAATTTAACTTGAGCGATATTCCACCGTCACCGCGTGGTTTGCCACAAATCGAAGTGACGTTCGACATTGATGCCAATGGTATTTTGCACGTATCCGCTAAAGACAAGGCGACCGGCAAGGAAAACAAAATCAAGATCCAGGCAAGCTCCGGGTTATCGGATGATGAAATTGACCGTATGGTCAAAGATGCCGAAGCGCACGCCGAGGAAGATCATAAGGCACTGGAACTGATTTCCAGCCGTAATCAATGCGATGCGATGATTCATTCAGTGAAGAAATCGTTGAAAGAACACGGCGATCAATTGAGCAGTGATGAAAAAGCTAAGATCGAAGCTGCACTAAAAGATGCCGAAGACGTGTTGAAAGCCGACAATAAGGACGAGATCGATGCCAAAACACAGGCGTTGACCGAAGCGGCGCATAAACTGGCTGAAAAGATGTATCAACAGAAAGATCAACAAGGCGGCGGAGAAGCGCAACCTGAAGCCGGATCTTCATCATCATCCGGCCGAGGCGAGAAGCCGGTGGAAGGCGAGGTGGTTGATGCGGAATTTGAGGAAGTGAAAAACAAAAAGTAATTGTTGTTAAAACAATCGAACGCAGAGACGCACACGGCAGCGCAGTAAATGCTTGTGTGAGCTCTGCGTTTTAGTGTTTGCATAAAGTGTAAATTTCAACAATCAGAACAATATATCCTTATCACGCGAGCAGGAAGTCAAGATGAGTAAGCGAGATTATTATCATGTGCTCGGTGTCAGCCGCGATGCCGATGAAGCGACAATCAAAAAAGCCTATCGTAAATTGGCGATGAAGTATCACCCCGATCGCAACGCAGGCGATGTGAAATCGGAGGAGATGTTCAAAGAAGCCAAAGAGGCTTATGAAGTACTGACGGATGCGAATAAGCGGGCTTCATACGATCAATTCGGACATGCCGGCGTTGATGCAAATGCAGGCGGAGGCGCGGGCGCACAGGGCTTCAGCGATGCGTTTAGCGATATTTTCGGCGATATTTTTGGCGGACGCGGCGGACGTTCCAATGTGCATCGCGGTTCTGATTTACGCTACAACTTGGAAATTTCCCTGGAACAGGCGGCGCATGGAACCGAAACTAAAATCCGCATTCCCACTTTGGAAGAATGCGATGCATGTCACGGCAGCGGTTCGAAACCGGGTAGCTCGCCGAAAACCTGCCCGACTTGTAACGGCCACGGGCAAGTCAGAATGCAGCAAGGATTTTTCTCTATCCAACAAACCTGTCCCAAGTGTCAAGGCAACGGCAAAATTATTACTCACGCCTGCGCAAGCTGTCATGGCGTAGGGCGCATCAAGCAGCAAAAGACACTGAACGTAAAAATTCCGGAAGGTGTGGACGATGGCGATCGCATTCGTATTTCCGGTGAGGGTGAAGCTGGCTTAAACGGCGGTCCCCCAGGCGATTTGTATGTTGTGATTCACTTATCGGCGCATTCCGTTTTCCGCCGAGATGGCGATAATTTGCACTGTGAAATTCCAATCAGTTTTACCGTGGCCGCACTGGGTGGCGAAATTGAAGTGCCGACACTGGAAGGCCATGCCAAAATCAAAGTGCCCGCTGAAACCCAAACCGGCAAGATCTTCCGCTTGCGCAGCAAAGGAATCAAAGGTGTGCGCAGTCATGAAAAAGGCGATTTACTTTGCCATGTGGTTGTGGAAACTCCGGTCAAACTGACGGCGCGGCAGAAAGAACTGTTGGAAGAATTGGAGGCAATCAGCTTGAAAGATGGCCCTCGCCATAGTCCGCGTGCTAAGTCGTGGATGGACAAAGCGCGGGAATTCTTCTCCGAATAGAAAACCGCTTAATTTATTATTAATCAATACTTAGTCATGATATTGGTAATGTGCTGGTGTCAGTTTGAACAATTTTGACTGACATTTAACAAAGAGTTTACATTCGCTTCACAATTGGATTGCTTTCTCGATTTAAAGTTACGCCTGAGTTCACGAAACACGATTAAGTTAATAAGGCAGTAATTACAAATTTAATTCAGGGAGCAATCATGGCGACAATATCTTTTCTGGTTAACGGTACCGCAGCCAATCAAGCAAAAACTATAGCATGGGTGACAGTTGAAGAAGTAGCTGGCGGGGCGCTATTGTTCAAAGTTAAACAAGCCGGTGGTACTATGGGGAATCTGCATGGCGTATACTTTGATATCGTGGATGAGAGTATTCTTAACACATTACGAGTTGCTACTGTTTCCAATGATATCCGCGTCGGCGAAAAAGCAATCAGCTGCTTGAAGAATGGCACGGATGCAAGTCAAGGATGCGCGAGCAATAGCGGGCAGGAAGGAATGAGTAGCTATAGTTTTACTCTGCATAGCATGGCACGCGCGCTTTCGCTTTGCGATTTTCCACACATACAGCTTGATTACTCCGGTGATTACAGTGATTCAAATATTAAAATCAATGATGATTTCAGCCATCGGTGGTTATATATGGGGTTGTTTTAAGCGGCATCGCATTCCTACGCTTGTACGACAGTAACTTTGGCGCTATCCATTTTCCAAGTGTGTGTTTGTTGAATAAAACCCGATACCGCCGGTTCTGTTGGCGGTATCGGGTTAAACGAAAGTTCACAACGCCAAGATAATCTTTCCAGCGGGCTGATTTTGTTCAAGATACTGCTGTGCTGCGGCGGCATCGGCTAGTGCAAAAGTACGGGCAATTTTTACAGTCAGCTTATTTTCATCAAATAATGCGGCACACTGCCGCAGTATCTCACCCTGATAGCGTTTTGCCTCTTCCAGTTCCAGTAAAACCGGTGACAGCATCAATTCCAGACTGAATCGCACATTGCGTTTTCGTGCTTCGCTCCAATCGGTTTCCGGTGAAGGTTGCAGAATGGTGACCACATCGCCGTAGGGCTTTACGCAGCCAAAACAGCTTTGCAGTACCTCCGGTCCGACTGTATCAAACGCGATATCCACGCCATTACCGTCAGTCCATTGCAACACTTCCGCTGTTACATTGTGTGTCCGGTAGTTGATGATGTAATCGGCACCGAGCTGTTGTACAAAATGTGCTTTTTCCTCGCTGCTGACTGTCGTGATGACTTTGGCACCGGCCAGTTTTGCCAATTGGATAGCGGCATGACCGACACCACCGGCGCCTGCATGAATTAAGACCGTTTGACCCTTGGTAAGACGTGCCCGATCATGCAATGCTTCCCATGCGGTGATAAAAACCAGCGGTGCCGCAGCAGCTTGTTCAAATGACAATGAGCGCGGCTTCAAAGCCAGCAGGCTGGCATCAACCAGCACATACTCGGCATACGTGCCCTGACGATTGTTGAAGCCAGGTTGAGAAAAATACACTTCGTCGCCGGGTTGGAAATTTTTTACCTGTGTGCCTACACTTTCAACGATACCGGCGCCGTCGCAGCCTGGAATGACCGGAAAAGTCACCGGGAAACGCTGCGGCGCCGTGCGGATTTTACAATCGATCGGATTGATGCCCGCTGCTTTAATACGGATCAAGACTTGCTTGTCACCACACTGGCTGAGGGATTCTACCTCACCATGCTGCAGAACATCTGTTGTTCCACCGGTATTGAAATAGATTGCTTTCATGGGTTGCGCTCTTATGGTTACTGTTCGTGGTATTGCATGGATTGAAGATGCCATGTTACCGGACGATTCTCAGGGATTGGCAATCATTCCATAAAGCTTATCTTTATATAGCAATCGCTTCTTTTTCAATTCCTCCAAGTATTCATCGGTAGTATTCTCAACGCCTTCTTCGATTCTCAGGATTTCACGGTTGAGATCGTGATATTCCTCAAACAGGCGCGCGAAGTGAGTGTTATTGGTTTTTAATTCATGAATGCGGTCATAATATTCCGGGAATTCATGGTGTAAATCGTGTTTGTCGATCATTGGGATACTCCTCTTATTATTCTCGGTGCAATTTTACATTTTGACTGACTGCAAAGAATAGGCGCTGATACAGATCAAAACTCCAACGGGTCGACATCCAGTACCCAGCGCACTTTTTGGCTGGGCAATGTGGTAATTTTTGCATACCAACCGGTCAGAAAAGTGTGCAAATGTTTGCGTGAGGAAGATTGTACCAGTAAGTGCGCACGTTCCAAGCCTTTCAACCGTGACATGTGCGCCGGTACCGGGTCGAATAATTCAACTGCTTGCGGCGGGCGGGCGAGCTGTGCCGCTTGGGCAAGAAAATCCAGCACGGTTTTTATATGATGCGCTTCCGCTCGCAATAGGGCTTGATAAACATAAGGCGGGAATCCGGCTATTTTTCTTTCTGCCAGCAGAGTCTGTGCCAGCGCATCGTAATCGTGCCGTTGTAACGCTTGGTACAACGGGTGATCCGGAAACTCGGTTTGAATCAATACGTGTCCGGCCACATTGGCGCGCCCGGCACGCCCGGCGACCTGCATCAGTTGCGCAAATAATCGTTCACTGGCACGAAAATCGGTGCTATAGAGCGCACCATCAGCATTCAGAATACCCACTAAGGATAGATTGGGGAAATCATGGCCCTTGGACAACAATTGTGTGCCGATTAGAATATCTACCTGGTGCGTATGAACGGCATGCAGAATTTCTTGCCACGCATGTTTGCGGCGCGTGCTGTCGCGATCGATACGCAAAATCCGCGCCGCCGGAAAATGTGCGGTCAATGTTTCTTCCACGCGTTGCGTGCCTTGCCCGAAAGGGGCGATATCCTGATTGCCGCACTGAGGGCAAGCGCGTGGAAACTGTTCCTGATGACCACAGTGGTGGCAGCGTAGCTTTTTATCGCGCAGGTGCACAACCAAGCGGCTGGAACATCGCTGGCAGGGAGCTGTCCAGCCGCAGGACTTGCACAGCAACACGGGTGCATAGCCGCGCCGGTTGATAAAAATGAGGCTTTGATGTTTTTCCTGTAGACACTGATTGAGTGCTTGGATCAGTGGATCGGATAAACCTTCCTGGTTTTTGTGGATACGTGTATCAATGCATTGAATCAAGGGCAGGGTAGCATTTTGCACCGCGCGGGAAAGTAGGCGTATGTGCCGGTAACGGTTTGTGAGTGCATTGTAATAACTTTCCAATGACGGCGTAGCCGAGCCCAGTATCACCGGGATAGCGTTTTGCCTGGCACGGAAAATCGCCAGATCGCGCGCGGAATAGCGCAACCCATCCTGCTGTTTGAATGAGCTATCCTGTTCTTCATCGACGATAATCACACCAAGATCGGATAGCGGTGTGAACACAGCCAAGCGTGTGCCCAGGATAATTTTGGCTTCACCGCTCTCGGCTTGCAGCCAACCAGTTAGTCGCTCGGTATCGTTGAGACCGCTATGCAGACTGACCAAGGGTACGTTAGAAAAACGACCGCGAAAAACACCTTCCAATTGGGGTGTCAGGCTGATTTCTGGAATCAGCACTAGTGCTTGCCGGCCTTGTGCTAGCACGGATTCGATAATTCTGAGATACACCTCGGTTTTGCCGCTGCCGGTTACACCATGCAGCAACCAAGTATTGAATTGCTTACCACCGGCAGTGATGGCATTTACCGCGATTTCTTGTTCGGCAGTCAATACGGGAGTCTTTGCAACTCGCGCCGCCGTTGAGGCTGAACAGAGTTCTGACGTGATCCAGCCGAGCTGAATCCAATCTTGCAGCAATTTTTCCGCACGGGGTGAAATGTGCTTGATTTGCGGGTTGGTCAGCGTGACAGCTTGCTGAAATTCATTGAGCAGGCGGCGCGCTACCCGGTTACGTGCAGGAATTTGCGTTAACTCAACATTTTTACCGGCTGAAGTCAGGCTGTATTGATACTGATGCGGTTTTCTTTTTAAGCTAACCGGTTTGTTATTACGCAGCTTAACGGGCAGGCCATTCATGATCACCATACCCAGCGGGTGATGATAATACTGGCTGCAAAAATGAAATAAATCCAGCAATGCAGCGGGTAGAGGCTTTATTTCCCTGAAGATGCAATACGCGGATTTTAGTTTCTCAACGGGAATCTGCGTTTCATCGCTAACCGCGAGGATAATGCCGGTGACTTGTTTTTTGCCGAAAGGCACACAGGCGCGCAGCCCGATATCGTGTTGACTGGCGTCTTCTGCCTGATAATCAAACAGTGTGTCGACTGGAACATTCAGTGCGACACGGATGATGGGCATGAGCAGCCGAATTTATAACAAAGGTGAAGCACGACTCACCGGGCATGGAGCAAGTTCCGGTGAGTATTGTGCGTTTAAGATGCAGACAACTGGTTATTTAGAAACACGGTACAGTGTGACCGATGGTTCACCGGGTTTGTCCAGTTTGGCGGTATTGCCATCCGAACTGAGGGTGAAGCCGATGCTGCCTTCTACATCGGAGAAACCGGCGCAACCATTGGTGTTATAGGTGAAGCTGGATAAACTGAAATTATTCCCGCCCTTGTTATAGGTATAAGAAGAAAATTCGATACCGGGTTTTGCGCATTTTACTTGATCTTCACGCTGTGTTGCGCCCGTCGGATCGATCATCATATATTTGCCATTGGGGAAGAAAACCAAAGTCTGTGTTTTGATCGCTTCACTGTCATATGCCCATGCGCCGACAATACCGTTTGCATCATTATCAATTTTTGCGTAACGGGATTCTTTGACTTCTTTTTCCGCAACTTCATTTTCGTCGCTTAACTGTATCGGTTTGGCAATATGGAAAAGTTCACCGAATACACTGCCTTGTTCGCGTGCTCTTTGCACCGCGACAATATCCGAATTAATCAATTCGGAACCATCGGTGCGTACTCGCCGCGTCGGACCTGGGTTGGAGAAACCGGCTTTCAGATTGGTATCCACGCTGGGGGTACTCACTAGCTTGAAGCCGCGGTTGTCAAAATCAGCCGCTTTGGCTACGCCATATTCAACACCAGCCTGGAACACGGTTTTCCCGCCGCACACCCGGTTTTCATCACAGGAATCGTCCGGTCTTGCGTCGCCTTGCAAGTATTCTCCGCTGCTATCGGCAGCCACCCGCAACACACTGGCAGTTTGGTTGGTATAACTGACCCAGACTTGCGCGCTGAGTAGTGCGACACCCTGGGAAAGAAAGTGCGTGCGTGCGGCTTCGGGTGTTTTCACTTCACCCGAAATACCGCTGGCTTCCATAATATCTTTTAACCCGGCGGAATCAGCGAATGTTTCCGGACTGCTATCCAGATTAATCGATCCTTTAACAGCGTTAGCCGTTTCGCGCGAAATGGAAATACCGTTGGAAAGATCGCTATCGGAATCTAATGATTGCAGTAAAACCAGCAGATTTTGTAATTTATTAGCGTTGTCACCGGCCAATTCAATCGGTGTCACAATCTGTGAACCGGGAATATTACCCAATGTCAAACCGCCCAGTTTGAATTCGATTTTGTCACCATGATTGAAATTAAAACTACCTTTCTCGTCGGTGGTGCCAGATTTACCAGAAGTTGCCGCGAACGTTACACCGGATACGGGGGAGTCAACTAAAATACCGGTTGCAGGGCCTGTCGGCATGGTTCTTTTGACAGCCGTTGCTGACGATGATGACGAAGAGGATGAGGTATCAAGTGCTTTTTCACCGTCGTTGTCGCAGGCAGCTAGACCAACAACAAATACTGTGGATAATACGGGTATCCATGATTTTTTTCTTAATTGCTGTTTAGATTTCATTAAGATGCTCTCTTTTTGATTAATTAAATAATTCAATCTTGTACAATTTACTTTTTTTGTCCGCGTAACGTATCGATGGATGCTGATATTTTACTATCAAGATTGCTATTATAGCCATGCATTCGGTTTTTCGTTCCTGACTTGCTTAAATAGGTTTTAAATTTTTGTCTTTTCGTGTATTTTCGCCGCTATTTTTTCTGGGGGATATAAGGTATTTCTATGTCTAACATGGCTGAGATTTCGCAACTGGCGGACATGTCAGTGCAGCTTCCCGTCAACTGGTACTTGGATCCCAAGATTCTTGAGCTCGAGAAACGTATTTTGTTTGATCGCGGACCGGGTTACGTAGGTCATGAAGTAATGGTCCCCAATGTAGGCGATTATTATGTACCGGAATGGATGAATAATGCCAAAGTGTTGGTGCATAACGAACAAGGCATTGAATTGTTATCGAATGTTTGCCGTCACCGTCAAGCGATTTTATTAACGGGTAAAAGTAATACCAAAAGCATCGTGTGTCCGGTACATCGCTGGACCTATGCATTGAATGGCAGATTGCTGGGCGCGCCGCATTTTGAGCAGAATCCTTGCCTGAATCTGAGCAAGACCGCCTTGCAAAGTTGGAATGGTTTGTTGTTTAACGGTGAACGTAATGTTTCGCGCGATATGGGCAATCTGAGTGTGTTGCAGGATTTTGATTTTTCCGGCTATGTCTTTGATCGCGTGCAGATTGATCACTATCACTGTAATTGGAAAACATTTATCGAAGTGTATTTGGAAGATTATCACGTCGATCCATTTCACCCGGGATTAAGCCATTTTGTCGATACTGGAAAACTCGATTGGGAGTTTGGCGATTGGTATAGCGTGCAGACTGTGGCAATCGATAGTGGGTGTTTGCAAAAACCGGGCAGTACGGTGTATGCCAAATGGCACGAACAAGTGTTACAGCAATCGGAAGGGAAAATGCCGCCGCATGGATCGATCTGGTTGTTGTATTATCCCAATATCATGCTCGAGTGGTATCCGCATACGCTGGTTATCAGCACGATTCTGCCAACTGGGGTGGAGAGCTGTATGAATGTGGTTGAATTTTACTATCCGGAAGAGATTGCGCTATTTGAACGTGATTTCGTGGAAGCCGAACAAGCCGCATACAAAGAAACCGCGCTCGAAGATGATGAGATCTGCAAGCTGATGACCGCTGGGCGGCGTGCTTTATTTGAACAAGGTTTGAATGAAATAGGGCCTTATCAAATTCCCATGGAAGAAGGAATGAAGCACTTCCATCAATTCCTGCAACGAGAAATCGGACCGCATATCCGCTGATTCAATAACCGCAATTGCTGTATTTTTTAGGATAACCGACAAGTGCGTTCATTGTGGATGCTAGTTGCAGGCTTTTTGTTTGCCTGCATGGGCGTATTGGTTAAACTCGGTGCGGCGTATTTTTCCAGTACGGAATTGGTGTTTTACCGTTCGCTGTTTGGCGTCTGGATGACTTACCTGGTCATCCGCTATTATCGCCTTCCGGTGACAACGCCGCATTGGCGGGTTCACTGCTGGCGCGGAATATCCGGCTTGATCAGTTTATTGATGTTTTTTTACTGTATAACGCAATTACCCTTGGCGACCGCTATTTCACTGAATTATACCTGGCCGCTTTTCTTGGCATTGTTTTCCACGTTGATTTTGAAAGAACATATTCGTTGGCCGTTAGTCTGCACAGTTCTGGTCGGTTTTATTGGCGTAGTTCTGTTGCTGCGCCCTTCGTTGCCCGAGGATCATTGGGTTGCCGGTTTGCTGGGGATGGCTTCGGGTTTTTTTGCTGCAATCGCCTATATCAATGTCAAACAACTCGGTGAATTGGGCGAGTCTGAATGGCAAGTGGTATTTTATTTCACATTAATTAGCACATTAGGAACCGGGGTGTGGCTACTGTTTACGGCATTCAGTCCGGTTAACTGGGATGGTTTATTGCTGCTGCTGGGCACCGGTGTGACGGCAACATTGGCGCAACTGGCGATGACGCGTGCCTATCATCAAGGTGCGACGATGGTTGTGACTTCATTGGGCTATAGCACGGTATTATTTGCCAGTCTTTGGGGGATTCTGTTGTGGAATGAAGTATTGCCTCCCGTGGCCTGGCTTGGGATGGGATTGATTGTTCTGGGTGGTACATTAAGCGGCATTCTAAGTATTAAACAAGCTCCCGCTGTGGCGCCAAAGTGATTTTGCTTTGATGCGGGGAGCGGCAAAATTTGCACCATCCTGTTTAATTCCCTATGATGAGCTAATTATTTGTTGAGGAGGGAGTCATGATAACTATTCAAAAGAAAGACAATCTCATAATTGTTGCGGTTATTGGGGAGTTTACATTAGCCGACTACAATGAATTTGAACAACAAGTGCTGTATCAATCCCATTCTGACGGTAAAACCAATCTTCTGTTTGATTGGCGCGACATGCTGGATTACACCGTTGATGTAGCCTGGGAAGAAGTTAAATTCATGCGCGATCACGGCAGTGAATTCAACCGGGTGGCGGTTGTGACCGACGATGAATGGCAAACGTGGGGCGCATGGGTTTTTAATTTATTCATTCACGCCAATGTAACAACTTTTCACGATTACGAGGAAGCCGAAATTTGGGCCTCGGAGACTGAATGACCGATTCCCGGCTGAATGATTGTGACGAATTAACGCGATCTGTGTGTGTTACGAAACGCCGCACATAAAGTGCATGCGTAATACACGACTGAGTATTGACTATGATTTCCAAGTTTGTTTTTAAGCGGTAAGAAAAATCGAATGGATGATTTAGTTTTAGCCCGAGTTTTGCACGTACTGGGCATCGTGCTTTGGATAGGCGGGGTTGCAATGGTGACGTTTGTGTTGTTGCCAACTTTGGCGCGCATGCAGTCGCCCACGGATGCAATGGCATTTTTTTCCCGTTTCCGGCAGCGGTTTGCCGCGCAAGCGCGTTTTTCCACATTGATCGTTGGATTGAGCGGTTTCTACATGGTTTATGTGCTCGATGCTTGGCAACGTTTCATGCAGTGGCAATACTGGTGGATGCACATGATGGTAGCGATCTGGCTGCTGTTTAGCGTGATGTTATTCGTCATGGAGCCGCGCGGACGTCGCAGGCAAGGCGCGGCCCCGGTGCAGCAAGACGTTACACCGGAAACATTTGCCAGAATTCAGCGCAAACATTTGTTCTTATTGATACTCAGTTTAATTACCATCGCCGGCGCCGTGGCGGGTAGTCATGGCTGGCTGATAGCCGGGAGTTGAATGTGAGTTACGCATTGTTGAAAATGATTCATGTCAGTAGCGTGATACTCAGTTACTCACTGTTTCTCCTGCGTGGTGTCTGGTTGATCCAAGACTCAACCAATTTACGCCAACGTTGGATCAAGATTCTGCCGCATATCATCGATACCGTTCTGCTGACCAGCGCGGTTTTTCTGGCGATGACCATCCAGCAGAATCCGCTGCAGGATTCCTGGTTAACCGCCAAGGTTGCTGGTTTACTGTTGTATATCGCTCTGGGTATGGTGGCGATGCGCTTCGGCAAAACCCGGCGGACAAAAATCATCGCCTGGGCGGCGGCGCAGTGTGTATTCATTTACATTGTGCTGGTTGCAATCACAAAAAGCCCGGTATTAGGTCTCGGCTAGAATCCGGCGGCGCATCTCCGTAAAATTTACTGACAACGAATGGATTTCTCCGCTTTTCGTTTTGAAAAAGCCAATGTCAATCAAGCGCAGGCAATCAGCGATCTGATCAACTTGACGTATCGCGGAAACGCCGGTTGGACCACGGAAGCGGCAATTATTCACGGCGATAGAACTAACCGGCAGGAAATTGAAGCCGCCATGCAAAATTCCAGTACGCATTTTTTCGTTGTTAACCTGCCTTCCATGCTAGCGTCGTGCATTTATGTCGCTCCAGAAAAGGAATACGCATACATCGGTTTTTTTTCAGTTCATCCTGATCTGCAAGGGCAGGGACTCGGAAAATACATGCTCGAACAAGCGGAAACCTTTGCCAGCACCGTCATGAATATACATCAATTTGTCATGTTCGTGATATCACAACGTACTGAATTAATTGGATTTTATCAGCGCAGGGGATATCACTGCACCGGCCGGGTTGAGGCTTATCCGGCTTATCTTGGCGTGCCTAAAATTGCCGGATTGACCATTGAATATCTTGAAAAGAAAGCTATGCGTTGTTAACGGTTTTTTATCATTAAAGAAAAAGTTATCGTCAGATTTTTATCTTCAGCCTCCTTCGCTCATCAATCCGGTTGCGCTCCAATCGCGGCGGAATTCTTAATCTAAATTGTAATAACATTACTGCTAACATTTGTTTTAATTCACATATTTTTCACAAAATACGTAATTTTTCTTGACATTTTTTTTACATTTATCATGATATCGTGCCTGCTCCTGCAATTAAAAGGGTAATCAAACTTCTTTATAAACGAGGGAATTATGCTGATAAAAATATTTTTGGCTATCGCAATGAGTTTAAGTGTTTCGTGTTTTGCTGAATCCGGATCGAACAACGCAAAGTCATCTGCTGATTCCAGCCAACAAACACAAACTTCACAATCGAGTTCATCGACCACAAAGGAAAATTCTCAATCGGCAAAGGATTCCGAGAAGGATAAGAAACCGTCGATGGTGGATTATTGCAAAAAACATACATGTTAATCGAATGACGATTTGCAAATTGGAGATAACCAATGAACAGAAAAGTATTGAGAAATCTGGCTTCAGCAATTTTTGCATGTTATACCGCAGCCGCAGTTTCCGCTCCACACTGGACGCATGAGGAACAGGCAACCTGGGGAGCGATCCAGGATCCGTCACAAACCGTAGTGCCATTGAATTATCCGTATGCGGAATGCAGTATCGGCTCACACCAATCGCCGGTCGATTTAGCCGATGCGAGAATTGATAATGCCCGTAAATTGAATGATCTGGAGGTTTGGTACGATGTGGACACTCCGGTATTCTTCAATACCGGCCACGCGGTTCAGGTCAATACCTCGACGCACTATAAAGGTGAGCTGAAAATCGGAGAAGAATCGTATCCGCTGGTTCAGTTTCACTTTCATGAGCCCAGCGAACATGCAGTTGGTGGCGTGAAGTTTCCGGCGGAATTACATTTTGTTCATGTCGGTCCGGACGGGCGGCTCATCGTTCTGGGTGTTGCGGTAACCGTGGGAGAAGAGAATGCGACATTGCAGACTATTTTAAACAATATGCCCGCTACGGGGGGTGATCAAAATGCCAACGCCACCGGCATTCAAATTGATCCTACAACGTTATTGCCGCCAATGCGTCATCAATCGTTTGATTACGTAGCATTCGCTGGCTCTTTAACAACACCGCCTTGTAGCGAAGGCGTGCAGTGGTATCTTTTATTGGATAGCATTTCGATATCTGCGGCACAGCTTTCACAGCTCAAGGGATTCTATACAGATAATGCGAGATCACCGCAGAATCTGAATGGGCGCGTTATTTCTTCGACTAAATAAATTAAGTAAGAATCTAAGGTAAATCAATGTACTAACTTGATATTTCCAGGTTAATGCACGATTTACCTTATGATTTCTCACTTGCCGATCTGCGTTTGATCGTTCTGTTGTGAATCTTCGTGCTGTTTCCCAATTTCTTCTGCGTTTAACTACCTAACAAACAATTCTAGCGATCAAGCTTATGGTTGATTTTATCGTTAGCCGGGAATTTTAATGACTTGGCGTCAATGGGGTAAGGTTCAGCGATCCAGTAACCTTGCGCATAGTCGATGCCCATATTTTCCAGCAGTTGTAAAGTCTGATCGTTTTCGACCCACTCGGCGATGGTTTTAAGCCGCATCACGTGACCAATATGGTTGATCGATTCAACCATAGCTTGATCGACCGGATCGGAAAGCATGTTCTTGATCAACCGGCCATCGATTTTCAGATAATCGAGCGGAATATTTTTTAAATACCCGAGTGATGACAAGCCACCGCTGAAATTATCCATCGAAAAACGGCATCCGAGTTCTTTTAACGTAGTCACAAAACGCACTGCGTGGTTCGTTTCAGTCAGCGCGACATGTTCTGTGATTTCAAAGCAAATACAAGCTGGGTTTAGCTTACTGGCTTTGATGGTATTCACAGCGAAATCAAGAAAATCTGCATTCTCAAGTACTTGTGCAGATAAATTGATAGTATAGATGACGTTGGATTGGTGGTGTGCATGTGCCTTGATTAATTTAAACGAATGTTCCATCACCCAACGATCGATGACCAGCATATGATCATGCCGTTCAGCAGCCGGTAAGAATGCCCCCGGCATGACGAGACGGCCGTGTTCATCTTCCAAGCGCAACAGGATTTCACCGTGTTTCTCTTTACCATTGTTGCTCGAAATAGACTGAATCGGCTGGAAATATAAGCACAACCGCTGGTCGATCATGGCTTGCTGAATGCGGGGCAGCCATTGCACTTCGCCGGATTTTTGCTGCGCTGTATCGGCTTGATATATATGTACTCGATTACGTCCTTGTTCTTTGGCCGCATAACAGGCGCTATCGGCCGCATTTAATGCATAAGCGAGGCCTTCGTTGGCATGCGTGATGGGAAATAATCCAATACTGACTCCGATACTGAAAGTATTGCCTTGCCATTGAAAACGAAAGTTTTGCACCAATTCTCGCAATGCTTGCGCAACCTGCAGCGCCTCGTTCTGCGGGCAGTGCTCCAGGATGACACCGAATTCATCACCGCCAAGACGCGCTAGCGTATCGCGTGTACGCAGCTTGGCATGCAACAATGCGGTGACTTGGCGCAGCAATTCATCGCCGGCGCTATGTCCGCAGGTATCATTGATAATTTTGAATTGATCTAGATCGAGATACAGCAATGCGTGTGAATCGTTCTTGCGGGTGGCCGCCAGGATTTTGCCGAGACGGGTTTCAAATTCCTTACGGTTCAACAAGCCGGTCAGTGAATCATGCGCTGCCTGATAGGCAAGTTTTTGCGTCAGCTTACGTTGTTCTGTGACATCGCGGAAAGTCAAAACAGTTCCAATCACATGCTGTTGCTCATTCTGAATTGGCGCCACGGCGTAATCGATAATCCATTCTTGTTTATCCTTGCGGATTAACAAACACTCATGGTGTTTTTGCGCATTTCCAGATGTCCCGTTATGACATACCAGCGGGTCGGCAACAGCCGACCGGTTAACGCTATCAAGAATGTTAAATACCTGCTGCAACGGCAGGCCATTGGAATCCTGGTTGCTCCAGCCTGTAAATATCTCTGCGATTGGATTCAGGTAGGTGACGTTACCGCCGGCATCGGTCGTGATGACCGCATCGCCGATGCTGGCCAAAGTGACCTGAAACAATTCTTTTTCCTGATGCAACACAGCGTTGGCCAAAGCGAGTGCATGGGTGCGTTCTGCGACACGTTGCTCCAGTTGCTCCGTAACGCTTTTCAATGCTTGTTGCGAACGGTCTTTTTCGGCGATTTCGATTTGCAATGCCTGATTGATCGCTTCTTGATGATCTTTCGCTTGTATCAGCCGTTTGAGCAAATCGAAATTATCGAAGCCGAATTTGAGTGATTCCGCGACAGTTTGATACAAGCGATGGGAAATACTACCCATTGCAAAAACAAAAATGAGGTAGGTAAAGGCGATCGCGAGTTGTACATCGCTGTCGTGCGTCATCACCTCATAAGTAAAAGGAATGACGACGGGAATTGAGAAGGCCAGGAATGCGCCCCGGTAAGACGACAAGCTAGCCATCGCACCCGCAACCATGCCGCCCAATAAGTACGCGAGAAATAATTGGTGTGTGGCGCTGCCGCTGACAAAGAAAATGCTGCCCGCGGAGCCCCAAAGTATGCCGGAAAATAACGTACCGATTAGAAATTGCCGGCCCCAGCGAGCGGATTCGGCAGTTGATGGCTCTTTACGGAAATAGGATTTGACCAGCAGAAATCTGACGAAAGTCAGTAAATAAATTGCGACTAACCATCCCAACAGCCAAGTCTTGGCAACATGATTCCAGAAAATAAAAGCGAGCGCGGCGGAGGTGATCAGTGTGACAACCAGTGCCTTGGGGGCTTGTTGATAAAGCAATTTTACTTGCTCGGCCAATAATGCCGTGGAATGATTGTTTTGCTGCAAGGAGGAATCTACAGTACGGTGATTAAGCTCTGATGCCCGGTAGTCATTTTTCATTGCGGACAAATGCTGAAAATTGTACGCAATTTGTCGGATGACTTTTCAAAGAATTTAGAACTATTTGCGAATTGCCGGGATAACCATAATTCAAAATAAACAACTAGATTGCTGAGGATTTGTAAGCATTTTATTTCAATGACATAATGCGGCCTGGATTGTGAATGAAAAACACTCATTTCTACACGCGTAAGAATATTCTTATTGAGAATCAGAAAATTATACTTTGAATTTTATGTAAGTAAAGAAAACCTTTACAGCGGTAAGGATCATCCGGATTAAAACAGTGAATTTTCAATCGATCAAGAAAATTATGGAGATTAATCTATTAAAACGCTATCTATAACTAATTGTTCCTTGGAACGAAGTGTTTTCTGGTTTGCGGGTTTGGTTTTTTTGATTGTCTCCACTTCAATACGCGGTGCAGGCATTGCCGTGATGGAGCAAAGTGTCAAGGAGCTGGGGCAAGCGTTTTCGGGTGCGCCCACTAACACTGACGACGGCAGTATGGTGTTTTTTAATCCGGCTGCAATGAGTCAGGTGCGCGGTAGGCTGGTTTCGACAGCAGGATATGTCATTGCACCTTCCGCAGTTTTTCACAATGACGCTTCACATCTCAATCCATTTTTGGGAGGCGCGCCGCTGAAAGGCGGTAATGGCGGCGATTCACCTAATCTGGCTTTTGTACCGAATGTTTATTATGTGCAGGAACTGACAAACCGGGTGGCCTTCGGTTTCGGATTCAATACCCCTTTTGGTACGCGCAATAGCTATGATGCGGATTGGAAAGGGCGCTATCAAGCGCTTGATTCGGAGATTCTGACCTTAAACTTTAATCCATCGCTTTCCTTCAAAGTCACCGAGAAATTCTCACTGGGCGCGGGTTTCAATGTCCAATATTTGCAATCCCGGTTGACCAACGCCATTGATCTTGGTCCCGCTTGTTTCCTGACATTGGGACCAACACCGTGCGCTCGTCAAGGCATTTTGCCGCAATCCGCGGATGGCCATGTGTCCTTGAAAGGCGACAGTGTTGGATTCGGCTATAACTTCGGTGCTTTTTATGCGCCGAATCAAGATACGCGCTTCGGTGTCAGCTACCGCTCCAGAATTGCGCACGATGTTAATGGTCATGCAAATTTTTCCGTTCCGGATAGGGCCATCGGGTTGACGCAAGGCAACATTCTCGTCGATACCAGCACAAGCACGCCGGTTACGCTGCCGGATTCGGTATTGTTCGGTTTGTCGCACCGCCTCAATCCGCGCTGGGCGGTTTCCGCGGATGCGTTGTGGACGCACTGGAGTTTGATACAGGAGCTGCGGATCAATTTTGCATCGGCGCAATCGGATGATGTGCAAAACCTGAAATGGAACGATACCTGGCGTTATGCTTTCGGCGTCAATTATTTTTCCGAAAGTAATAAATGGACCGTGCGGATGGGCTTTGCCTATGATCAAACACCGGTTCCCAATGCCCGATATCGTTCGCCGCGCATTCCTGATGCAAGCCGCTATTGGCTGACTGCGGGATTGACTTATGCCGTCATGAAGAATGTCAATATCCACGCGGCATACGGGCACTTATTCATGAACGACGCCGGCATTAATCATCGAGGTGCAACAGCCGATGTTCTCGCCGGACAATATTCCGAGCAAATCAATATCGGCGGCCTGCAAATGGATTGGCGCTTCTAACTCGCGTAGTATCCCCTGTAGTTTGCTGAAACTTATGCCGGTTTGCGGTATCTTATGACGGCGTTTCGTTTCTAATGGCGCTATCAATAATTCTTCGTATCCATAAATCGAGGTTGAACAATGGACAAAAAAACACATGTTAACTTCTGGTTTGTCATTGTGGCATTGTTAAGTTTGCTGCTGATTCAAAATCTCTATTCTCAATACACCCAAATAAAACCCATTCCGTATAGTGAATTTCATCGTCTGCTTGAGCAGGGCAGAGTGGCTGAGATTGCGATAACACAAAATCAGATTTTTGGCACACTGAAAGAAAAAAATGCCGATGGAGTCAAAGATTTTGTGACTACACGGGTAGAGCCGGAATTGGCGGAAATACTGGATAAGCACAACGTGGTGTATACCGGAGTGGTGCAAAGCACTTGGCTGCGCGATTTGCTATCGTGGATCGTGCCAACGGCGATCTTTGTCGGCATTTGGTTGTTTGTGATTCGCCGCATGGGTGGCGGTATGGGAAGCGGATTGATGTCGATTGGTAAAAGCCGCGCCAAAGTTTTTGTCGAAAAAGAAACCAAAGTCACCTTTGACGATGTAGCAGGTGTGGATGAAGCCAAAGAAGAATTGGTGGAAATTATCAATTTCTTGAAAAATCCCGTGGATTATGGCCGTTTGGGCGGGCGCGCACCGAAAGGTATTTTGCTGGTGGGACCGCCCGGCACTGGAAAAACATTGCTTGCGCGCGCCGTGGCCGGTGAAGCGGGCGTGCCGTTCTTTTCCATTTCCGGTTCGGAATTCGTGGAAATGTTTGTCGGTGTCGGCGCGGCGCGGGTGCGCGATCTATTTGAACAAGCGCGGCAAATGGCGCCAGCAATCATTTTTATCGATGAATTGGATTCATTGGGGCGTGCCCGCAGTGCTTATGGCGGTATGGGCGGCGGGCACGATGAAAAGGAACAAACACTGAATCAACTCCTGGCGGAATTGGATGGTTTTGACCCTAGCAGCGGCATCGTGCTGCTGGCTGCAACCAACCGTCCGGAGATCCTCGATCCGGCATTGTTGCGCGCCGGACGGTTTGACCGTCAAGTACTCGTGGACCGGCCCGACAAAACCGGGCGTGAACAGATTCTTGCCGTGCATGCGAAAAAAGTGAAACTGAATACCGATGTCAAAATTGAGCAAATTGCTGCATTGACTCCCGGGTTTACCGGCGCGGATCTGGCGAATTTGATCAATGAAGCAACATTACTCGCGACACGCCGCGCAGCCGTATCGGTGACGATGGACGACTTCAACAACGCCATTGAACGTATCGTGGCCGGATTGGAGAAACGTAACCGCCTGCTCAATCCGAACGAACGGCGTGTCGTCGCTTTTCATGAACTTGGTCACGCCATGGTAGCGCTCGCGTTACCGGGCAGCGATGACGTGCATAAGATATCGATTATTCCGCGCGGTGTCGGTGCTCTGGGTTACACCATTCAACGCCCTACGGAAGACCGCTATCTCATGACTCGCGTGGAACTGCTGAACAAAATGGCGGTGCTGCTGGGCGGTAGAGCGGCCGAACAAGTGGTGTTTCATGAGGTTTCCACGGGTGCTGCGGATGATCTGGTGCGCGCCACCGATATCGCGCGTGCCATGGTGCTCCGTTATGGCATGAGCGAAGCACTGGGTAATGTGGCATACGACCGTGAGCAATCAGCTTTCTTGCAACCCAATATGGTATTGCCGCAAAGCCGCACTTACAGCGAGGAAACCGCGAATAAAATCGATATTGCCGTGCGCGTCCTGGTCGATCAGGCTTTGGAGCGAGCCATCAATATTCTGCAAAATAACCGCGCCTTACTGGATCAAACCGCGGAAGCGCTGCTCAAAACCGAAACCTTGAATCAACCAGAAATCCTGCAATTAAAGCAGGCAATTCATGCTTATGCGCACCAGCCATAAGCACTAGCGCAGGAAAACCGGTGGATTTAACTGTCATCATCCTGTTTTCCGGAGGATTTTAGCCGGATATCCGAATTAGGCAGCGCATCTTTTAATATTTGATCAATTTTCTGATTGATTTCTTCCGGTGTCGCACCGCTGTTGATCACCTGCTGGAGATCAATCAGATTGGAAGCCATATTGATGTGTTGCTGGTTTTGTTGCGCGGCGAAATCAACCTGCATGGCTTTCTTCTTATTGGCAATCTGATCTTTCGGGCTGCCGGTGAACAGCGACCGGATGGTTTCAACCAAGCGGCTTAAAACCGTGTGTGTAAGATCGGCGGAGAATCCACCGAGCATGGCCAGTAATGGCCGGATAATACCCTTTTCCAGGAAAGGCGTTTCACTCAAGTGTTTGCTAAAGTACGCCTCGGAAACCATGATGGCGAGAATTAAGCCGGCAATCAGGCCAAGAAAGAAACGAATCCAGTAGGAAGCATGATAGGTGGGATCAAAGGTCCCGTTAGCGATAAACGTATTGGCTTTATACAGTGCGGCAAACGAAGCGCCTAATCCGGCTGCGGCCAGATAGAACATTAGATTAAGTAACAATTCCAAGCCATCTTGCAACATAATATTGCCGCTGTCGTGGCTTACTTCTTCGGTCAATGTCAGTCCGATGAATAACATCAGCGATATGATAGCCGCGATCATCATCTGGCGGATCAATGAAACCGGGCCGAGAAATTTCATGAACCCGGTAACCCCTTGTTCGATATCCAGCAACAGAATGGTATTCGGTTTGGCGGGCTCCACTATTCTGGCCAATGCGCAGTGTGCGGCAAGCAATTCACCAATATCCAGATCGGCCCGGACATGAATCCGGTCATTCAAACTGGTATCGCTCTGCACAGTAAATGTATCGATGGTACGTATCACTTTATCCGGTACCGTTTTGCCGTTGGCAAGCGCGTATTCGGCCATGGCCCGTGCTTCCCGGTAGAGCTGATACCTCAGACTCGTTTGTTTATAAGGATCGGGCGATTGATTATCTTCCATGGTTGCTCCTGGTATCGTGGCACTGAAGGCAAGCGGTTAAAATAGAATGGCGGTAATGGTAAAAATCCAAGTCAGCAAGATCGGCCAATAAATAAGTTTTGGAATGAAATTATCCTTAAATGCCAATATCCCGAGCGGCGGATCATATGAAATCAGCACGGCATTGACGGTTACCATCAAAATTGTAATGTAGGAGACAAGATAGAAATATTCCAAATATACAATGGTATTTACCGCCAGTTCGTCTCTTAGCTGCACATGCATAATCAATAAGATGAAAAAAAGCGCCGAGCACGCGGCGACGATGGTCGATACATTGAAACCGGTGAGTGTCAGTTTCGCTTCCTGTTTGGAGATGGTTAGAACGAGTCCGTATAGCATCAACAGCACCACAGCCAGAGGAAATAAATGCGCAATGAATGGATTTAAAATATTGCGCGAGATTTCCAGGTTGAAATACAGTTCCGGCATCTTGTCGTGGCTGGTGAACTGACGATCGCCAAAATTGCTGTTGTATTTATTCACCTTGATTCCGAAGAAAGCCCGCGATGGATTCCATTCGGACAAAACAAAATCCTGTTCAACACCGGGCAAAGTATTGGGATTCAGACTGTCGAAGGATTTAAAATCCGGCACGAGAATGACATTCTTGGAAAAACTGGTATGCCAGAGACGTACCCAGAGAAGTTGCCGGTCGAAAGGATATATTTTGTAATCGAAGGTTTCTCGCAATGTGGCTTCAAAATACCAACCTTTGACGATTTCATCGCCTTCCTCGTGTTCATACGCTTCGGTTATGGATGTTTCTATGGCTTCGGGAAAAATGACGCCATGTTCGATATCTTCTTCAAAATGCCTGGGAAAGCGCTGCCATATATAGCCGGTTATCGCCACGTTGGTCGCGTTCTGAAATTCAATCGACTGAATGAACAAGCCCGTTGGAACAAAAAAGGGCGGTGTTTTTGATTCCTGCAGAGCAGCGACGGCAAAGTCGTTCTGAAATTGCTCGACGATCGCGCGATTCGATAGTGTCAGCAATTGATTGCGGGTCACTGAGGGCGTGTAATATTCCGTGATCCAGATCGACACGATGCCCACGGTCAGCAGTAATGACGTGATAAATGCATGCCGTAACAATTGCGCAACCGATTGCTGCTGTTTGATGAACGCAATCCAGATATAAATCAGGAGGCACAACACGACAGCATTGACGATCCAGCTGATCAAATCGGATTCGTGAATTACTCGGGTATCTTCGTCACTATCGTTCTCAAACAAGTGCGTCTTGCCGATTTCCGCATTCATCACGGTTAACACATACCACCCGGTTTCGCCGATGGGATAGCGGTTGAACCAGGCGGAGCGATCGGTGAGCTCATTAGTCCCTAATTTTCCCGCAGTGAATTCGGCAAAGTAAGTCGGCGTAATGGCTTGATTCAAGTCACTGACGATTTTCTTGGAACCTTTGAGTCCATGATAGATAATTTGGTCGAATTCATTGACGACGATCGCATAACCATTATCGCCTACATCGTGGTTCTCGACTTGCTGCCTGACCCAATCCAGATCGATATCCAAAAATACCACGCCAGCCACTTTTCTGGCTTCGGTATTTTTTTGCAACGGCACGACATACTTCAGCGTATGCTGCTGATAGGCCATATCAAAGTAGGGCGCCAGCCAACCGCTTCTTCCGCCGGTGCCTTGCAGATACCAGTCACTGTTCTTGCTGTTGCCGTTTTTCGCGCTATACGCCGCATGACCGGTATAGTCATAATACTGATCGATCCGGTCCAGTTGATAGGCCGTGCCTTGCTGGCGGATAAAGGGTGCAAACAAACGCAGTTGGGGGTCAGCTTGGTATAAATCGAAAGCTACACCCAATGCATTGAAACCAAAATGATTGAGCGCCGCTTCATTCAATGCGGTATTAATTGTTTCCTGGCTCCAAGAAATTTCCCGCAAGTTTTCCGCAAGTTCATTGGCGGCGGAAGCCAACGCGGCTAATTGATCGTTAATCGAATCGGCAATGGTTTGCGTGGTGGCCAGTGCATGTTGTTGCGATAGCTGCATGGTGGTGCGGTATTTCTGCACCATACCATTGGTTGACGCAATAAAAATGCATAGGAAGATGACCATGCAAATACCGAGAATTCCCTTGATCCAGGAAATGAATGTCCACTTCGCTTGTTCCGGCGATTCAAGTTGCTGGGTTCCCTTCAATTATTTTCTCCAGTGGTTTTCACGCTATTCCATTGACGGGTTTTATCCAGATGCGTCAGCCAAACATGATCGCTTGCCTGATGATCGCCGGGATTTAGGGTGACTGTGCCAAAACCTTCCAAATTCACCGATCCTAACGCCTCCAATGCTTGTTTCAGGGTGTCGCCGCTGATTTCACCGGGGATGCTTTGCAGCGCTTTCACCAGAACCTGTGCCGCAAGATAACCTTCGCGCCAGATGAAGTCTTGTTCCTCGGAGCCGGTTTCCGCGGGCGGCACCACCTGGGTCATATAGATTCGCCCATGGATGCCGGGTAGGGCATCGGCCAATAGCGAAGCGGCGGAAAAGGATAAGTTATAAAACCGCGCATTGGGAAAAATGCGGTGAGAAAAGCGGATAAACTGCGCGGCGGGTTGGTATGCGCCCACGATGATGATCGCTTCGGGCTTCGGTGTTGCTTGAATCATTGCTTTGATTGCGCTTTGTATCGCTAAAGAATTGCGCGGGTAGTACGTGACCAGCAGCCGGTCGGTATGCTTGAAACCCGATTTTTCCAAGACCGCTTTGGTGATGTCGAAGCCGGTCTGTCCCAGCGTGTCATCCTGCAAAAAGAGTGCAATGCGGTACGGAGAAATACCGCGCTCCAGAATATCCTGCACGATCAACTCCATTTCTTGCCGGTAGCTGGCGCGGAAGTTGAATATATAAGGATCCGGCGGAATCTTGCGTAATAGATCGGCGCCGGTGAAAGCGCCGTAAAATACTACGCCGCGTGCGTTGGCAAGGGGTGCGGCAATCGCCGCCGTCGGCGTACCGGCGTTACCGACAATCGCGATGACTTTATGCTGATCAATCAACTGCATCGTGTTCACCTTGACACTATCCGGCTCATAACCGTCATCGAGTACGGTCAGATTGATCATGCGGCCGCGAATACCGCCTTGCTGATTGATTTCCTCGAACAAAGCATTCATACCCAGGTACATGGCGCGTCCCAATAACTGATTGGGGCCGCTGAGCGAAGTGCTCATGCCGAGTTGTATGGGTTCGGCATGTGCAAGACTGCACCAGCAAAGCACAACGATATAGGCACAACACTTTGTATAGAAAAGGGTTATTTTCTTTATCGGGATGGGTTTAAACATGCTGGTCATTCAAATGAGAAGGATTGCGTTGCCGGTACTGTTTTGGCTTGACCGATGGTCTGGTTTAATTTCGAGTGTATGATTAACTCTATTGACTAACATTCTGTATCTTAGATTGTTTCAACCTTAAATGCGATACCATATCATATCTATCCCGACATAGAAACCATTCCAGCTGTTTTATCGATAGTGTGCATCAAAGCCGTGCAAGCAATGCCAAAGGCTTCAGCAACGAGGGGAATTATTGAATCCAGCTTGTGGTATTGCTGGTAGTGCTTGCACGGTATGATGAGAATCCCGTGAATCCGGGATTCTCATTGGAGAACAATCAATTAAGAATCTGTGGTGGTAAAACCAATGGGGTGGGGTATCAGTCGTTGCTGACGTGCAATGCGGTTGTATTAAGAGCTGGCGGAATTAATACCCGGATGGGTCGCTGACTGACGCTGAATTCAATGGTGCTTTCGGCTTCGATATCGCGATTGCGGAAATAATCGCCGTCGACCTGAAGTGGATAGGCCTTGTCGTGCAACGTGCAAGCGATTTGCTTACCGCTGAAATACTGCATGGGAAGGTTTGCGGGTTTTTGTTGCAGAATGCGCATGGCTTTGACCAATTCATGCTGCGGCCGGGCACCCGGCAGAAAACCGGCGACCAATTCATTTTTGGATGGATCGGCGCTCGGCACAAGTTGCAGGTTTTTCGCATACGCCGAATTGTTGGCCACGATGACATACCCGGAACCATGGTCGATGACTTGCTCGCCATCGACACTCACCGAGACAGTAGGGTGATGCAGTGAACACAGCGCTTTCAGTCCATGCCAAAGGTAAATCGAATCATTGAGAGGGCCTTTTCGTTTGCCGATGTTTTTGACCGTTAAAGAATCCAATCCCATCGAAGCCATATGAAAAAAAGGTTTCTCGCCGCGAATGCCCTTGCCGCTGATCAAACCATAAAACTGCTGCAAGCAAACTCCGGAAGCGATGGCCTGGAGCAAATCATCCGCTGCGGTGCTCATGGCGTAGGAACGTGCAAACAGCGACTCGTTTCCGCCCGGTATGGCATACACCGGTGTGGTTGTTTTATTAAGCGGGTCCAATAACTTCCGGATGGTGCCGTCACCGCCCACCACCACGACCAGATCACTGGCCGCGATGTTATCCACGATGCGGGTATAGCCCTTCATTTTTTTCTCGGAGGGACAGATTTCAGCATGCTTGCCTTGTTGAGAGAGCGCTGCTGCCATTTGATGCGCGAGCGATTCCGTATTGCCAGCGCTGGATATCGGATTAAAAATGATCAGGATTTTTTCCGGCGCGGGTATTTTAAGGAGCAGCGGATTGGGTTGAAACAAATGACTGTCGTTCATGGATGAAATGTGCGGGTTAATTCCAGCGTGTCTGTTTAAATTCACGATAATTCAACCGGGGTGATATTGACCTCCGACCAGATTTGATTGCACCATGACTGTTCAACGGGCGGCATACCGTCCTTGATCCATTGCACCAGATGTTTGGCCGTGTTTGGGTAAGTGACACGGATCGCTTTGGTTTCATAGAGCCATGGTTCAATACGTCTGGCATCGACGGTTTGCATCATCTGCCCATAACCCAGCAGGCTGAGCGCTGCTGCATTAGAAGCTTGTTCCATCTGTGCATGCACGGGTTTTACCAGGATTTTTTTGCCTAATTGCAACGCTTCGCTGGCCAATTCAAAGCCGGCATTGCAGATGATGCCCGCGCAATCCGACAAATCCTGCTGAAATCCGGTCAACGATAAGGGTTTGCAATGGATATGCGCATGATGCGAAGGCGATGCTTCCGGAGAATAGATGAAGAACTCGAAATTTTTGAAGCGTGCGAACAGTTGGATGATGTGCTGCTGATCTTCAAACGGCAGATAAACGACAATTTTGTTTTTTTGAATCCGCTCGGGAATAAAAGGCGTCTCAATCACCGGCGGTAGAATGGGCTGATCGAAATGGTGCCAATGCAAGCCGATGCTTAAATCCACCGGCGCGAATTTTTTCAGTACGATTTCGGAAACCGGATCATTGCCTGCGCGCGGTATGTCATGTTGGAAAGCGTATTGATGACAGATACCGACGGTTTTTTTGTTTTGCCTGCGCGCTGCCCAAGCGGTTATCGGCTCAAAATCGCAAATGACCAGATCGTAAGCACTCAAATCCAGCTGCCGGATATCCTTGAGAAAATTGAGCGGTTTGGATTGCAATACGGTTTTCAGGTGATTGATTTTGCCTTTGTTGGTAGCGAATGTCAGTCCTTCGCGCCACTGATGGCCGTTGAAAACTTCCATAGCGAAAAACTTGTCCTGCGGCCTGCCAGTGAACAAATAATTGACTTCGAGATTCGCTGCTTGCAACTCACGCGCCATGATACGGCCACGCGTGATATGGCCATTTCCTGTTCCTTGGATGCCGTAAAAAATTTTCATGGTGCTCCAGTTCCTTAATGGATATCTGCGATGGTGATTTGAAACCTGGATGTGTCAGGGTTTTATTAAATCGGGCAGAGTGTAGCAAGCTGTCATGACAGAAAAATGACAGTTTGGTGGATTACATCGGGCGTGCTGAAGGGCCGGAAAACTTAGAAAATTGCAGACAATCGCTGCTTATACGACGGTGATATCGCGGCCAAGTATTCGTAGTGAAAGTTTGGAAATTCTGGGATTAGAATGGAAATCGCGCATAGTCATGCCATTGCCATATACATCCAGAAGATTGCCATGCGGATCCACCAGATGTTCACGTAAATAGCTTTCTTGCGTAAATCCGAGCGCCAAAGCATTTTTCTGGGAAAAGGCATTGTGCGCATAAACATGGGCGATCAGTTTGTTTAATTTCACTCGGTTGAATACATAGTCCAGAACCAGTAAGGTCGCTTCAAGCGCAATGCCGCGGGTGCGATCTTCAGAGTCCGGCAATCCGATCAAAAACTCCGCCCGGCGATGCGATAAATTGATGTCGACGAGATTGGCGATACCGGCCGGTTGACCGGTGTTTTTGCGGAAAATGACCCAGTCGGCGGATTTTGTCTGGCAAGGATGCAACGCTTGCGTCTGACGCAATTTTTCGGCTAATTCATCGGCCGGTTGATGGCGCGGAATGTATTGATTGTACAACGTCATGAAGTCATTATTTTGGTGGCAGTACCGCAAGTAAGCAGCGTCTTGTGCTTCGTAACGGCGTAGGAATAATTTCTTTCCTTCTAGCGGTTCCAGCCAGCAGGAATCGACTTCCGCAAGATTGTTGCGCGCCTGATTGAAGTTGGGGGTAAGCTGTAATGCTTTATGAAATTGGACTCTGGCTTCATCAATTCTTCCCAGGTTCTTTAAAGCCTGTCCCAAATTATTGCAGGCCTCCGAATAATCACTCTGCAATTCGATTGCTTGCTGATAGCAGGGAATTGCTTCCGCGGCTTGGTTCATTTTTTGCAGCGCATTGCCCAGGTTATTGAGCGCATGCGGATACTGCGGACGCAATTGGAGCGCCTGGCGGAAACGCTCTACTGCTTTCTCATGGCGGTTTTGCACCATCAACGCATTACCCAATACATTGAGCACTTCGGCTTGATTGGCATTGATGGCGAGCGAGCGCTCGCAATAACTGATGGCTTCTTCGATCGAACCTTGTTCCCATAACGCATTGGCATAATTGCCGATAAAATCGGCGCGCGCGGGCGCTAGGGTGATCGCTGTGCGGAAATTATCGTTCGCTTGCGCATACCGCTTGGTTTGGGCATAAATAATCGCGAGCAGATGTAGTGTATCGGGCTGATCCGGCAGTGCGGCAAGAATTTGGCGGCAAACCGCTTCCGCTTCGGAAAACTGTCCGGATTGCTGATGGCGGACAGCACGTTGCAGGGCTTCGGAAATTTGTCGCATGGAGAAATTTTGAGTCAAAAAAGCATGGTCGCGGTGATTTCTTTGACGTTCAAGCAGCGCCACCTAATTACGATGGCGCTGCTTGAACGATACAGCTTAGGTATTAGAGAACTGGAAAAAACTGTTCGTCAAAACTTGATACGCCGACAACTAACGGTGTCGCCAGAGAAAATCCAGCACTATCAGCTGTCGTGAAATTGAGTGTAGTGTCATCACTGATTCCCGCGTAATTATTTCCGGCGGTATCGGTGATCGCGCTGGCATCAATTTCAATATGGTAAGTCGTATTGGGAACCAAATCGGCTGCCGAATCAATAATGATTTGATTGCCGCCGAATTTACTGCTGCTGAAAGTAACCTGACTGGAATCATTGATTGAAATCGTCCGTGTATCTGAATCACTGCTGATCACAATGTGACCGATTGCCGGTTTTATCGCCTCGTTGAAATAGAGGGCGATGTTGTCACCCACTGCAACATCGCTGGCATTATCCACCGGTGAACTGCTAGTCAACAGAGGGTTGCTAGGTATCGTCGTAAAGTTAAGCGACGTATCGTCACTGATACCACCATAAGGATTGCCGATTAAGTCGGTAATGGCGCCACTATCGATTCTAATGCTGTAGTCAGTGTTAGGGACCAAATCAGTTGCTGGATTGATGATGACAGCCGTGTAACCATCGAATGTGACTTGGCTGCGGTCATTGATCGAAATGGTGCGTGTATCGGAACCGTTACTGATGATGATATTGCCGCTGCTGCCAGGCTTAACCGGTTCATTGAAATAGAGTTCGATATTCCGATCAATTTGGAAATCGATGGAATCGTCACCAGGAATGCTGCCATCGAGACGAGGTTCGCCCGTGATGGTGGTGAAATCAAGCGCGGTGTCATCGCTGATACCGGCGTAGGCATGATCGGTCAAATCGGTGATCGCGCCGCTATCGATCTTGATATTGTAATGCGTGTCGGGAATCAGATCGGCTAGCGGATTAATGACGACTCTATTGGAATTATCAAAACTGACCTGACTGGCATCATTGATGGCGATGGTGCGTGTATCGGAACCATTGCTGATGATGATATTGCCGTTGCTGCCGGACTTAACCTGCTCATTAAAATAGAGTTCAATATTTCTATCCACTTGGAAACCGGTGGAATCATCCCAAGGATTACTTCCGGTTAGCCGAGGTTCGCTCGTGGTTGTGGAGAAATCGAGCGTGGTCTCGTCGCTGATTCCGGCGTAAGGGTTACCATCCAGATCGGTGATAGCGCCGTTGTCGATCTTGATGCTGTAATGCGTATTGGGGATCAGATCGGTAGTTGGATTGATAATTACGCTATTGTAACCATCGAATGCAACTTGGCTGCTGTCACTGATCGAGATGGTACGTGTATCGGAACCGTTGCTGATAATGATGTTACCACTGCCACTACTCTTAATTGCCTGATTGAAGGACAAAGCGATATTCTGGTCAACCTGGAAATCCGTGAACCCATCCCAAGGATTGCTCCAGGATAAACGTGGTTCGGTGGTGACGGTGGAGAAGTTGAGCGTGGTGTCGTCGCTGATTCCGGCGTAAGGATTACCGGTCAGATCGATGATGGCGCCGTTGTCGATTTTGATGCTGTAGTTAGTGTTGGGAATCAGATCGGCAGTCGGATCGATGGTTATCATCTTACTTCCGCTAAAAGTGACTTGGCTGGCATCATTAATCGCAATGGTGCGTGTATCGGAGCCATTACTAAGAACGATATTGCCGCCGCTACCGACTTTAACCTCTTCATTGAAGGATAACTGAATGTTACTGTCAACTGGAAAATCGGTGGAATTGTCTCCAGGATTGCTACCAGATAGACGAGGTTCGCTCGTAATTGTCGAAAAATCGAGTGTGGTTTCATCACTGATACCGGCATAAGCATTGCCATCCAAATCGGTAATGGCGCCGTTGTCGATCTTGATGCTGTAATGGGTGTTGGGGACCAGATCGGTTGTTGGATTGATGATTACACCACTATAACCGTCAAAAGTGACTTGGCTGGCATCACTAATAGCGATTGTACGTGTATCGGAACCATTGCTGATATTGATATTGCCGCTACCGCCAGACTTAACCTGTTCATTAAAATAGAGTTCAATATTTTTATCCACTTGGAACCCGGTGGAATCATCCCAAGGATTACTTCCGGTTAATCGAGGCTCGCCTGTGACTGTAGAAAAATCAAGCGATGTGTCGTCACTGATTCCAGTGTAAGGGTTACCCTCCAGGTCGGTGATGGCGCCGCTATCGATCTTGATACTGTAATGAGTATTGGGGGTCAGATCGGCAGTTGGATTAATGGCAACTCTATTGGAATTATCAAAGCTGACTTGACTGGCATCATTAATAGCGATGGTGCGTGTATCGGAACCATTGTTGATAATGATATTGCCGCCACTGCCAGACTTAACCTGCTCATTAAAAAAGAGTTCAATATTTTTATCTACTTGGAAACCGGTGGAATCATCACTAGGATAGCTGCCATTCAGCTGAGGCTCGGTCGTGACTGTAGAGAAATCAAGTGTCGTATCGTTGCTGATTCCAGTGTAAGGGTTATCCTCCAGGTCGGTGATGGCACCGCTATCGATCTTGATACTGTAATGGGTATTGGGAACCAGATTGGTTGTTGGATTAATGATTACATTCGCAAAACCATCAAATATTACTTGGCTGCTGTCATTGATCGAGATGGTGCGCGTATCCGAGCCGTTGCTGATGATAACATTGCCGGTACCCGGTTTAATTGCCTCATCGAAGGATAACTCGATATTGCTGTCCACTTGAAAATCGGTGAAATCGTCCCACGGATTGCTCCAAGATAAAAGTGGACCAGACCCCACCGTATTAAAGCTCAGCGCATCACTGATTCCTTCCCAAGCATTACCTGATGTATCGGTAACCACACCAGCGGCAATCTGGATGCTATAGGTAGAATTAAGAATCAGATCTTCTGTAGGATTGATGGTGATCATGCCGCCATTGGCGGTGCCGAGTCCGGTGAAGTTATTGATAGCTACTTGGCCGGCATCGTCAATTGCGATGCTTCGGGTATCAGTTCCGTTGCTGATGATGATGTTGCCGGTCCCTGCCATGATTTCTTCATTGAAAACCAAGGTGATATTGTCATTGGCCTTGAATAGCTGCCCGTCAAATGGCCAACTCCAATTTAGAGCCGGTGGAACGGTATCGGCAATTGTTGTAAAGTTGAGCGTTGATGAGTCACTCATTCCAGTGTAAGGGTTTCCGGATAGATCGGCTAGTACGCCACTGGCCATTTCGACATGGTAAGCGGTGTTGGGCACCAGGTTGGCACTGGGATTAATGGTGACCTTGCTGCCGCTAAATATCACCTGGTTGCTATCATCGACAGCAATGAGGCGAGTATCCGTGCCGTTAGTAACAATGATATTACCGGATCCCGGTACGACTACTTCGTTGAAATGTAAAACAATATTATCATTAACAGGAACTGCCGCAGAGTCATCAGCAGGTTCGGAAAATAATAGAGCGGGTGGATCCGTGTCCAGAAATGCAGGTTCAAGTGTGAATTTGAGCGTCGCGCCCAGGCTTCCGCCATGACCATCCACAATGTCATAGCTTAATTCGACATCGCCGGAAAAATTGCTTTCCGGGGTGAAGATCCAGCCGGTTGCGGTTTCTGTCAGCGTACCATGAGTAACCAACAGATTCTTGATTGTTATTTCATCCTTATCGGCATCAGTGAAACCCTTCAGCAAATCGCTTGTTAGGATTTCATAGCCGGTGTTTTCCGTTCCATTCGGCAGAATGGCAGTCGTTCCGGTCAGTTCCGGCGCATGATTCAGTCCGTTGAGTGTCACTGTTGCCTTAGCCCAGCTCAGCGGGCTATTGCCTTGACCGACCTTCATGGCGTAGATAAAGGTATCGGTTAAGCTCTCGCCGGTTGATAGATCTTTAAGTTTTGCTTGCAATTCCGGTGTAATAACGTAAGAAACGGTACCAAATTTGGTGATCGAAATCTGCGCGCCTAGCTCGCTATAGTTAATCGCGTCGTAATTATCACGGGTCAACAAATCGCTGGGTTCGTTCCAGGTACCGCTGCCTTCGTCCAGAGACCATAATACTTTTAATAAGCCACCTTGATCATTTGCCAGCACATTAAGTATGAAGCTGTCACGGTTGTTGTTTAAATCCGTGAAACTGTCATTCTGAGCTTTGGAATTTTGCTCAAATGAATTTGCTTTCTGATTCGCCGAATTAGCAGCCATCGTGCTTTCTCCCTGAAAGGTGGTAGTAACTATTTGTCTCATTAGGATAAACTATTGCATTCATTAAAATGCCGCGGCAGTATACCCTAAATTAAATATCAGTTACTGTGAGAAAAATCACTTTTAAAATTAATTAATTTGAGTGATTAGTTAATTTGGATTATGAGATAATTTTGCGAAGCGTAAAGTTAACGCGGATGTGAAGAAGCAACAGCGCTTTTGATCAACTGTTATCTTGGCTTTCTCAATCTGCCGGACAAAGAATTTTGCAGCTGGCTGGATAAGGTTGCTGTGGCTACGCGGGTTGCAGCCATTGCTGAATTTGTTCGCGCTGCAGGGCGTACCAGCGTTTGCCTATATCCAGCGCTTTTTGCTGTACGACCGCGTTATTGGCGGAATCCATGTGATCCGGCATGTCATAATCTTTCAAGTGGTGATTGATGTATAGCACTTGATCGCCTAATATTTCCGCGGTTGTTTTCACATTGGTCTTCATCTTTTCTCGGAGTATGATCGATGCAATGCCTTGCGCTGACCATTGCACGCCACCGTATCCGCAAGCTTTCGTACCGTTGATTGCAAAACTGCGCCAGCCGGAGCCGATCGAAAGCAGTTTGATATGATGCTGACGCCAACAGCGTTGCGCGTAGAGATAAGCATTGAATCCGGGATTATTCATGCCGACACCGCCATCGATGCGCCAGCCGCCATCCTGCATTTGCACCGGCGGGTAATACGATGGCGCGGCCGTGCAGGCATCAGCGATTTCGCTGAGTAAAAAATCCGGCTCGCTGTCATTGGTGAAAATTTCCAGCTGATCCTGATTGAGATTGAAGCAGGGAATAAAAATCTGTTTGCTGAGCGACGATAGTTTCAAATCACCCAGTTCCTGTTGCAACGTCAGTTTTTTCGGAATGCCTTGATACTTCGGGCGAACTTGCAATTTGTTCAATAAACGGCCGAACCGGTGTTCCGACATTATTTTTTCCAGCAATTTTTCTTGCACAACTTTTTCGATTATGCGCTTTGCGCTCAATTGCCGTCCTAGGATCAAGCAGGTGATCAATCCGCCTGAAGAAGAACCGGCAATTAGATCGAACAAATCGTACGTGGCAACGCCGGTATCTTCTTCCAGGCAGGCCAATACGCTTAACTGAATCAGCAAATGGCTGCCGCCGCCGTCCAGGCTTAGAATGGTTTTAATTGGCAGTGAGTGTTTCAAATGAATCAAGCTGCTCTTTTACTGGCCAGCAATTCTGCGTGCACGAGATTTTTGTGCTGCTCAAACCGCTCAGCCCAAAAAACCAGTTCCAGCGAACCATCGAGATGCTCCAACAGGGTAGAACAGCTTTCCACCCAATCGCCGTCGTTGCAATACAGCACTGAATTGATTTCCCGCAGTTCCGCGTGATGGATATGACCGCATACAACACCATCGACACCGCGATCCTTGGCCAAATGCGCCAGTGCGTCTTCAAAACTGCTGATATAACTGACCGCGTTCTTCACTTTCAGCTTCAAGTAGGCTGCGAGCGACCAGTAGGAATAACCGAAGAATTTGCGCAACCGATTGATGTAGTGATTCATATCCAGTAGGGTATCGTAGGCGATATTGCCCAGTTTAGCGAGCCAGCGGCTGTTTTTAACGATCATGTCGAACTCGTCGCCGTGCATGACCAGCAGTTTCTTACCATCCGTGGTGGTATGCACGTAATCCTGGTGAATCTCGACGTTGCCGAAGACGTGACCGATACAATCGCGCAACGCTTCATCGTGATTGCCCGGCACATAAATCACTTTGGTGCCGTGCTTGGCTTTACCCAGGATGGAGCGGATCACATTAGTGTGATGTTGCGGCCAGTAGGGGCTCTTTTTAATGCTCCAGAAATCAACGATATCACCGACCAGGAAGAGATAATCGGTTTCAACCGAGTGCAGAAAATGCAGCAATGCTTCCGCCTGGCAACCGCGAAACCCGAGATGCACATCCGAAATCCAAACACTGCGTACCTTGATGGGGGCTTTATTCTTAATCATAAATGCCTTTTTAAATGGATTGGTGATGGCAGTGCAGCATAAAGCGATTTTGTTAAGCTTCTTTGAAGCATTTGTTAAATATTGATGAAATCTTTGTGAAAAAAGAGAAAGAGGGCCGTTTTTGCAGTGATTCTTTGCTGCAAATGAAATGATTCGAGTAACATGGGCTTTTTATCGCAACCGGGACTCCGGCAACACTTTCTTAATCAACAATGCGCGCGCCATCCAGGATTCAACAACCATTTCCGGAACTCGAACAGATTGAAACCATTCTGCAAGAAGGCAATGCGGCGTATCTGCACCACCAAGTGCTGTGCCAAGTGCCGTATGGTGCTGCTGAGTTGCCGGTGTATGCGTTGACGCTCGGTAATCGTGCGCCGGATGTGCCATGCGTGGCGTATGTCGGCGGGATTCATGGCTTAGAGCGTATCGGCACGCAAGTTGTCATCGCGTTCCTGGAAGGTTTGCTGGAGCGCTTGAAGTGGGACCGGGTTTTGGCCGAGATTTTGCAACGCGTGCGCATTCATTTTCTACCCCTCGTCAATCCGGCCGGCATGCTGAATAAAACCCGCGCGAACGGGCAGGGTGTCGATTTGATGCGCAACGCGCCGGTCGATAGTCAGGAAAAAACCATCCTGCTCGCTGGTGGGCACCGGATTTCATCCGCTTTGCCGTGGTATCGCGGAAAAACCAATGAACCCATGCAACCCGAAGCGCAAGCACTGTGCGATTTCATCACGCAGGAAGTCTTGCCCGCGCCATTCAGCCTCGTGCTCGACTGCCATTCCGGTTTCGGTTTCCGCAATCAGATCTGGTTTCCTTATGCCCGCAGCCGCTGCGAGCCGATCAAACATTTGAAGGAAGTCTGCTATTTGCGCAACCTGTTCATGCAAACCTATCCGCACCAGGACTATTTATTTGAACCGCAATCGCAGCACTATCTGGTGCATGGCGACTTGTGGGATTTTTTGTATTTAGAGTCATTGAAACAGAACAATGTTTTTCTGCCATTGACGCTGGAAATGGGATCGTGGCGCTGGATCCGCAAGAATCCGCTGCAGCTGCGTCAATTGCTTGGCCTGTATCACCCGATCAAACCGCACCGTCTGAATCGTGTGCTGAGAAGCCATTTGATCCTGATGGAATTTTTGCTGCACGCCACGCTGTCATACCAAAATTGGATCAATCAAAGTGACGCGGAAAAACTGGAACAACAGGCGCTGGCGCTGTGGTATCCATGAACCATCCGCCGCATTTCGTGTTGCTGCGCGGCTTATGGCGCGAAGCGCGGCATTGGGGAAAATTTACCGATCAACTGCAACAACAATTTCCTGCTGCGCTGATCAGCACACCGGATATTCCCGGCAATGGCTTGCGTAATCATGAAATTAGCCCGGACACCATCGCCGCTATGACCGGCGCGTTGCACCAGCAAATCAATTCAACTCAACCAATCCGGCTGATTGCTTTGTCGATGGGCGGCATGATGGCCATCGATTGGATGACGCGCTATCCCGCCGAAATTGAAGCCGCAGTGTTGATCAATACCAGTGCGAGACCACTATCACCGTTTTACCACCGTTTACGCTGGACAGCTTATCCGCATGTTCTGCCGCTGATTCTTCATTCTGCTGCGCAAAGAGAATCGGGCATTCTGCGATTGACTTCCAACCGTCATCAACACGATAAAAAATTGCTCGAATCCTGGCAGCAATGGCAACGGCAAAACCCGGTAACGCCCGCCAGTGCCAGAAACCAATTCCTCGCTGCCATGAAATTTTTAGTCACCACAAAACCGCAGCAACCGCTATTGGTCGTCGCCAGTCGAGCAGACCGGTTGGTCGATTACCGCTGTAGCCGTAAGCTGGCGCAAACTTGGGGTGCTGACTATATTGAACATGAATCCGCCGGGCATGATTTGCCGCTGGATGAACCGGAGTGGTTGGCTCAAAACATCAGGCATTGGTTCGATACAGCGATAAGCGAGCTATCCAGCCAATAGCAACGAGTGAACCCTATGCGTATTCTATATTCTATGTGTAAAATAGAGTGCAACCATACACATGGAGGTATGATGAGAACCAATATTGTTATTGACGACGAACTGATGAATGAAGTCATCAAGCTGACCGGCGCAAAGACCAAAAAAGAAGCCGTAGAACTCGGCCTGTTAACTTTGATAAGAATAAAAAAACAAGAAGAGATCAAGCGGCATCGGGGTAAACTGGAATGGGATGGTAATCTCGATGAGATGAGAACTGATTGATGGTATTGGTCGACACCGGTGTATGGGTGGATTTTTTCAACGGCAAAATTAGCAGTCAGACCGAAAAACTCGATCATTATCTGTCCAGCACGGTGATCATCGTTGGAGATTTAATTCTGGCTGAAGTGCTGCAAGGATTTAGAAGCGACAAAGATTACCAAATAGCAAAATCACTACTGACAGAGCTTGAACTCGTGCAAATTTGCAATAGTGATTTGGCAATTAAATCGGCCCAAAACTATCGCACGCTCAGAAAGCAAGGCATTACCATCAGAAAAACCATCGATTGCCTCATCGCCACGTACTGCATCGAAACCAAAACACCTTTGCTTTTCTCAGATCGTGATTTTGTCCCATATGTTGACAATCTGAGGCTGAAAGATGCGTCGGTTTTGTGACTTTTAACGTCAATATTTCACTGGAATGATTTGTTAGAGAATCTTAGGCTAACTGTCATTTTCTTGTCACATTAATCCTATATCTTCATCAGCATACAATTCCCGTAATGGAGTCGGTTTTATGTTGGATGTCGATGCGATGTTGAAAGATTATTTTCCAGGCACGGATACGCAAAGCGACAAGCCGCTGATGAAAGCGGCTTCTTCGTTTTTGAAGAAGTTACTGCATCAGGATGAGATCAATCGTTTCATCGAGACGCATCGGCATTTGGAGGGATTGGAATTTAACGATGCGGTGCTGGAGCATTTCAATTTTTCGTTTCAGGTTTCCAGTAAAGACCGGGCGCGTATTCCCGATCAGCGGCGGGTGTTGATTGTAGCCAATCATCCGCTCGGCTCCTTGGATGGTTTGGCGCTGTTGAAGCTGGTGTCGGAGATTCGCGCCGATGTGAAGATTGTGGCGACGAGCTTGCTGGATTGTATTGATCCACTGAAAAGTCTGTTTTTGCCGGTGGATAATTTTTCCAAAGTTGCGCAGCACCGTGACAACATGAATCAGATTATCGAGGCATTGGAAGCTGAACAAGCGGTGATTGTGTTTCCCACCGGTGAAGTATCGCGTATTTCCCCGCTGGGCGTGCGTGACGGCAAGTGGAAATCCGGTTTTATTTCGCTGGCCAAGAAAACCAAAGCGCCGATTGTACCGGTTCATATCGGTGGTAAAAATTCCGCGATGTTTTACGGTCTATCCAGTATCTACAGACCGCTTGGCACGATGATGCTGGTCAATGAAATGTTCAATAAGCAAGGCGGTGAGGTTTCGTTCCGTATCGGCAAGCCGATTCCATGGGAATCGATTGCGGCAATGGATTTGTCTAAAAAGGCTGTGGCGAAACTGATGCGCAAGCAGGTTTATTTACTGGGCGAAAGGAAGAAGAAAGAGCTGTTCAAACCGATTGAAAACATAATTCACCCCGTTCGCACCAAGTTAATCCGCAAGGAGTTAAAAGCCTCCCAACTCATCGGGAAAACCCAGGATGGCAAGCATATTTATCTGTTTGACTACATGCCGAATTCCAGCGTGATGCGTGAAATCGGCCGTTTACGCGAATTATCTTTCCGTCAGGTGCAGGAAGGCACCGGCAACACACTAGATATCGACAGCTATGACCGTTATTACCGTCATTTGATATTGTGGGACGAAGACGAACTGGAGATTATCGGTTCGTATCGTATCGGTGAAGCGGCAAAAATTCTCAAAGCACGCGGTGCGGATGGGTTGTACACGCATAGCTTGTTCAAATTCACCCCGGCATTTCTGCCGTATCTGGAACATTCGATAGAACTTGGGCGCAGTTTCATTCAACCGCGCTACCAGAACAAACGCAGCCTGGATTATTTGTGGTACGGCATTGGCGCTTATCTGTATAAGCACCCGGAAATTCGCTATATGACCGGACCGGTGTCGATGAGCACTGCGCTACCGGAAGCGGCTCAGCAGACGATTGCAAATTTCTATCAGCAACTGTGCGGCAATGACAATCAGTTGGCCGCGCCCAGGCTTCCGTTTCAATTCAATGCAGCAGCGGATTTCGCAAGGTTTGGCAAAGCTACCGATGAAACGGGATACAAGCAAGCGTATGCACTGTTGAAAGAAAAGTTGGATGCGGCCGGGGTTAAAGTGCCGGTTCTGTATAAGCAGTACGTGGAATTATGCGAGCCGGGCGGTTGCGAGTTCCTCGGTTTTAATATCGATCCGCAATTTTCCAACTGTGTGGACGCGCTAATTTTGGTGCATGTCGGCGCCATCAAGGAAAAGAAACATCAACGCTATATTGAGAGCCACGAAGCCGCCATACTAAAGCGAAATTCCGCATAGCGGTTCGATTGATACTTGCGATTGTTTATGGATGATGTACGGAAACTTGATTGCATCCGTTTGATTTAGCACGATCGACCGCTTCCGTTGCGGCTTTCAATAGATCGGAGAAGCCATCGGATGTTTTGAACTGCAGTTCGGCAACGCCCAGACTTGCAGTGACATGGATGCCAGAAGGTTGCAGGTGCTCGATGGATTGGCGTATTTTTTCGGCGATCATTGCCGCACCAGCAAGATCACAATGTGGCAGCAGCAAGGCGAATTCTTCCTCACCATAACGTGACGCGATATCTTCTCTGCGAATGGATCCGGTGAGTGTCGCAGCAACTTCTTTTAATACTTTATCCCCGCTAGCGAGACCGAAGTTATCATTGATGGTTTTGAACCGGTCGATGTCGGCCACGATCAAGCTGCATGGAATGCTGTGCCGGGCGGCTTCACGCAATTTTGACGGCGCCGTCTCCAGCAGAAAATGGCGATTGTATAAACCGGTGAGCGGATCTTTCATCGCCAGCTCGTGCATCCGGTTCTGCTGAGTGATTGCTTTATTGAGCAGTTTCTTATGGCTGATCAGCGTGTTGATTCGCGCCAGCAATTCTTCCTGGATGAGTGGCTTACTGACGTAGTCATTCACACCGGAACGCAGCAGCTCAACTTTACGCGTAACATCGTCCAGAACCGAGAAAACCAGTAGCGGCACATCCTTTTTATCATTCTCAAGATTGCGGATCGCTTTGACAATACCGTGGCCATTGAGCTTTCCTTTCAATAAAGTGTCGGCTAACACCAGATCATAATCATTGTCTTGCAACGCCAGCAATCCTTTTTCACCACTACTGAAATGATCTACCGTATAACCGCATTCGGTGAGCAATGTAGTCACCGCGCTTGCCATGGATGTGCTGTCTTCAAGATACAAAATACGACCGCTCATGGCCTTGTTGCATCGTTTTCTCGAGAACTGCACGGTGTAGCTGGTGATTTTATCCAGTTCGTGCTTGGAAAATATTTCTGTTACCCCGGCTGAAAATGCTTCGTCCTGAAATTCCTTATTGTCGTTTGCGGTAATCATCACCAGCGGAATTTGCCGGGTACGGGAATCGGCGCGGAGTTGCGACGAAAACATTGGGCCATCCATATCCTGCAGATGGGTCGCGATAAATACCAGATCAAAAGATTGTTGTTTGAGCAGAATCAATGCTTCGTTGCCGGTTGAAACCTGCCGGGTTCCGAGTCCGCCTGATTCAATCGCGGTTGAGAGAAGTTTTTGATAAGTCCTGGATGGTTCAACAATCAATCCTTCCATATTCTTGCGCTCCTTGTTACCCGAATGGGCCGGTGTTGGTTGAATCGAACATGCCGCAAATAAAAGTGAACTATATAGCGACATAACTCTCGATTCTTTGAGCGGAGCTGCTGGAAAGACGCTGGGCGTTAGGGAAGCGATAATCGTTTTTTGAGGCTGCGCGCCGGTTTTATCAATAACGACAGGCTGAATACCAGTGCGCTGAATAACACGATGGTTGTGCCGGAAGGCACGTTAAGAATATAGCTGAGATACATGCCGGTTACGCCGGTTATCGCACCCAAGAACATGGAATAAATGATCATTTTGCTAAAGCTATCGGTCAACATTCTCGCCGTGACCGCAGGTGCAATGAGTGTGGCAGCAACCATGGTGACGCCAACTACATTCAAGGATGCAATCACGGAAAGTGTCAGTAACAAGGAAAATAGCAATTGGACCGGCGCCGTTTTGATACCGGATACCTGCGCCGCTTCGCTATCAAATGTGGAGAAGAGTAGTGCGCGGTAGCTAAAGAACATTGTAATCAGTGTGATACAAGTAACCAATCCAATGATCATTAAATCTTCACCGGTGATGCCGAGGATGTTGCCGAATAATACCGCTTCGAAGTTCTGCTTGAAATTACGCATTTTGCTGACAATCGCCACACCAAGCGCAAACATGGCGGTTGTGACTATACCGATAGCGGCATCGAGTTTGATTTTATTATTTTTTGTAATTTTGTTGATGATCAGCGCCGCGAGCAGCCCCATTGCACATGCACCCGTATAAAAATTCAAATTCAGGGTGATACCAACGATTGCGCCGCCAATTGCCGCATGCGATAGTCCATGACCGACATAGCTCATGCCGCGCAGCACGACATAAACGCCGATCAGTCCACTGGATGCGCCGATCATGAAGGCCGCGAGCAAGGCATGACGAAAAAATTCATACTCAAGCGGTTCAAGCAGAAACTCCATTACTGATTATCGCCGTTGAAATTGAGCGGTGTGCTGTTGGCGATGAGTAAGTGACCTTGGTACTTTACGATGACAATATCACCGCCGTAAGTCCGGGTCATGATTTCATTCGTGAAAATGTCGCGCGGGCGGCCTTGCGCCACAATTCCCCGGTTAAAACAGATAATCCATGGCAGGTGAGAGGCCACTGCGTTCAGGTCATGCGTCGTCAGAATGATGCTGATGCCTTCCCGGTTGATGTCGCTCAATAAATGCAATACCTCATGTTGCGTCTTGATATCCACGCCGGAAGTCGGTTCATCGAGTATCAGCAGTTTGGGATTG
The DNA here is from genome assembly GCF_900106555.1 of Nitrosomonas oligotropha. GTDB lineage: Bacteria > Pseudomonadota > Gammaproteobacteria > Burkholderiales > Nitrosomonadaceae > Nitrosomonas > Nitrosomonas oligotropha_A. The sequence goes on along the minus strand of NZ_FNOE01000013.1, from coordinate 4,513 downwards.
TTGATCAACGCGCGCGCCAGAAATGCACGCTGCCGCTGGCCGCCCGATATATCGCTAATATGATGCTGTAAACAATTGTCGATGTTCAATCGATGTGCAAGATCGCGCACGCGTGCGTGTTCCTGCCCACTGAGCCAGGGCCAAATACGGCCATTGGTGTATAACCCCATCGTAATTACTTCTGCGACGGTTACCGGGAAATTCCAGTCGACACTGCCCAGTTGCGGCACATAGCCGATGGCGCCCGGCTTTACTTTATTTGCAGGTGTGCTGTCATGCAATTGTACTTTGCCCGCGTGCGCTGAATGCAAGCCCAAAATAATTTTAAGCAGCGTGGTTTTACCGCTGGCTGTGGGACCGACGATGCCGACAAATTGACCTGCGGCGATTTCCAGCGAAAGGTTATCGAATACGATATTGTGCTCATAGCCAGCGGTGACGCCGGTTAATTTGACCGCATGGTGTACTTGCGGATCAGAAGGGAATGTTGCTGGCATCGATGTTAGCCACGCATGTTGGGTTTCCGCCAAGCGCTTCGGTCATGATGGTCATATTATGGACCATCATGCCAATAAACGAATGGTTAGGCGCGGCAGGCAATGCGTCGTCGGACAATTGATCGACAAATTTGGCTTTTGATTCACGTGCGATTTGCGCCATCACCTTGCTGGGAAAAACTTCCGAACCGAAGATCGCGGGTACGCCGGATTCTCTGATTTGCTTAATGATGCTGATGACTTCCTGCGGGCCCGGTTCTGAAAAATCGGAAGGTTGTATGGCCGCGATTACGGTCATGCCGTAGCGTGGCGCAAAATAAGCAAAAGAATCATGATAGGTGACGAGTTTACGGTTGTTTTCCGGAATGCTCTCAACACACTTGAAAATCGCCTGATCGAGTTTTTGCAGTTTGGCCAGATAGATTGCTGCGTTTTGCTGATAGCTTGCCGTATTGACTGGATCCATCGCGATCAATTGATCCTTGACGATTTCCGCGTAGCGCATCACTAATGCAATATTGAGCCATAAATGCGGATTCGGATGCCCTTGTTCACGCGGAAAACTGAAATCGTACTGCCATTCCGCTTCGGTCAATGCCCGGTTACCTAATTGGAGAATGAGTGTGGCAGGATTTTTTACTTTATTGGCCAGATTCAGTGTTGGCGACTCCAGATCAAGACCATTCACAATAATGATGCTGGCTGCTTGCAGTGTTTTTACATCGGAAGGGAGGGGTTCAAAAGTGTGAGAATCGGTTCCGTCCGGAACGATTCCGGTTACTTTGACATGGCTTCCGCCAATATTCTGCACAATATTCGTAATCGGTGAAACGGTGGTCACGATATTCAATTTTCCATCAACCGCAAATACTGGCGCCGAATGTGAAAGCATCAGCGCGAACCCGTATAGAAGCAGTCTGGCGATTCGATCCATTAATTTTTTCATTGTGAAATTTTCCTTTGTACTTACGCTATAGCAAGATAATATGAAAAAAAATCAATTTATCATACATTCTTAGATCCTGAGCCAGTTTATAGATATATCACATTAGTGCATGAAAACGAGCAGTTTTTCGAGGAAAAATGTGTGGAGAAGAGAACAAAACTAATTTTTACATTGAAACGGCAGAGTTTCCGTAACAGTATTTTGTTATTGGCATGGATGCCTTTCTCAATCGATGCAGCAGGCGTTCCGACACTTAAGGAAATGATTATACGTGCTAATTTGCGCGAGTTGATCGGCACTGCGAATTCCGCCAGTGAGGGTACAGTCCTAAAGCAGCAACTCGATTCGCGTACCGTTTATCGCCCGGGAGAATTGCTGGAAACCGTGCCCGGCTTGATCGTTACGCAGCATAGCGGTGAAGGCAAAGCCAATCAATATTTCTTACGTGGATTTAATCTCGATCATGGCACAGACTTACGCATTACCGTGGACGGCATGCTGGTCAATCAGCGCTCGCATGGGCATGGACAGGGCTGGTCGGATACCAATTTCATCATTCCAGAATTGAGTGGTAATGTGCAGTACGTAAAAGGACCTTATTATGCCAATCAAGGCGATTTTTCCTCAGCCGGTGCAGTCAGCATGAGCTACGTTGACAAGTTGCCGAAAGGCATCGCCAGCTACGGCTTGGGTCAGCAAGGATTTATGCGCGGATTGATAGCAAAATCGCATGAGACCGGCAAAGGTCATGTTTTATATGCCCTGGAGCTGCTGACCAAAGACGGTCCCTGGATTAAGAATGAAGATTTCAAAAAATTTAATGCAGTGTTGCGCTATAGTCAGGATAGTGGCCCGACCAAGTTTAATGTGACGGCAATGGGATATGGCGGAAAATGGAATTCCACTGATCAGATTCCGCTCCGGGGCGTTGTGAATGGCTACGTTCCAAGGCTGGGGGCGATCGATCCCAGTGATGGCGGTGAATCGCATCGCTTCAGCCTTTCGGGTGCATTGCAACATGTGAGCCGGTTGGGTACCACGCAATTAAATCTCTATACCGTACACAGTAATCTGGCGCTATTTTCAAATTTTACCTATTTTCTCGATGATCCCGTCAACGGTGATCAATTCTCTCAAATCGATAAGCGCTTCCAGTCTGCGCTGAATATCAATCATCTCTGGATCAACAAAATCGGCGGGCTCGAAATCGAAAATACAGCCGGAGTGCAGTTGCAAAATGACGTGATCGACAATGGATTGCTCAGTACGAAGCAGCGTCAGACATTATCAACTACTCGAAGAGATCATATAAATGAAAATAGTGTAGGCATATACTATCAAAACAGTATTCAATGGTTGGAGAAATTCCGTACCGTGGCCGGTGTACGTTCGGATTACTACTGGTTCGATGTCGACAGCAGCCTCAATGTTAATTCGGGCAAACGCTATGACAGCATGACCAATCCAAAACTCAGCCTGATTTTTGGACCGTGGGCGCAAACCGAATTCTATGTTAATTACGGTAGCGGGTTTCATAGCAACGACGCACGCGGCACGACGGCTACCGTTGATCCCAAATCCGGCGATCCGGTGAATAGGGTCAACCCGCTGGTGCGTTCGACAGGCTATGAAGCCGGTGTGCGTACCGGGATTATTCCCGGATTGCAAGCATCTTTGGCTGTATTTCGCTTGGATCTGGATTCGGAGTTATTATTTGTCGGCGATGCCGGCACTACCGAAGCCAGTCGCCCAAGTCGGCGGGAGGGGTTTGAAATCTCAGCGTTTTATATGCCGTCCGATTGGCTAACGATCGACCTGGATTATGCTCTGGCGCGTGCACATTTTAGTGATCCCGACCCGAGTGGCGACCATATACCGGGGGCGATCAGAGGCGCCGGCAAGCTGGCGGTATCGGTGGACAACATCGGGCGGTTGTTTGGTAACATGCAGTGGCGGTATTTTGGCAAGCGCTCGTTGATTGAAGATAACAGCGTGCAATCGAATCATACAATTACGTTGAATGGGCAGATCGGCTACAAAATCGGCAAAAATGTGCAAGTAGCCGTGCAAGGATTTAATCTGTTGAATTCCAAAGCCCATGCAATCGATTATTATTATGCATCAAGGCTACCGGGTGAACCTGCCGCCGGTGTGAAGGACTTACACTTTCATCCCATAGAAAGCCGTTCAATTCGTGTTAATCTGGTGGCAAACTTTTAATTACCGGAATCTGGCCGTCATAGACTCTGGCCGGTGAAAATTCAAGGAAATGTTATGGAACGGTTTACTATTTCAATGGATGATCAATTGTTTAAGCAATTTGATAAGGTATCCCAAGCACGCGGTTATGATAATCGGTCGGAAGCAATCCGCGACCTGGTGCGAGATTACCTTGAATCCACCCGCTTGGAAAAAGACAACAAAGGCTATTGCATTGCCACACTCAGCTACATTTATAATCACCATGAAAGAGATTTAGCCAGTCAAGTAACCTCCGCATACCACCATCATCATGATTTAACGCTGTCGAGCATGCATGTGCATATGGATCACGATAATTGCCTTGAGGTTGCGATTCTGCGTGGCACCATTCAAGATGTCAGGCTTTTTGCACACCAGGTGATCGCCACCAACGGAGTACGGCATGGCAAGCTGCATATCGTTCCGCTCGAGCAGAAACAAGAGCCGCATTCCCATTCCGTCACTTCGCATACGCATAGCAGTCCGATGACTTAAAAATAACATCGATTGCGCGCCGGACAATAAAAAGCCCCGCTCAGTGGCGGGGCTTAAATTCAGGATTCTCTTAGGTGTAAGAATTCCTGGCGTTGTTTACAGTATTCAGGAGAATACTGTAGATGAAGATACACAAACGCACTCGCTTAATATTATTGGATCGCCAGGAGATTTGGCAGCTATATCAAACCCGGCTGTGGAAGGTAGCGCATTTTGCGGAACGCTTCCAGGTCAGCCGTCCAACGATTTATGACGTACTGAAACGAGCCAGGCTACAGGAATTTGTCCCGCGTAATAGTACCAACCAACGGTTCAAGACGTTGCAGTACGGCCT
>NZ_FNOE01000037.1 GCF_900106555.1 Nitrosomonas oligotropha | reverse complement strand
TCGATGATTTCTCCAGGGAGCTGTATGCCGATATTCTTCCCGATAAAACCCAGCATAGTGCAGCTTGCTTTCTCACAAGCACTGTTGCCCAATGTCCTTACCAGATCGACTATGCTTATTCTGACAACGGCAAAGAATTTAAAGGAACTGACAGCCACGCTTTCGTCAAAGCTTGCAGGCAGCACGGTATCGGTCAGAAGTTTACCCGCATCAATCGTCCGCAAACCAACGGTAAAGCTGAGCGGGTTATCCGCACCCTGATGGATATGTGGCACAGCAAGATTCACTTTAAAGACTGCGCCGATCGGCACATTCAGCTTCTCCGTTTCATTAATTTCTACAATACCGTTAAGCCTCACAAGAGTTTGAATAATGCCACCCCTTATGAAATACTCACCGCTTATTTCAATCAACCTATCTGTAAACAACTCTGAGATTTCTTACAAATAAGTGGTTGCTGAAATGCTGAATTCATTACTTGCTATCAGTTTAGGAGCCTCCGCAGGAGCCATTCTCCGGTGGCTCTTAGGTATTTCATTAAATACTATTTTCCCCGATATTCCACCAGGTACTGTCTTAGCTAATCTGCTGGGTAGTTATTTAATTGGTATTGCTATTGTAGTACTGGCAAATAATCCTACTATTGCGCCAGAATGGCGGCTCTTCGTTATCACTGGCTTTCTTGGCGGTCTTACAACTTTTTCTACGTTCTCTGCGGAGGTCATGAATTTGTTGCAACATGGTCGGGTTGCTTTAGCATTTGGTGCAATCGGCATTCATTTGATAGGATCATTATTAATGACATTGCTGGGCATGCTAACGGTCTCTTTCTTCAAAACCACTTGAATTAAGGAAAATAATGAAAGGCTATCAATTGTCGTTTTTCACCCAGAATGATAGAAAGCATAATTCTCTACCGCTCAGTGAATGGTTATTAAAAGAAGCGCAGAAACTCGGCATTCCCGGCGTAACCATCGTACCGGCTGCGGAAGGCTATGGGCATGATAAGAAATTGCATTCATCACATTTTTTTGAGCTTTCCGGACAACCCATAGAAATTAAAATGGCAGTAAGTGCGGAAAATGCGGATCTAATTTTTCAGCGCTTGAAGGATGAAAACATTAATATTTTCTTCATTAAAACAGATATTGAATTTGGAATTACTGGCAATTCCATGAATTAATCACTAATGCTGGAGTATCTGGTTTTATTCGCTGCGGCATTCATTGCAGCAGTGATATCAGGCGCTGCGGGGTTTGGCGGCGCTCTTTTGTTGCTTCCGCTGTTAGTCCAGACGGTTGGGGTAATTCATGCAGTTCCACTTTTAACCATCGTTCAATTAATCGGTAATCTATCCAGAGTAGCTTTCGGTTTCTCACAAATACAATGGAAAACAGTTGTGTTGTTTTTGTCAGGCGCCATTCCTTTCAGCATTTTAGGTGCAGTTTCATTCGCTGAATTGCCAAAGGAATTAATTACGCGCGGCATTGGGCTAGCAATACTATTTTTTGTATCACTGAAATATTGGGGCATTCTAAATTTAAAAGCCACCCCGGCTTGGCTTATAGCCGGTGGTGGCTTTACCGGATATTTATCCGGATTGGTAGGCAGTGCTGGCCCATTGGGTGCGGCCATTTTTCTCTCGCTGGGCTTACCACCGGTTGCTTATATCGCGAGTGAAGGAACTACAGCGTTGGTAATGCATGGAGTGAAGACACTCACATATCAGCAATATATAAGCTTTGATCAAAGCATGTGGGTTTTAGCAGTAGTAATGGGAATAGCGATGATAGCGGGAAGCTGGACAGCAAAACGAGTCATTGAACGCATTCCGCAAAAGAAATTTGAGCGCTATGTAGGCATTTTATTAATCAGCATAGCGGCGTACATGATAATTCATGGGTGATAGTAAGTTAAGCACTTAAAAGTCGATGTGACCTAGTCACTTGAGATCGCAGGGGATTGAGTAATTTAAAGCCTGCTCCAATTCCCTCTCATCTTCAAGAATATTTTCACAGCAATTCGCATGTGCGGCGCTGAGAATTGCGCTGTCTATTTTATAGGCAAATGTGTACAATCAATGGCAATGCCCCTTGTATACCCTGCCCTGCTATTTTCCAGTTCCTTCCATGTCAGCGGTTATTGAGTGAACAGACTGTGTTGACTCGCCGCTGAAATCTTCCGGTTAGCCTGTCAACCAAGCTGGCGCATATTCATATTTTATAGAGGTTCTATGTGCTGGAGTGGTGAAGCATCTGCTGTGCTTGCGGTGACGGGTCTTGCTAGTACCGCCTATTTTTACCGGAAAGGCGAGTCTGGCGTGTTGTGTGCCGCGCTTGCTTACTTCTCATTGATGGAATTGCTGCAAGCGTATACCTATACGGTGATCGATCAATGTGCGGATCCGCGCAATCAGATTGCAACGTTTCTGGGTTACATGCATATCGCTTTTCAACCGTTTTTTGTCAATGCGGTCGCGATGCATTTCATTCCGGACAGTTTGCGCCGCCGTATTGCGCCTGCGGTTTACACCTTATGCGCCGCCGCCGCGGTTGTCTTTATGATGCGTATCTATCCATTCGATTGGATGACTTACTGTTTCGATAGAGACTACAACATGACATTTTTCACTAGCGCGAAATACACCATGCCGTTCTGCGGCAAAGAAATTTGCTCGACTTCGGGTGCTTGGCATATCGCCTGGGCCATTCCCGCCAACGGCAATGTGTTCATGGGAAATGTTTACGGCTATGCCGCTTTTGTACTGCCTCTGCTGTACGGTTCCTGGAAAATGGTGGTGTACCATTTCATATCGGGACCACTGCTGGCCTATATGACCACTGATGACATGAACGAATGGGCGGCCGTCTGGTGTCTGTATTCCATCGGTTTGCTGTTGCTGATGATTAAAACGCCAATCCGTCAATATTTGTATGTAAACAGCTGGTACGGATTACCCTTGCCAAAATTTTTGCGTGCATCCTCGCACACTTGATACCCGCCGGGAACAGAGTCATCGATACGAAAAAATAAACTGGCGGTTTTGGTGCGACTTTAAATCCCCAAATTGCACTTAATGCAGCAGGGGCGCGTTGGACAGCATTGTCGTATCAGAGGGTTGCTGTACTCCCTCATGCAATAACTCACGCTGACCACCCCCTTAGTTTCAGACATCACTTCTCTCAGTCAGAGGTATCAATCCGCATCAGCGCACCGTCTTATCCGGCGCGCTAAAGCTTTTACCTCAGTGAATCGTTGTAAACAGCAGGCTGTTTCCTGTTTATTTTTCAATTTTGAGGGATGATTGTAATGAAAAATTTTTATAAATCTGTAGTGAGCATTCTACTTGTAGCCCCGATATACGCTTCGGCAGCGGTCGATCTTGTCACTAATGGGAGTTTTGAAGCTGATTTGCAAGACAATGGATCATGGAATCTTTATTCAACCTTGATTGGCTGGAGCGGCGCTCCGGATGTCGAACTGCGCAACAATGTCGCCGGATCAGCTTTTGATGGTTCAAATTTTGTCGAATTGGACACGAATTCAAACAGTTCGATTTCCCAACTATTGATTGGCACGCCCGGATTGTATCAGCTCAGCTTCTGGTTTTCGGCCCGCCCCGGCACCGGTAGTGACACCAACGATTTGTCATTCACATTGGATGGCTCGGCTCCGGTCACCGTTTTGACCGGTGTCGGTGGAGGAAGCGATCACAACTGGCAAAATTATTCGGCGCTATTTAACTTTGACGGCGAGGGATTGCTGACTTTCAGTGCTGCCGGAGTAAGCGACAGCCTCGGCGGCTCACTCGATATGATTTCAATGACCAGCACGATACCTGAACCGAAAATTGTCGAGATGATACTGGTTGGTTTTTTATTACTGAGCCTTACGCTTCGCTGCACCAGTAAAGCTTATTTCTCAAGAAATAATCACTGAGTAATCATCGCCGATAGAGATAAGTCGCGGGCCAAAAATATAACCGCATGATTTTTGCTCCGCGACTTATCAATCCAGAATCCTGCTGCACCTTCCCTACCAGAATCGCCTCGTGTTTAATCTTGGCCAGACTTCAAAAGAACGGCTCCAGCCGTAACGCAGTATAAATATTGACGATACACAGAATATGAAGCAATAAAAAACCCCGCAGCCGTTAACAGCGAGGTTTTGTTTGCCGGATAAAGAAATCAACTATTTCTTAATCGTCGACCGGCAAAACCGATAATACCCAGACCCGCCAGCAACATTGCATAAATCTCAGGCTCCGGAACCGGTGCACTATATTCGACAATATAGGCAATCCCTGTATCCGGACGGTCATTCCATAAACCGCCGCCCCACGGATTGTTGTAAACCGCAAAATCCTCGTTTCCGGAATTGTTAGGTTCTCCCGGCCCCCAATTGGTATATGTCAGCAGCTGACCTGCTTCCGGACCGCTCACCCAGCGCCATTCACCTTCCACAGCCACATCGCTGGCACCTAGCCAGGTTGCGCCATCAGCTGTCAACGTATGAACAAAGGTGTTCTCGTCAGCCGATGTAACGGTAACCAAATGGCCACCTAAGCCCAGATAAGTACGTGTTGCCGCTTCAGCCGTCGCATCGCCGAAACTCAGCGGAGTAGACACCAGCTCATACCAATGACCGTTTCCAGCCCACTGCACAGGCGCAGCCACGGCGCCAGTCGCTGCAAATAATCCCAGCGATAAAAAGATTGTTTTTAGTTTCATTTTAACTCCCAATTTTTCAAAAATGATTGATCAGACGGGGTATCGCGCGCATTCATCGATCCGCACAGATTTCAGGATAAGTTAACCTACGCTAATATCCGGAAAATCCCATGTCTGATCGTTATTGATCACTTACATACATATGGAAAAATTTCCTCCATACAATTAGAAGTTTAACTTCTAAAAAACCGGCTTGATCATTCATTTGTCCTACGAAAATACTAATTTTGTCCTATTTAGTTTCATTGCTCAGTTTGGGAGACAAGCATGTGCAAGAAATATATAAATCAATCAAACATAAGGTAATGGCAACGTTATCGCAAAACAGCATCACGTTAATAATCAAGAATCCTTGTTTTTACGAGCAATAGCTAAAACCGCCCTTTGGTACTTCTCGATTTCCCGTTGACTGTATGAACCGGTGTACAGTCAGTTATTCCGCAGTTTCGCGATTTGCTCTAATAGTCGACCAACCGTGCCCATTCGGCAGCCTTGAAGGCGTCTTCGCGGTTAGCGCGCGGCGGATAGATCCACTGCGTATTGATCTCACGCTTCATCGCCTTCGCCTTGTCGCCGCTCAGCTCTACCTTGGCATCCCAACCTCTGGTGAACACGGCGTCAGACGGACCAAGATCGAGACAGGTGACGTAGTTCTTTTGCTGATATGGCTCCAATGGGACGTCGAGCAGGTCGGCAGTTACGTTGAATCCGGCGGATGCACCGAGCCGGTTGGAATGCTGGCACGACATGAGCGCTCGATGACCCAGCTCATCTGTCAACGCGTACGCGGTGTCGCCAGCTGCGAAGATGGTCGGTACCTCGGCAACGCGCAGATTGCGATCAACCACCAATCGACCGGAACGATCACATTCAGCCGGGATTTGTGCAGTAAGTGGATTCGCGCGCATACCGGCCGCCCAAATCACGGTTGCGCTCTCGATGGACTGTCCGTCGCTCAGGGTGGCGCTGTTCTCATCCAGCGCCGAAATACCCACGCCGAGCCTGGTTTCTACACCAGCTTCGCGTAGCGCCTGTTCGATCAGCGGGCGCGGGTCGGAACCCATCGCCGACGCAATCACTTCGTTGCGATCGACGATGAAGACACGGATGTTTGCTTCTGCCCCGAGGATAGCGCGCAGGCGCGATGGCATTTCGGTCGCTACCTCGATGCCGGTGAAGCCGCCGCCAGCAACGACCACCGTGTCACGGGTGGCAGAGGATAGCCGGTTCGCTAAGGAGTTGAGGTGATGATCGAGTGCAATCGCATCCTCGAGCTGATCAACACTGAAGCCGTACTTGGCAAGACCTGGAATGTCCGGCTTGAATCCTTGGCTGCCGACAGCCAGCACTAGGCGGTCATAGCTTAGCGAGCGTCGCATTCCATCGGACCCAACGATCTCGACCGACTTCTGAGCGGAATCAATGACGTCGACTTTGCCTTGTTCGTATCGGACGTCGACCGCATCAAACAGTTCCAGGATCGGCGCCACCATGGTTTCGGGGGCACGCTCGTAGAGGCGGGGACGGATCACCAATCGTGGCTCCGGTGCAACGACAGTAATCGCGAGGGTATCGGGTGAGACGCCTTGCTCATTGCGCAAGCGTGCGGCGGACAGGGCTGCATACATGCCGGCGAAGCCAGCACCAATAATCAGGATATGTTTCATGGTTGAATACCTCCTATTGAGTTGCGTGACCTTCTTAGTATTGTTAAATATGTTGTGAATGGCACCACGCTTCTAACTTTAGTTTCGTACCAATCTTTTTAGTTCATGCCCCGCAGTCGGAAGTCGGAAGTTGGATGGCAAGAGTCGTGTACTTCATACTTCCTTCTGCATGATTTAGAGTTGGGCAATTACAGGAGGTAAGAAAAATAAACGCTCTTTTTTCTAAAGTTCACTATATGCAAACCGGTTATTTAAACAAATTACTGCTGAGCAATCACATAACCATATGATTCAATGAAGCTCCCGGCAATTAGAAACATTCTCTTGCATGCGAAAGGTGCCAAGTAGTATGATCAACTCGATCAAGAAGAGATCTGAGAAAGAAGAGTAGAGCCAGATGGGATCACAAAAAACGGTATCTACCATCGTATTTTGTAGGATGACGCGCTACGGAGCCCAAAAAAACGACATCAGGTCCAGAATCAAGAATGTCTAATTGTAATAAATCCAGAACCAAATACCAAATTGCGAGTTACCGAAAACATAACTCCCCTCACAATCTTGCATTCGACTATCACTCAACCGTCACTTTCTGTACTTGCATCGGCCAAACCCCTTTCTCAATCGCCTGCCGTCCGTCAAACACCAAATAACTTTGCCGCCCGTAGTGTGGCAGCGGGCGGATTAACGCTTCGAGCGAAGCGGCATCTTGGGCGGAGATGATGGCGAGCGATGCGCCGTCAGCGCGTGCTAATGTCCAGACTTGCGCGCTGCCTTTTTTACCGGTTTCATCCGGCCGGTCGGGTAGCTGTTTAGCGGCTAGCCAGGCGTCGATTTCGGCTTGCAGGCCGATAACCAGCGTTGGTGCGGCGGAGAGCGGATCGCCGGATGCAGCCGTGTGAAGCTTGCGATCTTGCAATTTGCTGGCAAGCGTCTCGGCAATTTTGCGAACTTCAGGTTGATCGGACAATAACACCGTCTGCGTGGCGGCGTTGACCATCACTTCGCGCAGAATCGGCGGAGCTTCGCCGGGCGCCAAGTGCCGGAACAGACGCAGATCGGGGTCGAGTGAAACGGCTAGCGGTTTGTCCGTCAGTTTCAGCGTGAACGTTTGTTGCGCTTGCTGCACATCGAGGCGGTGAATGGTGCTGCCTTGCTGTGTTTCGACTGCCACCGGAACTTGCAATTGATACGCTGGTTCGGATTGTTTCAGCGTGATCGACATCTCATACCCGGAACCCGCCGCCGCGTTTTTCACTTCAGCCAACTCGATTGCGGGCGCGCCGCTGCGATTCAGCCATTGCGCAAAGAAAGGCCCGAGCGGTTGCCCGGAAACCATTTCAAACATTCTTTGCACATCCAGCCAAGACGTCACTCTAAAGCGCTGCACCTGCCACAACCCTTGGATGCCGCGCTGGAAAAGCGTTTCACCCAGATGATCACGCAGCATGAAGAAAAACATCGCGGCTTTGTTGTAGCCGACGATCTTCGACGCGCCATGCGTGCGCGAGGTAAAAGCCGTTAGCGGCGCATCCTGCCCCGGCTGCAATGCGGCGAAGTCGCGCAGCCAGCTCAAGCGCATATCGCGCGCGGCGGCGTCGCTTTCCTGTTCCTTGTATGCGTAATCGGCCATGAACGTGGTCAATCCTTCCGACCAGTTGCCGCTCTTGTAATCCGGATAAACGCCATTACCCCACCAGTTGTGCAACACCTCATGACCGAGCGAAGTACTGCGAATGAACGGCAATTGCAGCACATCGACACCGAGATAAGTCAACGTCGGCATGCCGAAACCGGTCGGCGTGGGACTCGACACGACGCTGAACTCCGTATAGGGATACTCGCCAATCGAGGATTCGTACAGTTCCAGATAGCGTTTCACGGCGTCGAGATAATCCTTCGACAAACCGCTGATCTGCGGATGAAAGTAGGTGCGCAATTGAATCGGTTTGTGATTGATATTTTGATGCGTCTGCGTTTCGATCGCGTACGGGCCCGCCATCAAATCGATTCCTTCGGCGGGATGGGAGAATTGAAATACCGCTTGATAGTTTTGCGGCGATTCATGCTCTTCGATCAAACGGCCCGCCACCAAGCCTTTCTGGCCAGACGGCAATTCAATGCTGACTTTATAGCGCACCATCTGCCCAACAACGCGCGGATACCAATCCGAACTATCCGGCAGGAAAGTACCGGCTTCTCCGCTGACAGCGATCGGCCTGCCCAGCGTCTGCTGGTGGTCGAGCGAGGTATCCAGCGGCGCCAATACGCCTTTCCAGCGAATCAGGAATTGAACCTGATGCCTGAAAAGAAAAGGAATGTTCCAAATATGCGGTTGATTGGCTTGCTCCCGGCCAATACCTAACGGCCCGTCATTAAAATCCGCCTGAATCACCTCGTACCCGGCACCCAGTATCAATTGCAATTCTCTCGGTCTATCCACGGTAATGAGGCTTTTCCCCTCAATCGTGCGGTTTACCGGATCGATTTTCACGGTGATGTCGTATTCGACGTCATTGTGCTTGACCGGTACACGCGCTGAAAACGCGGGTTGAGCAACCAGGCTGGTGAGTAGCAGAAAAAAACAAGTTCTGATAAAAGTGAAAGTAGTCATAGCTGTTTTGAAAAATTAATGCTGCAATGCCGGAAATTTGGCGATGATCAGCATTTCCTGCTCGTCTCGTTTAATTTTGAGCGGTAGCCAGGTTCCCGGCGCTTGGCGTTTTACGATGGTGGTAACGTCTTCCAGCACTTTAACCGGCACACCGGCCATCTCCAGAATCACATCGGAATCCTGCAACTTGGCGGCATCGGCAATGCTGTTTTTTTCCACTTGCAGTATCACCGCCCCGCCCCTGCCCATTTCATAGCGGATACCGAGACGCTGGAACTGCGGCCGGAAAGATTCGGAAACATGCGGCAATACGCCGAATACCGCATCGGCCACACCCGCCACTAAGTTCTTGCAAGACTTATCGCTATCCCACGGCAGCAGTCCAGCAACGGATTTGATGCCCAAGTCGTGCAATTGATGCGGAACGCCAAAACCGTGCAGCACGTGACCTGTGCCCATGACACCGACCAACAGCGGTTTTTCCGCGCCGCCGGATTGCGTCACGGCTTGTTGCAGAATTTGCGCCATCGCGCGGTCCCACAGTTGCTGTCCGCCAATGAAGCGGCGGAAATCCGGATCGTCTTGCGTGGTTTCATTTTTATGTTTGCGGTCGTGCTGTTTATAAATCGGCAGCAAAAAATCGACATACGCTTGACTGGGTTCCGCTGGGCGCGTCAAGCCTTCGCGCTCTTCTACCGGAACGCCGTAAAAACCCTTTTCCGCCACTTGGCGGCGAAGGCTGGTTTCAATGTTCAGCGCCAGCATCGGAATGCGATTCATGCGGGCAAAATGAAACAGGGGCAAATACAGGTTGGCATCGGTATTCCAAACCTGATCCCATTCCGCCGCGCGCAGAAATTCTTTTTCGCTCAACTCACCGGCAATCCATTTATCCAGCGCGGCTTGCACGCGACGCGGAAACATCTCAAAACCGATCACCATATTCGGACGCTGCGCGTGCAAAGCCACCAGCGTTTGCAATTGCCAGCGGTGATGATCGGCGTTGACATGCGTTTCGCCCAGCAACACCACCGAGGCTTTGGCGGCACGAGCGATGACTTCCTGTTGCGAGGTTTTACCGGAACCGGGAACGATCCAATCCCCCAGCGGCACGCAATTATTCGGCACCGGTTTCTTTGCCGGGGTAATCACCGCAGCCGCATGATTCATTGCCAGACTCAGCAGAAAGAAAGTGAGATACAGGAGGCTGTTGCGTCGGGTTATCTTGAAATTTGTCATTTTATTCATTCTTTTAAAGGTTCAATTGATCACAACGGAATCGTTCACCCTACCCATTTACGCGCATTGCGGAACAAGCGCATCCACGGACCGTCTTCGGCTTTGCCAGAGCGTACATCCGGGTGCCACGAATGCTGCGTCACGCGGAACACCCGCTCCGGATGCGGCATTAGCACATTGAAGCGCCCGTCGGGCGTGGTTAAGCCGGTCATCCCGTGCAGCGAGCCATTCGGATTGAACGGATAACGCTCGGTGACTTGTCCGTGATTGTCGACAAAACGCAATGTCACCAAAGCCGCCACATGCTCGGGTTGAGCGGAGGAGAATTCAACTCTGCCTTCACCGTGCGCTACCGTGACCGGCATCCGGCTGCCTGCCATGCCGTCAAAAAACAGCGACGGACTGGGCTGCACTTCCACCATGACAAAGCGCGCTTCAAATTGTTCCGACAGATTGCGTTTAAACAGCGGCCAGGCAGCGGCGCCGGGAATGATTTCGTGCAAATTGCTCATCATTTGGCAGCCATTACACACGCCCAGCGCAAACGTGTCGCCGCGCTGGAAAAATGCTTCAAATTCATCGCGCGCGCGTGGATTGAACAGAATCGACTTGGCCCAGCCTTCTCCGGCACCCAGCACGTCACCGTAAGAAAATCCGCCGCAGGCGACGAATCCTTTGAAATCTCTCAAGGAAACACGGCCTGCAATAATGTCGCTCATATGCACGTCGATCGCGGCAAAACCGGCGCGATCGAACGCTGCCGCCATTTCCACATGCCCGTTGACGCCTTGTTCACGCAGGATCGCCATGCGCGGACGCACACCGGTTTGAATGAACGGCCCGGCAATATCGTCACTGGCATCGTACCGCAGCGCGACCTGAAGACCGGGATCGGCGATATCGAGAATGCGGTCGAATTCCTGTTGCGCACAGACTGGATTGTCGCGCAGTTTTTGCATTTGATAGGTGGTTTCCGACCAGGCGCGTTGCACATCCACCCGTTTTTCCGCCAGCACCGCTTTGTTATTGCGCATCAAGCGAATTTCGTCCGACCGGTTCAGTTGTCCGATGACAAAACTGGCATCGCGCAACCCCGCATCGGCCAGCACTTGCATGACTTCCTGACGTTGTGCAGCGGCAATTTGTATCACCGCCCCCAGTTCCTCATTGAACAGCACCGCAAGCATGCGTTCCAGGAAGCGCCCTCCCAGTTGCTCCGGGCGCAATTCCGATCCGTCGAGATCGCTGTACTGCGGATCAAAGCACAATTGATCCAGGTTCACCGTTATACCCGTATGCCCGGCAAACGCCATTTCACACAGCGTCACAAACAGACCGCCGTCGGAACGGTCGTGATACGCAAGTAATCTATCCGCTGTGTTGAGCTGTTGAATCGCGTTGAAGAAATGACGCAATTGTTGCGCGCCGGCTTCACCGTCGACATCCGGCGCATGATTGCCGACTTGTTTGTACACTTGCGCCAGCGCCGAACCGCCCAGGCGATTCTGCCCTTGTCCCAAGTCGATCAGGATCAATTCGCTGTCGCCGCAGTCGGTGCGCAATTGCGGCGTCAAAGTTTTGCGCACATCCGTCACCGTGGCAAAAGACGAGATAATCAGCGACAGCGGCGCAGTGACTTCCTTGCGCACGCCTGCTTCGTCCCACGCGGTTTTCATCGACATCGAATCTTTCCCGACCGGAATGCTGATGCCCAATTGCGGGCACAATTCCATACCGACGGTGTGCACCGCGTCGTACAGTCCGGCATCTTCACCCGGGTGACCGGCTGCCGCCATCCAGTTGGCCGATAATTTGATCTGTGCAATGCCGTCGATCGCCGCCGCAGCGATATTAGTGATCGACTCACCCACCGCCATGCGCGCAGCGGCTTTCGGATCGATCAACGCCAACGGCGTGCGTTCGCCGATGGCAAATGCTTCGCCCAAAACGGTTTGATACCCCATGCTGGTCACCGCGACATCAGCCACCGGAATCTGCCACGGGCCAACCATTTGATCGCGCACCGACAAACCGCCGACGCTACGATCGCCGATGGTAATCAGAAAGCTCTTATCAGCAACCGCGGGCAAGCGCAAAACCCGGTACGCAGCTTCAGTTAGTGTCACACCCGACCAATCGAGCGCGGGAAGGATTCGTTCCCCATGCGCCACATCGCGTGTCATTTTCGGCGGCTTGCCGAGCAAAACCGGCAACGGCATATCGACCGGTGGTGTGGGCGATTGCGGATCGGCGACTACCAGCTGTTCATCGCCAGTCGCTTCACCCACCACGGCGAACGGACAGCGTTCGCGCTCACAGATACTTTCAAACAACGCCAGCGACTCCGGTTTGATCGCCAGCACATAGCGTTCCTGCGCCTCGTTGCTCCAGATTTGCATCGGCGACATGCTGGTTTCCTCAGACGGCACCGCGCGTAAATTGAAACGCCCGCCGCGACCGGAATCATGCACCAGTTCGGGAAAGGCATTGGATAAACCGCCCGCGCCGACGTCATGAATGAACAGAATCGGGTTTTCGCCGCCGCTGCGCTGCAATTGCCAGCAGCGGTCGATCACTTCCTGTGCGCGCCGTTGCATTTCCGGATTACCGCGCTGCACCGAATCGAAATCCAGCGCTTCGGTATTAGCGCCGGTATCCATGCTGGATGCCGCGCCGCCGCCTAAGCCGATCAGCATGCCGGGACCACCCAATTGAATCAGCAGCGCACCCGGTGGAAATTTTTCCTTACGCACATGGCGATCGGAAATCTGTCCGACGCCGCCCGCCAGCATGACTGGCTTGTGGTAGCCGCGCATTTCCCCGCCCACACGCTCTTCAAAGGTGCGGAAATAGCCCGCCAGATTGGGACGGCCGAATTCGTTATTGAACGCCGCGCCGCCGATCGGCCCTTCCAGCATGATTTGCAACGCCGAAGCGATGCGTCCGGGTTTGCCATAGCTTGACTGACGCCCGCTTTGATCGATCTCCCACGGTTGCGTGAAATCCGGAATGTTCAGATTCGATACCGAGAAACCGCATAACCCGGCTTTCGGTTTCGCCCCGCGCCCGGTCGCGCCTTCGTCGCGGATTTCCCCACCGACACCGGTCGCCGCGCCGGGAAACGGTGAAATCGCGGTCGGATGATTGTGCGTTTCCACCTTCATCAGCACATGTGTTTTTTCCTGCGCGTAACCATAAACCTGCCCATCACCCGGATAAAACCGGTTAATTTCCGCACCTTCGATGACGCTGGCGTTATCGGCATACGCCACCAGCGTGCCTTGCGGGTGGGTTTGATGCGTGTTGCGGATCATCGCAAACAGTGATTTGTCCTGTGGTTTACCGTCGATAACCCAATCGGCATTGAAGATTTTATGGCGGCAATGCTCGGAATTCGCCTGCGCGAACATCATCAGTTCGACATCGGTCGGATTGCGCGCCATTTGCTGGAAGTTATGCGCCAGATACTCGATTTCATCCATCGACAACGCCAGCCCCATGCTTTGATTGGCTTGCCGCAATGCATCGATGCCGCCACCGAGCACATCGACGGTGTTGAGCGGCTTCGGTGCAAAATGCTGGAATAGTTTGGCCGCATCGTCGAATGAATAAAATACCGTTTCGGTCATGCGATCATGCAGTAACGCTTTGAGCCGCGCCTTATCTTGCGCCGCTAGCGCTTGATCGGTTTGAATGTAATACGCAATGCCGCGTTCGATACGCTCGACCGCCGCTAATCCGCAGTGCCGCGCAATATCGGTGGCTTTGGTTGACCACGGCGAAATCGTCCCAGGACGCGGCAACACCAAAAAGAATTCACCGGGATGCCGCGCATTTTCCTGCGTCTGATCGTGGTTGAGCAATTTGCGCAAGGCGTTCAGCTCAGCGTCTTGCAGGTTTCGAGTAAGCGAACAAAAATGCCAGTATTCGGTATTCAGTGCAGATACCGGCAGATTCAGCGTATTAATTTGCTTGCGTAATTTTTCCAGACGAAACGGGGAAAGCGCACGTCCACCACAAAATTGGAGCATTAGAGGAAATAAGGCGGTAATTTAAAGATTGCAATTTTACACGAGAAGATGTACTTATCGCTGATCATCCCATACGCATGCAAATTATGGACACAGCCGATCCGGTTTTTTCAACCGCTGAAATCCGCGACATTGAACAACAAGCGGCAAGACTGCCCAAACCGCCCCGCTTAATGGAAAAAGCAGGCTTGGCGGCGGCGCAAGTGATCCGCGACCAGTTATTGAAAGGCCCAGGCCATCAAATCTTGGTACTGGCCGGTCCGGGCAACAACGGCGGCGATGCATTCGTCGTGGCGCGTTATTTGCAGGAATGGGGCAACACCGTCACCGTGGTATTCGGCGGCGACGGCAACCGTGTTCCGCCGGATGCCAAACAAGCGCTGCAAGCCTGGTTCAATATTGGCGGCGACATTTGTGCGGAAATACCGGATGGCGATCGAAGCTGGGATGCCGTGATTGACGGTTTATTCGGCATCGGCTTGGATCAATCGCAACATCGCCCGATTGAAGGAAAATACCGCGAATGGATTGAAGCCGTGAATCAAATGGCGACACCCATCGTCGCGCTGGATATTCCGTCCGGATTGGGTAGCGACGACGGTTGCATTTATGGCATCGCCATTCACGCCACGCTGACGATTACTTTTATTGGTTTAAAACCGGGGTTGTTCACCCATTCCGGCCCGGAATGCTGCGGCACGATCGTGTTGCGCGACTTGGATATTCAGCTGCCCGCACCGCCTGAGCCGCACACTTGGCTGCTGAATCATAAACTTGCGCAATCGATACTGCCGCCAGTGCGTCGCGCGAATAGCCATAAAGGCACGTTCGGTAACGTTGCCATCCTCGGCGGATCGACCGGCATGACCGGCGCGGCACTATTGGCAGGCCGCGCTGCCTTGCATCTGGGCGCGGGACGCGTTTATCTCGGTTTGCTGGCAGACAATGCACCGCCGGTCGATTTTTCCCAGCCGGAGCTGATGCTGCGTCCGCCATCGGAGTTGTTCACGCTAGCGCCGCTCAATTGCTTGATCGTTGGCCCCGGTTTGGGACAATCGGCGGAAGCATTACCGTGGCTGGAGAAAGCACTCACCAGTGATTGCACACTGATCGTCGATGCCGATGCACTCAACCTGATCGCGCAGCATTCACCGCTGGCGAAGAAACTCAGTCAACGCAATGCTTCCACCATCCTGACACCCCATCCCGCCGAAGCAGCGCGCCTGCTGAACACCGGCACCGCCGCCGTGCAACAAAACCGTATGAACGCGGCGTTGCAAATCGCACAGCAATTCAATTGTTACGTCGTCCTCAAAGGCGCGGGCAGCATCTGTTGCCTTCCCGGCGGTAAACGCTACCTCAACACCAGCGGCAACCCCGCGCTCAGCACCGCAGGAACCGGCGATGTATTAGCCGGAATGATGGGCGCGTTGATCGCCCAAGGCTTGAAGCCGGATCAAGCGTTATTGCTGGCGGTTTATCTGCACGGCGCCGCAGCGAATCGCTGGGTACAGCAACATCACGGGATGGTGGGAATGGTAGCGTCGGAAGTGATTGCTGAAGCGCGGTTGTTGCTGAATGAGTGGGTTTACCGGAACGGTATTAATGGAGTAAAACCATTGTTGTGAAATCAACAGAGATTCGGTTATCAACAATCATTTGCCGCGTCCATCAAGCTCAACGTCTGTTGATCCCGCTCACCCTGAAAATACTTTTCCAACAAACACTCAAACGCCGATCCCTTGGGTGTTACGCTGGCAAACAACGTTGCACAGGATTTAAGTTTCATCTCATCCGGGGAACCGAAGATTTCGTGAGCGGAACGCCCATCGATTGCAAGCAGCGCTTCGATGCATTGAATCAATCTCGCACCGAGAATACGGTGGTTCAAGTATGCTCGGGCTTCCGCCGCACTCCTGATTGCGTAGCGTTGCGATATTGCGCTGAATCCGAGTCCAGCAAATTGCGGGAAGATGTACCACATCCAATGTGATCGCTTGCGGGCGCTGGAGATTTCGGCCAAAGCAATCTCAAAACCCTGTGTTTCGCTTGGATGAAACGATCAAGTGCATACGGATCGGACTTATCAGCCATTACATGTACTCCTTTGCCGGGAATTATTGATCTAACGAAAGGCATTTCCGCCTGAGCAACTCGATTTATAATTTCGCTTATATTCCGATTCCAATTGTTACTGTAAAGGGCACCGAATGTTAGTTACATCAAAATTTATTAGACTGGTCTCCGCACTGACGTTGTTAGCATGGCTAACTTTATCGCAGAGTACAGTAGCCAGCGATTTACCGGCAAGTCCGCCATGTTGCCAGCAGTCTGCTAACGCAGCACTTGCTTTAATTGAATTACCCCAAGAAGCCATTCAAAAACTGAAAATCGATGCCGGATTTGGTTGGGGGATTTTCAGCGGGACAATCTACAATGGCAACGACCATTACCATATCACGCAACTCGTGGTCAGCATGACACCGGTGCATGACCATCATCATATGCATATGCATATGCATGCGAACATGTCGCATGATCCGAAAGTGCATGACATCAATCTTGATCTGCCACCGCTATCCAAAGGCGCGCTATCGATGGCTTTGCCCGATGATGTCGTCGGCGCTCATGACTTTAAATGGGAAATTCTAAAAGTGACGGGTTACCCGGTAAACAAATGACCGATAATATGCAGCAATCATTGAAAAATATCCGCAACATTCTGCTCTATACGGCAGTAATTTCGCTGATTTCATTGGCGTATTTTATTTACGCTTACTCGGTGCATCCCATCCCGGAAGAGCGCGAAACGTTCCTCACCGAAATCGGTGAAGGGTTTGGCAAAGCTGGGCTGGCGCTATTGGTATTTATTTATTTCCGTACCTTGTTAAAACTGGCGCTGGGTCAAGGAAAATTAGCACAGCGCCTGCTCCCGGACTATATCGCTCCAATTGAATCATCGCAGTTGAACCGTTTGTTGATCTGGCTGAACCGCACGCATATTTATTTCGGTATCGCGGCGGTTGCCGTGATTTTGCTGCACATCGGGATGATGGGATTTTCGCGTTATAGCCATATTCTTTTCTTCCCGGCTTTATTGGCGCTGGTACTCTGGCAGGGTTTTTTCGGATTGTTTTTGACCTTGCGCTATTCGCCGGTCGAGCTCAAGAAATTTTCCTATTTGGTGCATGCGCAATTCGTCACCGGCATCGCGATCGGTGTTTTTGCTTTTTTCGGTCATGTGCTGATCGATGACTGATTCCATTTTTCCGTCATTGGTCTGCAATCTTTCCGTTTGCATTCCGATGACCTCAAACTGATTCCCGGCCGGTAATCATCGCTATCATCCCATTGCATAGCGAAAAAAACGATCGCTATCTTCTTTATCGATACACAGTGTATGATCATGCGCTGATATTCCGAGAATCATTGGTTTTGGCATTCCAATCCATTTCTATTAGAAAAAACCATATGGATAGCGCATCTCACATTAAGATACTGATCCTTGATGACGACACCTTTATGCTCAAGCTTCTGTCGCGGATGCTGGTCAAGCTGGGTTATACCGCTATCGCAACGTGTGACAATGGCTCGGATGCACTCAAGAAAATCGATCATGTGGATACGTGCCCGGATTTGATTCTGCTCGACCTGAATATGCCGGATATGGACGGCATTGAGTTTGTCCGCTATCTGGTGGATCGCCAATATCACGGCAAGCTGGTTTTAGTCAGCGGCGAAGATGAACGGATGTTAAAAACCGCTGAAAGGCTGGTCCATGCGCACAAGATACCGATGCTCGGTTATGTGCATAAACCCGTTGATCCCGACAAATTAGCGGAAATTCTGCGAGGATGGACAGTGGATGCATCAAATCCACCACCCAGCCGTAAAATTTATAGCGCGGACGATATTAAATCGGCCATTGCCCATCAAGAGTTGGTGAATTATTACCAGCCCAAAGTATCGGTTGAGAACGGTGACGTGATTGGCGTGGAAACGCTGGTGCGCTGGCATCACCCGAAAGATGGCGTGATCATGCCGGATCGGTTTATTCACATTGCGGAAGACAACAATCTGATCGACGATCTGACGCATTTGGTGTTGACACAAGCGATTGTTCAAGCGGGAAAATGGCATCAAAGTGGACTCACATTGCGTGTGTCCATCAATGTCACCATGGATAATCTCGCTTCTTTGAATTTTCAAGACATGGTGGTCAATCTCGTCAACGAAAATAATCTGCCGCCGCAGAAAATCGTCATCGAAATCACCGAAAGCCAAGTCATGGGGCCGGACGCGCGCATTCCGCTGGAAATTCTCACCCGCCTGCGGCTCAAACGGTTTCATTTGTCCATTGACGATTTCGGCACCGGCCATTCCTCTCTGGCGCAACTGCGTGATATCCCATTCAATGAACTGAAGATCGATCAAGGATTCGTGCATCGCGCCTGGAGCGACGATACCCTGCGCGCCATTTACGACGCCAGCTTGGCAATGGGCAAACAGCTCGGTATGGACATCGTCGCCGAAGGGGTTGAAGACCGGGATGATTGGGAGCTTTTACGCCAAACGGGATGCGATATGGCGCAAGGTAATTTCATCTCCGAACCGCTGCTTGCCGATGACTTACCACGCTGGATGGATGAATGGCAAAACAGGGTGCGCGCCGGGTTACTGGATAATTCCCCGGCATCCTAGACAAGGTTTATCAGGCATTTTTCCCGCCTTGCGTGCACAACATATCGAGATATGCTTTGCACTCAATCAGCTGCACGTCAAACTGCGGCAACAGCACAGCCAATTCCGCCGCATCGTTCTTTTTCCCCGCTTGCTCCATTGCCGCGCATAATTCACCCAGCGCCAGCGCCCCTACCGATCGCGCGGATGATTTTAGTTTATGTGCCAATAAACCGGCCGTAGCAAACTGGCCTGCTTGATATGCAGCGTGCAATTCAGTTGCGATTTTTTCCGCACTAGCGCGAAAATCCAGCAGCATTTCTTGGATCATCGCCGGATCGTCACCGACAAATTTTTCCAGCACCTGCACGTCGACCGGCACTGTGGCTATTTCCATTTCGCGTACGGTCACGTTTGCGGGAATAACGGACTGCGCTGCTGCTGCCGGTTTGTCACCCGGCAGATACTGTTCCAAGATCCGGCGTAGATCCTCAAGCTGGACCGGTTTGCTCAGATAGTCATCCATACCGGCATTCAGGCAATGTTCCCTTTCGCCTTTCAACGCATTAGCAGTCAGCGCGACAATTGGCATGTGCTTCCGGGTGGAATCCTGGGAACGAATTTCCTGCGTCAATTCAAAGCCGTCCATTTCGGGCATATGCAAATCGGTCAGCAGCAGTGCGTAGTTGCAGCTCTGCAATCGTTTCAGCGCTTCACGCCCATCGTTGGCAATATCCGCAGCGTAGCCGAGCAAGTTGAGCTGCTGGCGAATGACTTTCTGGTTGATGTCGTTATCCTCCGCCACCAAGATGAGCTTGCCCTGCCGCAATGCCTCATCACGCGACACCGGCTCAGGTCCGGATTTCAGTAAATTGACAACCGGTGCGGTTTCCGTGTTCATTTCCACTTTACCGGCAGCGATCGCCATTGCACGCAGCAGCGATTGACGGTACATGACATCGCCGTCCAGCGTAATGATATCGATATCTTCGATACGCGCTTGCCGGCGGCGGCCACGCTTGATCACGACAAAACGCGGTTCGATGGAAGATTGCGCTGCTTCCGGCCCAGTTTTCGTGGCGCCTTTTATTTTTTTCGCACGAGCGTTAAACGCGGCACGCAATTCCTTGATGAGCGGCACATGCTGCCCGGCATCGATGACAACGAGCCACAAGCCCGGCGCAAGCTCCTGAATAAACTGATCGATCCGGTCAAGATCGGTTACTTGCTCAACCTGTGCACCGGCGCTTTTTAAGTAAACGGCCAGATCATTGCTCAGACCATCGTTGTCACCCAGTATCAAGCAATTCATGCCCTCTAGATCTTCGATCTTATGATCGGCAACAGCAGCCGCCGGCAGCGGTTTAAAGGGCATTTGTATGATAAAGGTAGAGCCTTGTTGCGGCTCGCTTTGCACAGTTATTTCCGCGTCCATCAGCTCCGCAAGATGATGGGAAATCGCCAAGCCAAGACCGGTCCCGCCAAAGCGCCGTGTGGTGGAAGGATCGCCTTGGGAAAAAGATTTGAAAAGCTTTTCCTGCGTTTCCTTATCCATGCCGATGCCGTTATCGGTTACCTGGAAGGTCACCACCACCTGATCCGGATTGGATTCCGTCAATAATACCCTCACCGATACTTTGCCTTGTTTTTCCTGTTTACTGGAAAACTTGATCGCGTTATTAATGATATTCACCAATACTTGCCGCAAGCGCAACGGATCGCCCAATACATTTTCCGGGATCGCAGGATCGATGAATAGCGTCAGCTCCACTTTCTTACTCAGCGCCAGATGCGCCAGCATGCCGCATGCATTTTCGATGATACTGGCTAGCGGCATCGGAATTTTTTCGATTTCCAGCTTACCCGCTTCGATTTTGGAAAAATCTAGAATGTCTTCAATAATGGCCAGCAAGGCATAAGCGGAATCGCGGATCAGGTTGGCCATTTCCATTTGATAACCGCTCAAACTGGTCTGTCTGAGCACGTCGATCATACCGATCACGCCGTTCATCGGTGTGCGGATTTCATGGCTCATGGCGGCCAGAAACGCCGATTTCGCTTTACTGGCTTGCTCCGCTTCAATCCGGGCTTGCCTGAGTTCATTCATAATGTGCACATGTTCACGGATATCGCGCATGACACCGGTAAAATGCCGCTTCCCCGCGACAAAATATTCACTGACCGCAAGATACAATTCAATCCGTTCTCCGTCCTTGCGCACGCCCTCTACTTCCCGGCCTAAACCGATCCCATGTGAACCGGATAAATAAGCGCGGCCGACATACTCCTGACCATGTCCAGTACGGCAATAGTTTTCCATATAGCCGATATGCTTGCTGCGATCCGGCTCAGGCACGATGATGGATATATTCTGGCCGATCATTTCCTCGTGACTGTAGCCGAACAATTTTTCCATTACCGGATTGGCGGAAAGAATCGTGCCTATCTCATTGGTGGTAACCACGCAATCCACCATGTGCTCGACCACCGAACGCATTTCTTCCTCTTTGATCGCCAAAGCCACATTAGCGCGTTGCAAATCGCCGGTCCGCGCTGCAACGCGGTGTTCCAATTCCAGATTGAGCTGCACCAGGTTTCCTTCTGCTTTGTTGCGCTCCTGATCACTGGCATTCAGCTGTTCCACCATTAAATTAAAGGTTTTTGCCAATTGCCGCATTTCATCCCAGCCTTCAATCGCAACGCGTTGATGCAAGTTGCCGGTGGAAATTTCCTGCGCGCTCTGATTCAAATGTTTCAAAGGATTGACAACACGGCGGTGAAACAGTACCGCCCCCAATAAGGCAGCCAGCAATGTCAGAATCAGAATAACCAAGCCGATAAAATGCACTTTGGAAACAGAAGCAAAGGCTTCCTCGACATCAATCTGTACCACGATACCCCATTTCATGCGCGGCAAGTAACGCCATGCCGCAACCACTTCCTTACCGCGGTAATCAACCGTTAACGCACCGCCTGTTTGGTCATTCAGGGCATTTTGCATGGCTTCGGACGAAGGTGGCGTATTGAGTGGGATCTTGCGCTTCAATGCGGCATCAGGGTCATACTTCAAGGGCGCCATGACCAGCGCAGTCTGATCATCTTCAAGACGCGCCACGACCGTTTCGCCGCTATCGCCCAGTCCAACATTGTTCGATAACACCGTGAACACGCGTTGACTATAGATCTGCAACGCCAATACACCCTTAGTTTCACCATCCAGAATGATCGGTGTGGCGACAAATGCAGCAATCGCACCTCGGGATGGTTCGTAGCGCTCAAAATCCGAAATACTGCTTTTTAAGTTATCCAATGCATAGCGGGTAACCTTACCTAACCCGGTATCGCGATAAGGGCCGGTGAATAAGTTAGTGGCAAAATCGATCTCATGCGTTTGCGAATATATGATCGTGCCTTCGGTAGAAATCAAAAACAGATCGTAATATTTCGCATCTTCGACAAAACGTTTGAAATTTTCACGATAATTGGCATCCAATTGCCGGTATTCATCCGAATTCACGCCGTTTTCCTTAAAAATCCGGGAAAACCCAATAATGGCTTCATGCGTCGTACTGGCGTCACGTATTAAACTGGCATCGAGTAAACGTTCTTGCAGGTAACTGTCGATTTGTTCAAATTTTTTATCGGCGATCGCGGATACATTCCGGATAGCCGATTTTTTTATTTCCTTCTCAAAAGTATGCAGCAGGCTATTGCCGATCACCAATATGGGCAGCAAAGAAACCAATGTGAACCAGACAGCAAAACGCTGTGTCAGCGACGTGAATTTCATCAGTTCCTCCTTGCATGAGCTACAAACTGTTTTTTTAGCCTACTTTCCTGTATTTAATCAGAAAATCGAACAGGATGAAACAAAGACAGTTTTGGGTTGATTAAGTGCTATCGATAGCGGCTTATATTATCCCGGCTAATCTTATTGCGCCCGGATGCCGTAATCCCATCCAGAATTATTTCCTACCACAGCCGATACTGAATTTGATTCATGAATCTCATCCAAACTGTAAGAAACACCGGCTAAGGTAAGTAAAGGAATAAAAAAGTGTTGTTAGAAATAATTTTATGAGAACATGATATGGGAAGGTTAGGTTCTGTCAAACGCATTGATTTTTGTCCACTGGAAACTCTAAGA
>NZ_FNOE01000019.1 GCF_900106555.1 Nitrosomonas oligotropha | reverse complement strand
ATGGTTTGCTCGACCTTGGCCAGACGTTTAAGGCCGTACTGCAACGTCTTGAACCGTTGGTTGGTACTATTACGCGGAGTAAATTCCTGTAGCCTGGCTCGTTTCAGTACGTCATAAATCGTTGGACGGCTGACGTGGAAGTGCTCTGCCAGCTGAACTACCTTCCACAACCAGGTTTGATAAAGCCGCCAGATTTCCTGACGATCCAATAATGTTAAACGAGTGCGTTTGTGTATGTTCATCTACAGTATTCTCCTGAATACTGTAAACAACGCTAGGAATTCTTATAGGTATAGGCATTATTGCCTCAGTAGCATTTTCACCCAGAAGAGATGAGACATTAGTCAAGCTTGAAAGTGAATATCTGTTTGAAATGAATGCCACTTTTGTTTCGGTTCGGCGTAATCATTATCTGCGTAGCTATGCGTACCGGTTTATTGAGCTTTGTATTCCAACATTGACTGAATCGATTATTCGTGCCGGCGTAAAACCATTGATTGACGCTGAATAAAGGAGGGGGGCGATAGGTTTTATCCGACTGATCAAATAAATGACGTCATTTGATTGTTCTGATCGGCAAATCGAAATAATTGATTTGCCGGTAGTCTCAGCAACTCAATACGATACTTTATTTCTGAGTTTATCTTTGAAGCAAGCGGTATAATTCAGTAGTATTCTCCTGATACTTGATTAACAAGAGATATTTCTGGGCTGATGTGAAATGGCGGGCAAGTCTTGTGTGGAACCAATTATTCGTACTGATATCTCAAGTCTATGCTTTATTTAATACTTGTCATCGTTATCGCTGCGCTCATAGTGGGCCCGTCTTACTGGGTTAAGCATACCCTGGCAAAATACAGTCATCCTGAAGATCGTTATCCGGGCACCGGCGCTGAGCTGGCGCGTATTTTGCTCGATTGGGCCAACTTGCAGACGGTAAAGGTCGAAGTGACGGAACAGGGTGATCACTATGATCCGATCGAAAAAGTAGTGCGCCTGACCGCGGATAAGTTTAATGGCAAATCGCTCACGGCGATTACGGTTGCGGCGCACGAAGTCGGGCACGCCATCCAGGACCGTGATGGCTACTTGCCGCTAAAATGGCGGACACGCTTGGTGCAAATAGCCGCTCCGGCGGAAAAATTGGGCGCAGTGATTTTGATGATCGCACCGATTGTCGCAGTGGGCCTGCGTGCACCGGCAGCGGGTGCTCTGTTTCTCGCGGGTGGCTTGTTGACGTTGGGTAGTGCAGTAGTCGTGCATATGGTGACGCTGCCGATGGAATTACATGCCAGTTTCGCGCGGGCGCTACCGATGCTGGAGCAAGGCAAGTATCTCATTCAAGGCGACGAACCGCATGCGCGCAGAATTCTGCGTGCCGCAGCGTGGACTTATGTATCCGCTTCGCTCATGGCATTACTCAATATCGGCCGGTGGTGGGCGATTCTCCGGCGCTAATGCTGCTGCTGAATTGCGGGAATTCCGCAGTATGTGTGTGATATTCCGTCTTGACCCTGTCATACGGGCAACTTACCATACAAGATTCGAAATTGAATTGTTGATAGGGCTAATCCATTAGGGATCAGTATTTTTTGTTAGAGGATAAATATGGTGCAATTGGTTGTGCAACAAAAGGCAAAAGCAGTACGCGGTTTTACACTGCTTGAATTACTCGTGGTCATGGTTATCATCGGTTTGCTGGCTGCTTATGTCGGGCCTAAGTACTTTTCGCAGGTCGGCAAATCGGAAATAAAAATGGCGCAAGCGCAAATCGATGCACTGGAAAAGTCGTTGCATCAATACCGTCTGGATGTGGGTAGCTATCCGGGCACGGAACAAGGCTTGACCGCGCTGGTTACGCGCCCCAATAATGAGGCGCGCTGGCAAGGGCCTTACTTATCCAAATTGCCGCCAGCCGATCCCTGGGGCCGCCCTTATGTATACAAATATCCGGGTGAACGCGCCGAGTTTGATTTGCTCTCTTACGGCAAGGACGGACAGCCTGGCGGTGAGGGCGAGGCGGCTGATATTACCAACTGGTAAATTCCGCGCATGCGTTATGAAGTGAAGGCCGTGATGTCCGGACAAGGTACCGTGCATCTTGAGCTGGAAGCGAACAGCGAGGAGGAGGCTCGCCGCCAGGTTGTTGAACAAGGCGGTATGGTTTTAAGCATACGGCGCAGCTTCTCGGGTTTTTCGCTGAAAGCGAAGAGCCATTTTCCGCTGGTTCATTTCAGCCAGGAATTACTGTCATTGCAGATTGCCGGTTTAAGTCTGGTTGAAAGCATCGAAACGCTGCTCGAGAAAGAACAGGATAGTAGTAACCGCAAAATTATCCAGAATATCCTGGATCGATTGTATGAGGGAGTGACATTCTCTCAAGCGCTGCAAGAATTTCCGCAAGCATTTCCACCGCTCTATATCGCCACGGTCCGCGCCAGCGAACGTACCGGCGATCTTGCGGAAGCGCTGACCCGTTTTATCACCTACCAGACACAGATGGAGTTTGTGCGCAAAAAACTCGTTGGCGCGTCGATTTATCCTGTGCTGTTATTGGTGATCGGTTTTCTGGTGTCGATTTTTCTGATGGTTTTTGTGGTGCCTAAATTCAGCGCTATTTATGATGATATGGGCAGCGATTTACCCTGGCTATCGTTATTGCTGATTAAATGGGGTCAATTCGTTCATGAACGCGGCTGGGAATTGGCCATTGGAGCATTGGCGCTGCTGATTGCGGCAGGCTACACAGTGAGCCGGTCAACCTTTCGCGCCAGTGTCATGCAGTTCCTGTGGCGCATTCCGGCGATCGGCGAGCGCATGCGTGTGTATCAGCTGGCGCGCTTCTACAAGACGTTGGGCATGCTGCTGCGTGGCGGCATTCCCATCACGCAAGCGCTGGAAATGGTCAGCGGATTATTGCAAGCGCATTTCCGTCCCAAAGTCGCGGCTGCAGCCAAGCATATCCGCGAAGGTAGAACGATTTCCAGCGCAATGGAATTGGAAGGACTGACAACGGCAGTGGGCAATCGCATGCTCCGCGTGGGCGAGAGAACGGGTTTAATGGGCGATATGATGGAACGGATCGGTAATTTTCACGATGAGGAAATTGCGCGTTGGGTCGAATGGACAACCAAATTGATAGAGCCACTACTGATGGCGGTCATCGGCATTGTAATTGGCGGGATTATTATTCTCATGTATATGCCCATATTTGAATTGGCGGGAAGTATCAATTGATCGAAGCGCAGGCGCAATCCGTAAACAAGCCGCTGATGGAGATCAATCATCTGGCCGACGCGCAGCAAAAAGCGCTCGAACAGAATGTGTCCGTCATTCAGGTTTTGGAAGAAAAAGGCGGTTATACGCCTGATGAACTCATGCAGCAGCTCGGCCAGCTTCTACATATGCCGGTACTGGACATGAAAACGATTCACGCACTCAGTCCCGCTTTTGATGTGCTCTCGTTTGCCGAAGCCATGATGCATGAATGTGTTTTATTTCGCCGCGAACAAGACTATCTGCTGGCAGTCAGTAATCCATTTTCAACAAAATTACGGGCATGGGCGGAAGAACGCTTTGCTGTCGCCGCTGAGTGGTATTTGGTGCATCCTGCTGATTTGAGCGCCTTTTTTGCTCAGCAGGAAAAAACCATGCGTGCCATGGATCAAGTGCTACCTTCCACAGAGCTGGATAAAATACAAAGCGGTGTTGAGGATTTATCGTTAAAAAGCATCAATGAAGGTACCAGCCAGGTGGTGCGCTTGGTACATTCCACCTTGTATGACGCACATAAATCGCAGGCCAGCGATATTCATTTGGAAATGACGGCAGGCGCACTGTCGATAAAATACCGCATCGATGGCGTACTGAGCTCGATTGGCGTGATCCAGGGCGCGGATTTGGCTGAGCAAGTCATTTCCCGGATTAAAGTGATGTCCGAGTTGGATATTGCCGAACGCCGCGTGCCGCAGGATGGCCGTTTTAAAGTTTCCATCCAGGGACGGGAAATCGATTTCCGCGTTTCCATCATGCCGAGCATTTTCGGCGAGGATGCCGTCTTGCGTATTCTTGACCGGCAAGCGTTGTCCGATCATATTGAAGGGTTGACGTTAAACCAATTGGGTTTTAATCAGGCGGCGATTGCCAGTATCCGCCGTCTGAGTTCCGAGCCGTATGGCATGCTGCTGGTTACCGGGCCAACCGGAAGCGGTAAAACGACATCGCTCTACGCCGCGATTTCCGAAGTGAATAAAGGCAGCGATAAAATTATTACCATCGAAGATCCGATCGAGTATCAGCTTCCCGGGGTGCTGCAAATCCCGGTAAATGAGAAAAAAGGACTAACGTTTGCGCGCGGATTGCGTTCAATTTTGCGGCATGATCCGGACAAAATCATGGTGGGTGAAATTCGCGACTCGGAAACGGCGCAGATTGCCATCCAGGCAGCGCTGACCGGTCACTTGGTTTTTACCACGGTACACGCCAATAACGTATTTGATGTCATCGGCCGGTTTTCGCATATGGGTGTGGACCCTTACAGTTTTGTGTCTGCTTTGAACGGAATTGCCGCGCAGCGCTTAGTGCGTTTGTTATGTCCGCACTGCTCGGTTGATGAGCGTCCGGATGATAAACTGATCGAAGAATCAGGAATTCCCCTCGACGAAGCGGATCAATTCAAGTTTCGCAACGGACGAGGTTGCGGTCAATGCCGTGGAAGCGGTTACCGGGGAAGAAATGCAATTGCCGAGATTCTGATCCTGAACGATGAGATTCGTGAGCTGATCGTAGCGCAGGAACCGATACGCCGCATCAAGGAAGCGGCCAGAAGCAATGGCACCCGATTCTTGCGGGAGGCTGCTTTGGATATGGTCAAGCAAGGCTCAACCAGTTTAGAGGAGGCTAATCGTGTCACCATTGTGGCGTAATCAGGTGCAGGTCTTCCTGGCGCCCGGACGAATTGATCTGGTGCGTTCAACGCGCGGTTTCAAACCGGTACAGGCAGCCAAGGTTACCGTGTGGTGCGAGCCTGTGCAGGATGCCCCGGTTTGGCAGGCAGCTTTGCAGCAATTGGAAAAGCACTTGATTGATGAGCCTGGAGCGGAATTGAGTGTTACGGTATCCAATCATTTTGTACGTTACGTCGCCCTATTGCCGCAAGCCGAGATCGCAACGCCGGAAGAGGTGAATGCCTATGCCGCGTTCCGCATGCGCGAGGTGTATGCGGAACGGGTTGATTCGTGGGCGCTGAGTGTGAGCGAATGGACGCCGCTGAGCGGTGCGGTGTGCGCTGCGATTCCGCGCGATTTGATGGTGCAGCTGGAAGAGATGGCGGCGCGGTGCCGCTGCACACTTAAAGAAATCGAGCCTTATTTTGCCTCTGTTTATGATCGCTGGCAAAAATTGCTCGATGGCAATAAAACCTATTTTGCGGTCATTGAAGCCGGACGTATTTGCTTGGCTGTGCTGATCAATGGAAGCTGGCACAGTATCCGCAATCAGCGGATTTTGCACAATGCCGCAGCTGAATTGCTCGCGGCATTGGATCAGGAAGCTATCTTGACCGGAAGTAAGGAAGCGATTGAATGGGTTCATGTGTTTGCGCCGGAACATGCGGATTTGATGCTGCCGGAACAGTGCGGATGGTGCATTGTGCCGATGCCGCTTGAGAAAATACCGGCATTGCCGCATTACCCATCCGGGCCGGTTGATGATGACGGGGTAAATCGATGCCACGCTTGAGACTTAAGTTCCCGGATCGCGGTCAATCCGTTCCGCATATCGATTTTTCCATCCTGCTGATCGGATTACTTGTGCTTGCCGGTGTGCTGCTGCAATTCCGCCAAGTGACTGAAGAAGTGAATCACTGGACGAACCGGGTTGAGCGGCTGGAAAAACAACAGCAGCAGAAAGCTGCGCCGCGCACACGGTCAACCCCGCGGATAAAAGAATTCAGCCAGGAAATCCGTAAGGAAATCACGCAAGCCAATGCAATACTGGATCAGATCAATTTGCCTTGGGAGACTTTATTCGATGCCATCGAACATGCGGCAACGGAAGAGATCGCCTTGTTATCCTTGCAGCCGAATGTGGCCAGCCGGACACTGCGTCTCAGCGGTGAAGCAAAGAGTATGTCCGAACTACTCGATTTTGTCGAAGCGCTTGAACGTGAGTTGGTTTTTGAAAATGTACATTTGTTAAACTACAAAGTTAAACAAGATAATCCGCACCGGCCCATTATTTTTCTCCTGACCGCAGCATGGATGCAAGTTTCTTGAAGACCGGAACAATCCAAACACAGCTTGATCGATTGATGCTGCAACTGCGCTGGCAGGCAGGCCGTCTCGGCACGATTGGAAAAATCGGCCTGGGTCTGATTGTTGTTGCCGGTATTTATTTTTTCTCGGCGGTTTTGCCGCAAGACTCCGATCTGCAAAAGCTGAAGGAGCGAGCTGAGACGCTGCAATTGCAGGAGTTGGCGAAGCAGTCTCCGGGAGAAATGGAAGGCGGAAAGAAATTGAATAGCGATCAGGCATTGCAAGTATTTTATGATTACTTCCCGCGTATCGACTCATCGCCTTTCTGGATTCGTGAATTGGTGCAATTGGCTAAAAAGCATGGCGTTGATCTGAGCAGTAGTGAATATCGTCTGATGAATGAGAGTGACGCGCGTTTGGCTCGTTACGAGATGATATTGCCGGTAAAAGGCCGTTATCCGCAAATTCGCGCTTTTATGGCGGAAGCGTTGGTCAAAGTTCCTGCCATGGCTATTTCCGCGATTGCGCTTAAACGTGAAAATATAACTTCCGACAAGCTTGAAGTCCGCCTTGAAATTAACCTTTACTTGAACAAATAAGCGCAATGGATCAAGCTGAGAAAAAGCGGAAATTGATGATAGGCGGCGCATTGCTAGCCACATTAGTCGCTGTGATGTTGGTTGAAGAGGAAGAGACATCGACGGATATCGTAGAAACCGTGCAACCGGTAAAGACAGCAAGCACGAGTAGAGACCGGGCAAAAAATCAAGAAAGCAGCGCGGAGCTGTTGGATGTCGGTAAACTTGGACAGCGGAAATTCAATCCATTGGCGGGAGAATTGTTTGTATCCACGACATGGGCGCCTAAACAACCGCCAGTCAGCTTCGAACAGCAGGCTGCGCTGGCTGAACAAATAAAAAAAGCCACGCCTCCCCCCGCACCCACAGCACCGCCGCTACAGTTCAAATATAGCGGCAAGGCTGTTACGGACGACGAAACTTGGGTTTTTCTTTCGCAATCGGGAGAAAATTTCATTACCAAGATCGGTGGAAAAATTAATGACAAATACCGGTTGGATTCCATCAATGACAGTACAATTGCCGTCACTTATCTACCGCTCAATATAAAGCAGACGCTCACTATTAACAATAAAATCGCAGGAACGTTCCGATGAAAAGCTGGAGAATTTATATCCTCATTATTTTGCTCGCGACTACTGCAGGGTGCGCAATCAATAACCAAACATTCTTTACCCGGAACAAAGCATTTGACGAGGGGAAAAAGCTGGTAGCGCAGGGCCAATTTGAAAATGGCATGGCAAAATTGGAACAAGCGCAACGTGAGGAACCTGCGAATCAAGAAATACAGACAGTATCAATACGCCTGCGCGAAGAAGTGATAGGTAAACTTCAGTTTGAGGCCGAGAGCTTGCGCTTATCCGGTGATCTGGAGCGTGCAGAACAAGCATTTCAACGCATTTTAAATCTGTATCCATTCAATGAGCGCGCTAAGGAAGGCCTCGAATTGATTGCATTGGAACGCCGCCACATTGCCAGAGTTGATTCCGCTAAAGCCCTATTGGCACGCGGTGAACTTGCGCAAGCTGAAATACTCGTGCGAGCTATCTTACAAGAGAATCCGCAGCAATTACATGCGCGTCAATTGATTTCAGAAATCAATTTGCGGCTGACACGGCCTGAGGTCACTGATTTGGCATTGGAATCCGCTTTCAAGAAAGCGGTGACGATGGAATTCAAAGGCACTGATTTGAAAACTGTATTTGAACTGATGTCGCGGACTGCGGGTATCAATTTTGTTTTTGATAAAGACATCAGGCAAGATACCAAAATATCCATATTTGTCCGGCAAAATACGATCGAAGATATATTGAAGTTGATTCTTGCGACCAATCAATTAGCATACAAAGTGCTCAATAGTAATTCGTTATTGATTTATCCTAATACACCGGCGAAATTAAAAGATTACCAAGAATTGGTTGTGCGCAGCTTTCAAGTGGCGCATACCGATGTCAAACAGATGGTTGCGATGGTCAGAGGTATCGTTAAAGCCAAAGATATCTATGTCAATGAACAACTTAATCTGTTTATCATGCGTGATACACTGGAAGCTATTCGTTTAACCGAACGATTGGTGAGCCTGAATGATTATGCCGAACCCGAAGTTATGCTCGAAGTCATGATTTTGGATGTTTCGCGCACTAATAAATTTGTATTGGGACCCAATTTTCCTCAGTCGATGCAATTTAATTATGCTGGACAAGCAGTTCTTGGTGCTCCGGCGGCTCTACTCAGTAACTTTGGCTTTTCTGGACTTAAGAGTTTCGGTATGACTAGTCAAGCAAAAATTGATTTTTTGCAGAACCTTTCGACGGGAGATATATTGGCAAATCCCAGGGTGCGAGTAAATAACCGGGAGAAAGCAAAAATTCATGTAGGTACCAAGCAGCCTTTTTTCTCCGCTAACGTACAGCCTGGGGTGACCGCGATCGTTACTGCAACACCAACATTTATCGATGTGGGGGTTAAGTTGGATGTTGAGCCGCGTATTGGATTAAACGACGATGTAACACTCAAGGTTACTTTGGAGGTGAGTTCAGTTCTAGAAACGATACCAGGGCCTAATGGTGCAACCGCTCCTCGGGTCGGAACGCGCAATGCTGAAACTATCCTAACAATCAAAGATGGAGAAACGCAAGTTATAGCGGGACTGATTGATAATCGGGAAACAAGAAAGATTGGTGGTCTGATGGGATTATTAAATATTCCTGGATTGGATCGCTTAACGTCTAATCAAGATATTGAGAGAACAAAAAATGAAGTGGTATTACTGATTACGCCTCGTATTGTTCGCAATATCCCAAGACCAATCAATCTGGAAAACGAATATCATTTTGGTACGGCCAGCGAAGCGGGTAAATTGCCCATTACCATCAAGAAAACAGCGGCACAATCTCTATCCATCGCACCGGCTGGATCTGGCCGCGGTGTTGCGGCTGCGCTTCAGGATGCTTTTTCTCCGCCAGCCGAAGGTCAAGAACCGCCACCGAATCCATTTGCCAGTGTTGCAGCTTCCGCGTCCGGAACGCCTACGCTTACCCTTCAATCACCGACCAATGTAGGGCTGGGTAAGGAATTTTCTGTCAGTGTGCGACTGGTTGGCGCAAAAGCAACGGTTAATTCCGACTTAGTGTTGAATTATGAAGCGAGTTCGCTGGAAGCCCTGGATGGTGGGGATAAGTCAGGTACACGCGTGATCAAATTAGGTAAGGATCAGCCTTCCGGTCTGGCGGCGCAGCTTCGTTTCAAGGTGATCGCAGCTAACCCAGGTACAACGGAAATCAATATCCAGAATGTAAACGCGGAAGATATGGAAAATGGTCAAGCGGTCGAAGTGACGCCGCCGCCGCCAGTTAGTGTCAATATCAAATAATCGGCTTATGGCTGCATCCAGAGTTTCCGTGAAGCACAGAGGATTTACGCTGATTGAATTAATGATCGTGGTGGCAATCATGGCTATTTTAGCGACAGCCGCGTTGCCATTGCGGGAGCTCATGGTGAAACGCGAGAAGGAGCAGGAGTTGCGCGTTGCATTGCGCCAGATACGAACGGCCATTGATGCCTACAAGCAGGCTTCGGATGAGGGGCGTATCACCAAGAAGGCCGATGAATCGGGTTATCCACCCCGGCTGGAGGAATTATTCATGGGCGTGCCGGATATCAAGAGTCCGGACAAGAAGATTATTTATTTCCTGCGCCGCTTGCCCCCTGACCCGCTGTTTGTCGAACTGGATGTTGCCGGTGTTTCGGCGACTCCGGCTGCAGATACCTGGGGGAAGCGCAGTTACGAAAGCCCCTGGGATAGTCCCAAGGAGGGTGACGATGTTTATGATGTTTATTCACGTTCGGAAGCCATAGGCCTGAACGGTATTCCTTACCGGGAGTGGTGATGATAAACCTATCTGGGACCCGGAAATCCAGAGGATTTACCTTAATCGAACTGCTGGTGGTTATGGCGATTATCGCGACATTGTTGAGTATTGTCGCGCCGAAGTATTTTAATTCTATCGATAAAGCCAAAGAAGCCGTGTTGCGGCAGGACTTGGGTATTATGCGCAACGCCATCGATCAGTTCTATTCGGACTTTGGTAAATATCCTATTGACCTGGCCGAGCTGGTCGACAAACGCTATATGCGCAGCGTGCCGAAAGATCCCTTTACCGAAAGTGATAAAACCTGGGTCGAGGTTCCTCCCAAGAACGAAACGGAATCAGGCGTCTATGATGTTTATAGCGGCTACTCAGGAAGAGCCCTGGATGGATCGTACTATCAAGAATGGTAAATGACCGGGGCTTGCTCGAATTCTTGCGGTGCACATGATATGCCACGGCGGGCAAGCGGTTTTGTTTATCTTTGGGCTTTGTTCGGAGTCACTCTGGCGGGGATTGTCATGGCCGGGGTAGGTCAGGTGTGGCAGGTAAAAGCGCAGCGTGAGAAAGAGGCCGAATTGCTTTACGTAGGCGAACAATTTCGCAAAGCGATTATGTCCTACTACAACACTGGTACTAAACAATTTCCCGAAACTTTGGAGGAGTTGCTGGAGGATAAACGCACACCGGCCATCAAACGCCATTTGCGTAAAATCTATATGGACCCGATCACCAATACAGCGGAGTGGGGCACCATTGAAGAACCTCCGCCCGGCGGTAATACAGTGTCCGGTAACAGTCCGGCTGCCAGCCAGAATTCAACCGCGGGTAATACTGCAGTGCCGGGCGGTAACCCAGCATCGGGCAGTAACCAGCCCTCGGGCAATAGCCTGGTGCCCAATACTGGCCAGACATCCGGTAACGCAACGCCAAATCAGGCATCGAATAGCGCGACACCGAACAGCAGTCCTGGTATAGGTTCCAATCTCACTAAGAGAATCACCGGCGTATACAGCCTATCGGAAAAGAAACCCATCAAGAAAGATAAATTTCCCGAGCAATATGCTAAATTCTCAGAAGCATTAACTTACCGGGATTGGAAATTTACGTATAAACCCGGTGAGGGCGGCAGCTCATCGAAACCGGCCTCCAATCAATCCAAGCCGAACACGGCACCGGGAGCTTCACCGTCCAATTCCCCTTTTGCGCCGCAATCTTCCTCAGGCGCAGCTTCACCTTCTTCGCGTTCTTCGTCAGCGGGTAATGCTTCACCGTTTGCACCACAATCCGGTGCGCCATCAAACTCATCCGGATTTCCGATGGATTAATAACCGCAATTACCTAGTACAATTGTTCTGGCTTCTTAAGATGAAATATAGTGCAGTTGCACTAGGGAAGCGCCGATCAATGTCAACATCCTATTCTTAACGCAAGAAGAACTGGGGTGAGAAAGCTAAGAAAGCAGTGGAAGTAATTGCCTTTTCATTGAAACAGCCTGACGTGGTCAGTCCTGTCTCTTTCAAGTGCGTGCTTAAACAAGTCACTGCACAGTCAGGGCTAAAAGAAAGTGCTACGTCAAGCTTGCATTTAAAAAACTCATATATGAAAATTCTTGGATATAAATCCCCTTCGTTTTTTTGCATCCTAGTTTCTGCCCGCGGCCACAAGAGCTGTGGACATTTTCAATGACACAAAATGCAAGGAGATAAAAATGAGAAAGATATGTATTCTGGCTTTCGCCACAAGCATCGCATGGAGCGGTATTACTTTCGCTCAAGACCATGTTTCATGGGATTTATCGAATCAATCAAATAATCAGCCAATACAACCTGAAACCAAGGCCGAAGGGCCGCATTCGGTTTCAATTGAACTTGAATCGCCCTATAAGTTAATGCGCGATGGCAGTCAAGCCGATTTCTGGACGCCGGATCGCTATAGAAATGCCAAACCGATTCCTTAGGCCCAAAGCAACTGAAACTGATGCGATCAGCGAATACATGGAGTTTTCTGATCACGCTGAGCAGGTTAGCGAGCCTGGGTGTCCACCCGAAATCAAAGTGAAACGCAGTAAAGCTAAAATCTTTGAGCCAATAATCGAGCAAGACAACGATCATGAGGCTCAGATCTATAACGCTTTGGAATAAGATACTTATGCTTCAGGAGCAGTGAATGCCTATTTCACCAGTTCACGTGTAAGTCCTGCACCATCCGTTCAAAATTCCTATCCCTATCGGGCTAGTGGGAAGCTATTCTTTAGTGACAGTGTTGGCAATACCTATCAATGCTCAGCATCTGTTATTAGACCAAGGTTGGTTTTAACCGCTGGACACTGTGTACTTGACCCTGTTAAGAAGCAAAGGTATGTAAATTTCAAGTTTATTCCCGCGTATCACTCCGGTAGTGCACCTTATGGTCAATTTACCGCTACCTGGATTGTTACTGGGCTAACAATATTACTGGGAAATTGCCTAATTCTGGGGATTATGCCTTGCTTGAAATGCAAGATAATAGTCTAGGGCAAAAAATTGGGTCAGTTGTTGGTTACTTGGGCTATAGAACAAATGCGCTTGCTGGAAATCATGTAACCATGCTGGGATTTCCTTCATCCTTTGATTCAGGCAATGTTCTCCATCGAGTCGACTCTCAGAGTTTTAAATCCACCACTACTAATACGGTAGAATTTGGAAGTGACCTCACTCAGGAGTCTTCGGGAGGGCCATACATAGAAAATTTTGGCGAACTTTCCTCCGGACAATTCGTGTCAGGAATCGTGAATGCCATAGTTGGTGTAATGTCGTATGGCCCGACAGATACAAGTCAAAAGATTGCTGGATCGAGTAACTTGGATTCTCAATTTACCAATTCTTCTAAAACAGGCATTTTAGACGCTGCCTGCACTCATAAATCCGGAAATTGCTAATTTATCCAATCACCGGCAGTACTACAACTGCCGGTGGCTGAATAATTCTACGGGAAATGCCATGAAAAACTTACTAATCAGATCAGCGACATCGGCTGGCGGCCCCGCTGCCCGGCCTTAGGAAAATGCGGCTCAATGTGCGCTAGCAAAACTAGCTACTGTATTACCCATTCCATTTCGCTTAAAAAAGCCTCCCGACGCGCCCGGTGTTTCTTGCTACTGTAATCAAGATCTGCAAAGCTCGTTTGGTGTGACATGGCGTATTTAGTAAGTTATCAGGAAAAACTTTTATCCCAGACTTCAGGATTTGTTCAGCGTTTCCCAAAACATAACCAATCAATTATTTGAATGGGCTGCTATTTTTCAGCTTGCAATATTCCAGAATGCGCTGCAACACACCTTCCCAGAGATTTTAGCGCATACTCCCCGCTTCCAGCGCCGAGACGATGAGGTCTTCTGACTCAAACCAAAAAATCTCTGGAATAACCGGAGCGGCTCAGAATTCGCTGCCCCGGCTGTTATCGACGTCTTCCGGACTTACCAGACTGCCGCGATTTCCCCATGCGTTCCTGATATAAGACACTACTTGGGCAATCTCAGTATCGCGAATGAAATGCTGATACGGTGGCATGCCATGAGGTCTCGGATTACCAGCTGTGGCAGGAGGATACCCGCCATACAGCACGTTGCGGATGGTGTTCAGCGGGGGGCTCATGGTCACATTGCGGTTTCCAGCCAGCGGAGGATATATTTTCGGTATGCCTTCGCCTGATTGGCCGTGACAGTCCTGACAGTGTTTTTCATATACTTCTTGCCCGAGTGCTAGATACTGGCGCACCTGTTCCGGCATTTTGCGAGCTTTCCGGGGTGCTTTGGCGTCGCCTTTCTTCTCGCCCAGGGATTGAAGGTAAACCGCTATCGAACGGATATCATAGTCCGATAGATATTGCAGACTTTGCCGGACAATCGTGGCCATAGAGCCGGAAGTTACAGCATGGCTGTTTATCCCGGTGGACAGCAGTTCGACAATATCCTCGACCGGCCATTCACTCACCCCGGCTTCCAGCGGGGATATCAACGAGGGCGCATACCAGTAGGAGCCCATGATTTTACCGCCCGTCAGCTGATCGTCCTGGCTTGCTCCCCATACATTACGCGGAGTATGGCAGGCGTTGCAGTGTCCGAGCCCCTGAACCAGATAATTACCTCGGTTCCACTCATCGCTTTTCGATTTGTCCGGCTGATAGACGCCTTCATTGAAATACCACTTCCGCCAAAGATACAGGAGTGCCTGATTATCGTAAGGTGGATTGATCTTGTGCGGAGGATTGGTTTGTGCGATAGGCGGCAGCGAACGCAAATAGGCGAAGATTGCATCGGCGTCCGGCCGGGTAACCTTGGTATATTCGGTATACGGAAAAGCCGGGTACAAATTACGGCCATCCTTCGACTTTCCGTAATGCAGCGCCTGCCAGAAATCCTCGCCGCTCCAGCTGCCGATCCCTGTTTCTTTATCCGGCGTGATATTCGGTGTGACGAATTGACCGAAAGGCGTATTCAGCTTGCGCCCGCCCGCGTAAGGCTCGCCACCGCGCGTGGTATGGCACCCCATGCAGTTGCCTGCCCGGGCGAGATATTCTCCGCGCCGGACCTGTTCCGTATCGGAGTCAGTCAGCGGCTGAGCCGATGCCATTTGCACCAGGGACAGCAAACCGCCTGCAACGCAAACAATGATCCGCCATATGCTCGTTAATCTTGCTTCGCTTAAATTTCTCATCGTGTCACTTCCTTTCCGGACAAAATAGTCCGGCAACGCTGCGCCAATTCCGGAGTAAGTGCATCCGCTCCGGTGGATTGTCCCGATACCGGCAGCCCGGGCAGCCACTGCACCAGCGCATTAACTTCTTCCTGAGTCAGTTTCTTGGCTATTTCCGACATGCAATCCGGTATCTGGCCGCGCATGATTCCGCCATTGCGCCAGCCGCCGAATTGCGCCGCCAGATAGGCATGCGGCAAGCCCAGCAGGCCGGGAATGGTCGGTTGCACGCCCATCAGTTTTTCGCCATGACAAGCACTGCATGCCGGAAGATCGCGTTCGGGATCGCCGGAATACATCAGTGTTTCCACGGATTTGATTTCATCCGGTGTCAGTGCTGGTACTACCGGCTCCAGATAAGCGTAGGGCTGGGCAGCAAAATACTCTGCGATTTCCCGCATGTATTCATCCGACATGTTTTCGAGCAAAATGGCCATCGGCTGATAATAGCGCCGCCCATCACGAAAATTACGCAACTGATTAAAGAGATAACCGGCCGG
Source organism: Nitrosomonas oligotropha (assembly GCF_900106555.1). Taxonomy (GTDB): domain Bacteria; phylum Pseudomonadota; class Gammaproteobacteria; order Burkholderiales; family Nitrosomonadaceae; genus Nitrosomonas; species Nitrosomonas oligotropha_A. The sequence goes on along the minus strand of NZ_FNOE01000019.1, from coordinate 49,225 downwards.
TTTGCCCGCAATACGCGGGAAATAGGCATCCCGGTCTATCCGGTCAGCATCTCTGTGGCAGATGATGCAGGGTTTTACCCGCTCTTCCAGGGTATCGGATAGTCCGGATGATGACGGCTCGGCAGCACTTGCCAAGCCGGAGATCATCGCTAAAAAGATAAAAGCAAAAAACTTCATTGACATGGGTCCATGAAAAAAATTAAAACACCGGTAAATCTTCAGAATGCTTTCCTGAAGTTCCGTATTGGCGTCAAACTGTCTTGTGGAACGAGCGGTAAAACTGTCAACCATTCCAGCAGTTGACGTGCAGAATTGCGGTACAGTATTGCAGTGTATATCACTACCTGCAATCCAGACAACCGGGTGATATCCCTCCAGAAAACCTGGGGATACGCTGAGAAACTGCTATGTCCGCGGATGCTGCTTTGAAATCAAATTCAAAACATTTATTGATCACTCGCAAACGGTATGCTTTTTCTTCTGATTTTGCCTTGCCTGATCATCGCGCTACCTTTGCGGTTTGAGGTGACCGAGCGCCACCTCTTGCTGCACTTGTCATCCGGCTGAGAACGCGTTCTTAACGCTATTGGGGGTTCTGTAAGCGGAAGTTAAGGGCATTTTTCATTCCTTGGTTGCAGGAATTTCCTGAACATCAATCAGTTCAAATTTGTTATCGCCGAGATGTTTGAGTTTTGCTTGGTAATATGAGCCCAGTGCTTTGACTCGTTGGATAGTTAACATTCCTGTTTCCGCGACGAAAACTGAGTTGTCTTTCAGGTCTGCAGCTGCCGAGACTGTCAATTCAAACTTATCTTGCGCAAGCCCGCGATTAAAAACGATTGCGATAGGGGATGCGGCAATAGCAACTGAAGTATCGCTGTCGGCTTTGGACTCGAATAATTTGAGTTCGATGCGATATGCGCCGGTACTGCGGCCCAACGTATTGGATGCATTGAAAATAGACATTTCCAAATGATCGTGCAATCCGCCGTCGCTGCCGAATCCCCAACTACTTGTTCTGCTATTACTTCGTCCATTGCACTCATCGTCATTGCCAAAATCATGCTGACCGCTATTTGCCGCGCGGAATGGAACATACTGGACTGTCTGTTGGCATTTGAAGCATTTTTACGATTAACCACTCGTTATTCAACCCGCTTAATTTTTGCGAATGCATGCTGGTCACTGTAATTTTTAATGGATTCATCGATTATTAATTTCAGTAATCTGTTCAATTTTGTAAAAGCGCACTTCAACCAAACCTTAAAAAAAGGCCGTTGCAAGTTACTGCTATGGCACCAATTCCTGATTGAGTCGTGCCGGAAATTGACGGATCCTTAATGGCTAGGAAAAGATTATATTGTGTTACATTTTGATATGTTATATCATAACAAATATCAATTCTACTAATTTAAATCAAACTGATGCCAACTAATCGATTACCGGTGACTGTGCTTTCCGGGTTTCTAGGTGCGGGTAAAACGACCGTATTGAGTCATATTCTGAATAACCGGCAAAAACTGCGTGTTGCGGTTATTGTGAATGATATGAGTGAAATCAATATTGACGCTTCCATCATCGAGAAAGAAATTTCATTTAACCGCGCAGAAGAAAAACTCATTGAGATGAGCAATGGCTGCATTTGCTGTACGTTGCGCGAAGACTTGCTCATCGAAGTACGGCGGCTAGCCATCGAGAAAAAGTTCGATTATCTGGTCATTGAATCTACAGGTATATCCGAACCGTTACCGATTGCGGAAACATTTACATTCGCTGACGAAAAGGGAATCAGTCTGTCCGATATCGCCCGGCTCGATACGATGGTAACGGTTGTAGATGCGGTAAATTTCATGAAGGATTTTGAAGAAGCGAAAATGCTGCAGGAGACAGGGGAAAGCCTGGGAGAAGATGATGAGCGCAGTGTCGCTGATCTCCTGATTGATCAAGTGGAATTCTGTGATGTCATTTTGATCAATAAAATTGACTTGATCAGTCCGGGTGAATTAATTCAACTCCAAGGTATCTTGCGCAGTTTGAATACTGAAGCTGAAATGATTGCCATCCAAGATGGCCGAGTTGAATTGCGCAAGCTTTTAAACACCGGAAAATTCAGTTTTGAGCATGCCCAACAAGCGCCCGGCTGGTTAAAGGAGATGCGCGGCGAACATATACCTGAAACGGAAGAGTACGGCATCAGTAGTTTTGTTTATACAGCCAGGAAACCATTCCATCCACAACGATTCTACGATTTTATCCATCAACCTTGGTCAGAAGGAAAATTACTCCGGTCGAAGGGATATTTCTGGCTGGCAACCCGGCCGGACTATGCGGGACAGTGGAATCAAGCTGGTGGCATCGCGCACTATGGCTATGCCGGTATGTTTTGGAAAGCTGTACCTAGAAATGAATGGCCGCACGATGAAGATTATTTGAAATCGATACTGGAGAAATGGGAAGAGCCGCATGGAGACCGGCGGCAAGAATTGGTTTTTATCGGTCAGAATATTGATCAACAAGGAATATGCCAATGGCTGGATGAATGTTTAGTGACCGATGAAGAATCACAAGCAGGAGAGAAATATTGGTTAACCTTGGAAGATCCATTTCCCGCGTGGGATGATCAATAAGAATGGCTATGATTTTCAACTGAATTTATGGATCTGCACATAGAATTTCTCTAGCATGATATGCTTTTACCGGTTAATCACTAGCAGTATTTCTGAGCATTCCGAATACTGAAATTTTTAAAAATGTCAGTCGATATCGAACAAATCATCAAGAAATCACGGGAAGTTTGTGCGTCGGCAGGAACAAAATTAACGCACAAACGAAAGAATGTACTCATGGTGTTGTTGGCTTCTGCTACGCCACTTTCGGCTTATGAGATCGTGGATCGATACAAAGCGCAATTCCAGGAATCGTTACCGGTGATGTCCGTTTATCGCATGCTGGATTTCCTGATTCAGGAAAAACTGGTTCATAAACTGGAAACCGCCGGGCAGTATATGTCGTGTGCGCACATTGCATGTGATCATCAGCATGAGACACCGCAGTTTCTGATCTGTGACCGCTGTGGCAGTGTCAAGGAAGTCGGTATCAAGAAGCGCATCATCGAGGAGCTTGAGCGTAGCATTCAAAGTACCGGTTTTATGTTGGCACAAAAACAGCTGGAACTGCATGGAGTTTGTGAGCATTGCCAAAGCCATCCAGCGTGAACGGTGCCTCGTGGCTTGCTACTCAGCTTGTTGAAGGACTGTGGATACTGTAAAAAAATCATCGCCGATTCCGGTTTCCCTGCTGACTGGTTTTTTAGGCAGCGGCAAAACTACGGTGTTAAATCATTTGGTTCAGCAACCACTTTTCAGACGAACCCTGGTTGTGATTAACGAATTTGGTGCAATCAGTCTGGACCATTTGTTGGTTGCGCATAGCAATGAAACGTTGGTCATGGAAGTGGGGGATGGTTGTATCTGCTGCGCGATGCGCGGCGATTTGGCCAAGGTGCTGAAAGATATCACCTGGCGCTTTTCCCGCAATGGGGTACGCAACTACGACAGGGTGATCATCGAAGCCACCGGATTGGCTGATCCGGCTCCGATTTTACATACCTTAATGACGGACAAAAACATTACCGCGCATTATCGCTTGGATGCGGTTGTCACTACCGTTGATTGTATCCACGCGATGGATACACTGGATCATCATCCCGAAGCCGTAAAGCAGGCTGCAGTAGCAGACCGGATTATTTTGACCAAAAGTGATTTAATCGATGAACAGCAACGCCGTACGTTGCAACAGCGCTTGGCGATTCTGAATCCCGCCGCTACACAATTACTGGCTGTAAACGGTCAGGTGGATGGGCCATCGGTATTCAGTGCTAACTTATTTTCGATAGATCAAAAAACGCCGGATGTTGTCAGGTGGCTGAATGCGGAAGCGTATGCCGGAAATCCTTCAAGCCGATACAAATCTGTGCGGCATGATGCAGCGCAAACTTTGTATTCTTCCAAGAGATCCATCGTTAAACAACCGGATATTAACCGCCATGATGATCATATCCCGTCTTATTGTTTTACTTTTGACGAGCCGATCGATCCCGAATTGTTTGAGGGTTGGCTGGATTTGCTGATGACGGTCAAAGGCGCGGATATTTTGCGCATCAAAGGGATAGTGAATATGAGGAATCGTACGGGTCCGGTAGTTATTCATGGGGTTCAGCATATTTTTCATCCTCCGGTGGAATTGACCGGATGGCCATCGGATGACCGGCGCACCCGCATTGTATTCATCACCCGGAATGTCCCTCGTTCCGGGATCGAGGATACATTTTCCGCGTTGACCGGATGCGCGGCATTACCTACAAACACCCATTAGCGGTTTGCGCTAACGGAAGGGGTATTTTTTGCTTGTAATGCCTGAATATGCGCGACCGCGCAACGTGCTAATGCCTTTAGATCGTACCCGCCTTCCAACGCCGAAACAATGCGGCCGTGTGTATATTGATCAGCGATGACTTTGATCTGCCGCGTGATCCAGACATAGTCTTCGTCTTCAAGTTGCAGTTGCGCCATATCGTCGTCGCGATGCGCATCGAATCCGGCGGAGACGAAAATCATCTCCGGTTTGAAGCGGTCGAGTGCCGGTAACCAGTGATCGGTGACGGCTTGACGGAATGCCGCGCCGTTGCAGCCGCGCGGCAGCGGTACGTTGATCATGCGCTCGGTGGCGCTGTTTGCGCCGCTGTAGGGATAAAAGGGGTGCTGAAACGTCGAGCACAGCATGACGTGCGGGTTGTCGCGGAAAATCTCCTCGCTGCCGTTGCCGTGGTGCACGTCAAAATCCAAAATCGCAACGCGCTGCAAATGATGCTGTGCAATGGAATGCGCCACCCCGACCGCGATATTGTTGAACAGGCAGAATCCCATGGCACGATCCGATTCCGCATGATGACCGGGCGGGCGGACGGCGCAGAATGCATTATTGACAGTACCGGCCAGAACCAGATCGGTGGCCAGTACAACCGCCCCCGCTGCGTGTAACGCGGCACTGAGAGAAAAAGGATTCATCGCGGTATCCGCATCCAAGGCAATCAAACCGGCTGCCGGAGCAGCCTGACGGATGCTTTCAATATATTCCTGAGTATGCACGCGCGCCAATTGTTCCGTTGTGGCCAGCGGAGCCTCGTAGCGCTGCAATTGCGCCAGCAACCCGGTGGCTTTCAGCCCATTTTCAATGACGATTAAGCGCTGCGGGCACTCCGGATGGGCCATGCCCATGTCATGCTTGAGACAATCCGGATGTGTAATATATGCTGTTTGCACGCTATTCCCTGTTACGTTGAAATTCGATGTCGAGCGGAATCCTGGGTCATGCCGGCAGGTGCTGAAAGCCAAAGTTTATACAATCAAATGGCTATACCATGATAAATTATCACTATCCTGAATAATAGCTGTTATCTGTTACATTTAATTGCATTTTTTCGTCATATGAGGAGTCGTTGATGAATGAGTTTATTGCCAAAATATTGAAGTTTGTTTCGTTTGAATCACTGATGGAAAGAGGCTGGCTGGAAATTGCGCAAATTTTAATGCCGATTTTCCTTTTGGCTCTGGTATTTCTCGGATTGAGTTTCTATATCCAGCACAAACGCTGGAAAACGGCGGCGTCTATTGTGTGCGCTCTTCTAGCCCTGGTTTATTTGCCGTACGAGTTTTATCGTCAGTCGATGGTATCCGCGAGAGCGAATGCCAATGTCAGCGAGATTCAGGGCAATTTGCAGAGTTATTTGGATTCGGCCAGCTTATCGCACGCCAAGGGAATAGCGGATAAGGAAGCGGCTGCAAGTATTCTGGATGAGATGATTCATGGCCTGAATCAGGAGAAGAAAAAAGAGCTGGTGTTGATTTCCTGGCTGGTTGCGGAAAATGAAAAGTATGCGCTCAATCAGATTGACAGCAAGCAGAAATCGCTCGGCGATGACATAAAATCCAACTTGGCTGCGGCAAAAGTGGAAATTATCGACTCACGTCCCCCGGTTGATAAAATTTCCGACTCTATCGTTAAAAAACTGGATGATGACGTCAAAGTTTTAATTGAAAGAAAAATGCTGGGATTCAAGCAGGAAATCGATAGTTCACTGGATGGCTTTAAGGAAAGCATCAATACCTTCGTGCAGGGAGAGCTCAATAATTATCAAACAAGGTTAGCAGGCATTACGCAACAGAATGTCGATGAATTAAAAAATTATTCCAGCAGAGCCAATCAGGCGTTTGCTGAACAAGTCAATAAAATTAATCAGGTTTCGTTGAAAAAACTGGATGCAACCAAAGAAAGCATAGAGGGTGTTGGCGCTGCTTCGGATACAAATTTGAAGCATATCGCGCAGCAGGTCAAGCAGCTGTCGGCTTCGCTCGAGACCGCGCAGAAAAAGAACGATATTTTGTTTGAATATAACGAATGCATGCGAACGAAGGGGGTGTTGGATTTGGGTGGAAAAGGCGAGCAATGCAAATCAAAGTATCAGCAGGATTTATCTGGTTTGAAATAGTCAATTGCTGCCGGTCTGATGGCAGTTATTTGAGATAACCATCAGACCGTGTCGGCCATCGTCATGTGCGCAGCATGACCAGCATGGTCAGATAGAAGATGTACGCAGTTACAAAAACAATCCCTTCATTGCGCGATACCATCCGCTCGCTGCGGAATACCGGCAGGCAAGCAACGGCGACGATTGCCGCTAGCGGCAAATCGATCCATAAAATATCATCCTCAACGCCGATTCCACTAGGGGCGGCCAGCGTAGTCAAACCCAGGATCACCAGAATGTTGTAGATACTACTGCCGATCAAGTTGCCAACCGCCACGTCCCGGTCATTCCGGTAAGTGGCTACGAGTGTCGTTACCAGTTCCGGCGCGGATGTGCCGATGGCAACGATTGTCAATCCGATGAAAGCATCGGAGACGCCGTAAGTCTTGGCAATGTTCACCGCCCCCGCAACCAGCAAATCCGCACCCAATACTGTTAGCGCCATACCTGTGAACAATAGCAATGACTGTAGAGCATATTGCGGATACCGATGTGCTTTGGGAATGGGCTTCTCACCAAATTCCTCCGAAAATTCCTTCTTGGTTGCGGCACTTTCCTTGCGGCTTTCTTTGATCAGCAAGATTGTATAAAACACCGCCGCAAATACCAGCAACATACCTTCGATCCGGGACAGAACGCCGTCAAGCGACAGCAGAATCAAAATGAAAGCCGAGCCGATCATCACCGGCACATCGAGTTTGATACTCAGAAGCCGGATTGGCAGCGGGCGGATAACCGCACTCAGGCCCAGGATAAACAAAATGTTGAGGATATTGGTGCCAGCGATATTGCCGACCGCCAGCGAACCTTTATCCTCCGCGACCGCCGTGATGCCGACCGCCAGCTCGGGGGTGCTGGTTCCGATCGAAACGATGGTTAAGCCGATAACGATCGGACTGATACCGAGCATTGCCGCCACCCGGGTAGCGCTGCGCAGCAGCATCTCGGCTCCCAGGACGATGATTGTCAAGCCGCCGAGGAAGATGATGACCGGATGTAATTGGATCATCCGCTTTGCTTATCCGCTGCGGGAACCACGAGTACATCCGAAGAAATCCATTGCAAAACCCGGTTAAGGGAATTTTTGAACAGTGTATCGAACAAACCGGTGTTTTCACTGGAACCCATCACGACCAGATCAATCGCGTGCCGGCGGACATACCGGGTGAGTGAAGTTTCCAATGCTTCATCCACCGGTACGATGTGCCTGATTCGTAACCGGGGGATGCCGCTGCCGGTGACGAACCGCTCACAACGTTCATGAACTGCGGAACTGGCAAGTTTTAACGCTGCGCTTTCCGGCGCGGAACCCATCGCTTTGGGACGCTCATGTGCGTAAAACACATCCACGGCGGATTGCGGGAACCACTGCGCGGCGGCAAGCAACGCGGCACTGGAATTCCGGGATAAGTCGGTGACGGCGACAATATTGCGATACGGCCCATGGACACGATTGCGGACGATCAGCAGCGGCTGCTCCAATGTCTGCGACAATTTCTCGACAGTGGATCCTAGCAGAAAACGCCCGAGCGGTTCGTCCCGCGCTACGCCGGTTATCACTAATCCCGCGCCGGTTTGCCTGGCAACGAGGGTGATCGAATCCGCAGGCGCGGCTGAGCGGACCAACCGGATGTCGGTGCGCGATCCCATGTTCGCCAGATCCTGGTTTAACTGATGACGCGCATCGTGTTGCAAATCAAACGATTGATCGCCTGCGGCCCATGCCAGGATTTGATCCGGCGCGTCGGGAACATCGAAGACATTGAGCGCTGTCAGATGCGACTGCCAAGCCTGCGCCAGCTGGATAGACCGGTCGAGCGCGCGGTCGCAGCGCGGGCTTAGATCGGTTGCCAGCAGCAAATGCGCTGGCGGCGGGAAGGACGGTGAGGGGGGCGCATCTTTTTCCGTGCCCGGTTCGCCGGAAATGCGGCCGCCGGTTTGTATTCCGCCGAGCGTTGCCAATTCCGGAGAACGTGCATCGACGATTACCAAGAGATCCGTTGGCGCTTCGTCCAACACTCGTTTTGTGACGCTTCCCAGCAATAATTCTTCGGTAACGTGCGTGCCATGCTTGCCCATAACGATCAGATCGCAATCTTGACGTTCGGCTTGATTGAGGATGGCGCGCGTGGCGTCGCCGCACTCCACCTGCGCGTGATACTGAACTTCCGTCAAGCCTGCATTCCGGGCCAGCTCGTGCAGTAAATGCAACGCTTTCCTGCAGGCTTCGTGCCGGTAGCGTTTAATGTCATCTTGGGTGACGCCGGCGTAATTCAACAACCCTTCGAACGGCACGTCGAAGGCATGGAACAGCACGATACCGGCATCGGGAGCGATCTCACGGGTTATCCGGAGAGCAAGTTCCGAGGCCGGCGAAAAATCGATCGCCAGTAAAGCTTTCTTGTACGAGCCGTGGACGCCGGTTTTCACAATCAATACCGGGCAATGGCATTTGCGCAGCAGATGCGAGGCGGTCGAGCCAATTAGAAGCCGGCGCAATGCGTTATCCCCGCGGGAACCGGCAATGACAAGATCCGCGCTCGTTGAGGCGGCGCAAGTCGGAATCGCCGCAGTGGGCAATCCCTCCTCGACTAGAATTTCAGCAGTTACTCCGCGGTTGCGGGAAGTATCGGAAATGATCGAGTGCAATTCATTACGCTGCTTATCGACCAGTTTGCTCGTGACGGTGGCAGCCTGGTCTCCGATAAGATCCTGCAGCGAACCCAAAGCGTTCAGTCCGAGAGCATGCATGACCGTGCAGCGGGCTGAAGTTATCCGGGAAATATCGAAGCCTCGCTCGATGGCTTGCAAGGATGGGGATGACAAATCCGTTGCAACAAAGACATGGTTAATCAGTTTCATTAATAGCGCTCCTTTGCGTATGGAATATATGCAACCGGCTTTTCACAAACGGTCGATTCTGGCGATACGCAGGAAAGTTTTTTCCGCTTCAACGCACAGGAACAATAGTAAGCCCAAGCTGAGTATAGCCGCCCAGGAATGAATATCGAGCGCGACACTTTTGAAAAGATGATGCATCGGTGCTGTGTAGGTAAAGGCGAGTTGCAGTACGATCAGAATGCCGGATACCAGTAGAACCGCCGGGCTGCCGCGTAGCGTTTCCAGTCTGAATGCGTGCGCCGTAAAATGACGGACATTGAATAGGTAAAACAGTTCGCACACCACAATCATATTGACTGCGGCGGTGCGTGCCGTCTCGAGGCTGCTGCCGCGTTGCAATTCCCAATTGAAGATGGCGAATGTCGCGGCTACCATCAAAACGATCACAAACAGAATCCGCAACCCGAGTGCTTGCGTGATCAAAGGCTCGCCGGGCGGGCGTGGCGCAAGCGTCATGACACCCCGCTCCGCCGGTTCAAATGCCAAAGCCAATGCCAGCGTGACCGACGTGACCGTGTTTACCCATAGGATCTGACCGGCGGTTACCGGTAGCGGCAAACCAGCAAAGATCGCCAGCAGAATGACACCGGCTTCGCCGCCATTGGTAGGCAACATGTGCATCAGCGATTTCTTTATATTGTCGTAAACCACGCGGCCTTCGCGGATAGCGCTGGCAATCGTGGCGAAGTTGTCATCCGTCAAAACCAGATCGGATGCTTCGCGGGCAGCATCGGTGCCTTTTTGACCCATGGCGACTCCTATGTCAGCCGCCTTCAATGCCGGCGCGTCGTTTACACCGTCTCCGGTCATTGCCACGAGATGGCCTTGCGACTGCAAGGCGGTGATCAGCCGCAGTTTATGCTCCGGTGTGGCGCGGGCAAAGATGTCGGTGGTGAGCGCATGTTCACGTAACGCGCTGTCATCCAGGTTTTCGATCGCATCACCCGTCAGGGTTCGTCCGGAAACCAGGCCGAGCTGGCTGCCGATCGCCGCCGCCGTGATCGCATGATCGCCAGTCACCATCTTGACCCTCACACCCGCCGAGTGGCATTCGGCGACTGCTGCAATCGCTTCTTCCCGGGGCGGATCAATGATGCCCACCAACCCCAACAACTCAAAGCGAGGCGCGATGTCGCTAACTTCAATGTCTTGCCGGTTCTCTGTCCAGTGCGCTTGGGCGAGCGCTAATACCCGTTCACCTGCTTGAGCGGCGCGGGTGACGGCGGCTTCCCAGTAATCGCGATCGATAGCAGTGCCGCCGGATTGCGTTTTACAGAGCGAGAAGACGCGTTCCGGCGCGCCTTTCAAAAACAATAGGTGGCGTCCGCCGTGATCGTGATTCAACGTGACCATGTACTGACGCTCGGATTCGAACGGAATCGCGTCGACGCGAGGCCACTGCGGCGCAGCGCCGGACGGTTCCATGCCCGCTTTGTGAGCCAGCGTCATCAAGGCGCCTTCCGTCGGATCGCCGGTCAGCGTCCAGTTGTCGGCGGCATCATGATGAATCCGGGCGTCGTTGCAAAGCAGCGCGCATCGCGCCAAATCCTCGAATCCGGCAATGGCTGCCGGGTCGATACTGACGCCGTTGATGTGAAAACCGCCGTCCGGCGCATATCCTGCGCCTGACACCGTTATCTCGAAACCGGCCAATACCAGCCGGACGGCGGTCATTTCATTCCGGGTCAGCGTACCGGTTTTGTCGGTGCAGATCACCGAAACCGAGCCGAGGGTTTCGACTGCCGGCAGACGTCTGACAATGGTTTTCTTGCGCGCCATGACCCGGGTGCCGATCGCCAGCACGATTGTCACGATGGCCGGCATACCTTCGGGAATCGCGGCGACGGCCAGTCCGACAACTGCGAGAAACAAATCGAACAATGGAAGCTGAGCGATGTAATAACCGTACAACAGCGTTACTGCCGCGACCCCTAAAATGAAAGCGGTGATTTGCCGGGCGAACTGATCCAGCCGCCGTGTCAGGGGTGTTACCAGGCTTTTGACATCGCTGACCATCGCACCGATACGTCCGATTTCCGTAAGCACGCCGGTAGCGACAACAATGCCTTGCGCCTGGCCATAACTCACCAGCGTCCCGGAATAGCACATATTGGTCCGGTCCGCCAGATTGGCTTGCTGGGATACGGCGGCCGATTCCTTCTCGACCGGTGCCGATTCGCCCGTGAGAGCGGATTCGATGACTTGCAGATTCCGCGTATGAATCAGGCGCAAGTCAGCGGGAATTTTGTCGCCCGATTCCAGCAACACTAGATCGCCGGGAACCAGTTGTGCCGCATCGATGTGCTGGCGCTCACCGTCGCGCACGACCGCGGCGCGTGCCGCCAGCATACCGCGAACTGCATCGAGCGCCCGCTCAGCCTTACCTTCCTGGACGAATCCGATGACGGCGTTAATGACGACAACGCCAAGAATGACCAGCGCATCGACCAATCCGCCTAATGCAAGGGTAACCGACCCAGCCAGCAGCAGAACGTAGATCAGCGGATTGTGAAACTGCAAAAGGAATCTAAGCCACGCGGCCCGGCGGACTGGCTCCGGTAGACAGTTCTCGCCGAAATCGCTTAAGCGCTGAGCGGCCTCTTGCGCCGTCAACCCCGACTGCTTGGAAGTTTTCCAGAGGGCGGCGATTTCATCGGGCGGCAATGCATGCCATGCCAATCCGTGGAGGCTTTTGCCGGTTGATTTTTCATCGTGTTTCGCTGCGTCATTTTCCATCGTTATGTTGATTCCTCACCGTCAGTACATGGAACCTCGATCAAGGCGCGGGAAACCCAATCCGTATTGTAATCCTCATCCGGCGTGGAATAGCGCTCGCGCATTGGGCAATCAGCAGAGCGAGCGGCCTTATCGAGTAAGTTTGCGGCAACAACTGTGGCAATCGTGTTCAAATCATGAAACATAAGCGCTTGTGTGATGGGAGTGCCGGCTAAAATAAAACGCTATAGTGCAGGGTTTATGCTTGCGGGTAATTTCCTGCCAAGATGGAAATACGCGAAAATTTTACTGGCAATCACTGGTAGAGTAAACCTTGGTATGGCAATGATTCATTTAATCAATTAATTCCGAATGATAATCTCTCATCGCTGCAGGGATCGTTGTCGTTCTGACAATAAATGCTCATCAAACGGAATTGTAGCTGACGGACTCAATCAGTTGCTGTTGATGTTGCAAAGCTGATGTGGCGGTTAATCAATGGGTTAACATTATTATATTCAACAAAATCATATTTTTATACCTGGGTAAGCCAGCCGCCGCTCATGCAAAGCTCTTTAGAGTTGATTTAATTGATGCTATGTTTCGGAAATAAATAACGATGTAAGGAAATCGCATGGGGCAGGTGACTGAAATTGTAGGCCGCGGGCTGGCGCACTTCTTAACCAAGCCGGTTCGGCAGAGCGTTCAGGTGGCGACGATCAGTCAGGAAAAACTGGCAGCCACTTTGCAACCCGGCGACGTGCTTTTAGTGGAGGGGGATACTCGCGTCAGCGTAGCCATCAAATACCTTACGCAATCCACTTGGTCGCATGCCGCCATCTACATTGGTAACGTGCTGCCGCACAGCGCGCCTTGGCAGTTGCCCCAGGTATTGATAGAAGCCGATCTAAAGGAAGGTGTGCGCGCGATAACACTCGCTCACTATGCGCAGATGCATACCCGGATTTGCCGTCCTGTCGGTTTGAACGATGAGGATCGCAAGCGCGTGGTGGATTTTGTTATTGCGCGCATCGGCCAGCACTATGATCTCAAGCACATTTTCGACCTTTTGCGCTATTTGCTGCCGACAATGCCGGTTCCGACACGGTTCCGCAGACGTATGTTAGCGCTCGGCAGTGGAGATCCGACACGGGCGATCTGTTCGACGCTCATCGCGCAAGCGTTTGAGTCGGTGCGCTATCCGATATTGCCAGAGATTCAACGTACCTGGTCGGATGATCCGAGGCATACCGATTGCTACGCGGATATCTACCACATTCGTCATTATAGTTTGTACACCCCGCGCGATTTCGACATTTCGCCCTACTTCGACATTATTAAGCCGGTGATTGAAAATGGTTTTGACTACCGCTCACTGGCTTGGAGCGACAAAGATCGCGAACCTGGCTGTGAATAGGCGGAATGACGGTATCTCATCAAGAGTGAGGGATTGATAGCATGAAAAAATTGCTTGTTTGGGGTTTACTCAGTAGCTTTTTTATTCCATGTGCTGCGGTGGCTGCTGAATTGCCAAGCTTTTCCTCATCGGAGCGGATAGTGCGTATTCCACAGATCACTGTGAACAATAATGATCTGCTGTACGATGTTGAATTACAGCTGGATTTTGACAGTGGAAAATTTTCCATACTGAAGTACAGCGATACCGCGCCCAGCGGCATAGCGGAACTTAATCTACCGTTTAAACTGGCAATGGACCACACCGCACAGATCGGTAGCACTGGTCTGCAGATTCGTTTTTCCGATGTTACCGAGGATTCGCGTTGTCCGTCTGATATTGAATGCATCTGGTCAGGGCAGGTTGTTATCGCGATCGATGTTATTCGTGCCGGGAAGGATCCGGAAAAGATCACGCTGACTTCTCCGAATGTCTATCCTATCGTTCACGAACTTTCTGATTACAAATTGGAGCTGCTGGCAGTACAACCTTATCCTGCAACCGGCGCGGCCATTAAAAAGCAGGATTACAGAGTAATCCTGCGCGTTACCCCGCTACTTTGAAAAACCAAGACAAAGCTTGATCCGCCGCGCGATTAAGTAAATTCCACCCCGGTTTGCTGCAATCCGACCAGATTGATGTTCGTTGCATTCACATCAGAATTGGCTGCAATCTCCAATAATTGCGCCTGCGTTAACGTGCCGCCACTGCCTGTTAGCAATCCGGTATACAGATTGTGATCTGCGGGCGAAGGGGCGCTACCTACTACGTTCTTGTACACTGTATCCACAAAAGTGTCATTATCCAGATTGCCCAGCACACCGATCACCAGTTGCGAAACTTGCAGCATGCTTTGACCGGAATCGAACAAACCAAGCCCTATGCCGACATAGTCCGGGTGTGCTTGAATGGTTGGTGCATCGAATGCCGCGCCGATGAGCTTGACTGTGTTGCTGGCGGCTTGTCCGTTGCTGAGGTCGGTCGCGATTTTTTTGTCGGCAAATTGGAAGCGTTCGATACCGGTGAGCGTATCGTTGCCTTCCGCCCCGGAAACACTGAACCCCGAACTGGTTCCGTGTACCGTGTAATTTACACGGCTGCTGCTATAGATTGCAGTATCGACACCAAAGCCGCCACTCAGTGTGTCATTGCCGCCTAGACCATTTAACGTATCGTTGCCATCGGAGGCCAGAATAAAATCATCCCCGGATGTGCCTACCAGACTGTCAGAGCCATCAGTTCCTGAGAATATGTTACTGGGAACGGAACCGGTTTTGCCGGAGAAGTTTGTCGGAGAATTGATCCCGCTGGAGCTATCGGGGTTCAGTGACTTTATTCCATCGGTCGGTAATCCGGCATAAGTAATCTTGCCGCCGATCATGCCGGGAAAAGTCACGGTGCCGTGGCCGATAAATAAAAATCCATTCGGAATGATGTAATCGGGAGTAACGATGCCCAAATCCGCAAACCCCTGCGTCGCGACTAGCACCGATTTGTTGAGAGTCGCCTCGCTGGGAAGGTTCGTGGCGATATTATAAGTATGCGTGGTGACATCATCGGTTGAAGTGATGGTATGCCCCGCCCATTCATCCTGATCGTTGGCATCGCCAACAAACTCGATGAATTGAACGGTTCCCGCAGCATTTGAATATACTTCGTTAATATGGAATACGTGGAATGTCATTTTCTCCTCCCTTCCTTAAATCAGGTGTTTAGCAATCAATTAAAGACACCGGCATAATATACACGATAACCTAAAATGAAGAACAGTATCTTCATAACTGTAAATCTTGCCTTAATAGGATGATGCAGCGTACGGCGATATCAAAACAGGGCTATAAATATCCTGTCTCCGCAATTGCTTGAAATCGAATTTCGTTTTAACCGCCAACGTGATAATCTCGGCTATTCAAAAGCAGGTTTAATGCATTCGGTCTTGTTTAAACTCTCTAAGGAAACTCTGAAGACGATCAGGGAAAGCGAAATCAGGTGAAGAAGTGCAGTTTACGAGAGGTAAATGAGCATCTTGAACCTGATTTCAACGCAGCATGGCCGAGCGCAGTAGTTTTTCGGAACTTCCTAAGATCCGTGAATGATATCCAAACCTTCCGCTTATATGGCACAACAACAGACAAAAAAGCCGCTATTTTCCCTTGCAATACGAATTTTACTGCTGGCCGCGGCTTATTTTGCCGGAGGAAAACTTGGGCTGAGCCTGCCTTACATCGGTTCTAATGTCACGTTGTTCTGGCCGCCATCAGGGATTGCGCTGGCCGCACTCTTGGTTTGGGGAATATCGTGCTGGCCGGGAATATTGCTGGGTGCGCTTGCCATTAACCTGTCTGTCGGCGAACTTACTCCCGCAATCGCTCTGGAAATTTCCTTAGGTAATAGCGCGGGGCCGGTACTGGGTGCATTATTACTCAAAAGAGTGCTGGCGTTCTCGTACGGCTTAGCCGGCGGACGTGATGTGACCACTTTTTTGTTGATCGGGCCTGGCAGCATGTTACTGACTGCCAGCATTGGTGTCCTTGCGCTATATGCCGGTGGAATGCTGCCGGTTGATTTGATTTCCCAGGCTTGGATCGGCTGGTGGCTTGGAGACACTGTAGGCGTTCTGGTGTTCACTCCTCTGCTGCTGTTCTTAGCGGAATTCCGGCGAACTACGCAATTTCAATGGTCACGGCTCAAGCCGGAATTTGTCCTCGTGCTGGGGAGCTGTATCTGCTTAACCTGGCTGATATTCGGCGGTATTACGGCCATCAGTCAGCTCATGCTGCCGCTGGCTTTCCTGGTTTTTCCCCCTTTGATATGGGCGGGTTTACGTTTAAATGCATTAGAGACTTTCATTGTGGTTCTGGCGATTGCCTCGATTGCTGTCATGGGTACGACGAAAGGGTTCGGTCCTTTCTCCGGAGGGGATTTCCAGCTTGATCAATTAGTGTTATGTATTTTTGTTGCAACGATTACGCTCATCGCTTTTATGATGATCGGTATCCAGGCGAATCAGCGCCAAGCGGAGCAGCAATTGCAGGATAGTGAATCACGTTTGCGTCTGGCGCTGGCGGCGGCAAATCAGGGGTTGTACGATTTGAATGTGCAAACGGGGGAAGCGGTAGTCAGTCCCGAATATGCCCGCATGCTGCGTTATGATCCGCGATCTTTTGTGGAAACGAATACGCGCTGGTTAGAGCGCATGTATCCGGCGGACCGGGATGCCGTTTACCAAGTTTACAGCGACTACATCGGCGGTTTACGCGAAGATTACCGGGTGGAATTCCGGCAACTTACGCAGCAAGGTGAGTGGAAATGGATACTCTCGCTAGGAAAAATCGTTGAATGGAATCAGCAGGGTCAGCCGCTGCGCATGCTCGGCACGCATACGGATATCAGTGAACAAAAGCGCGCGGAAGAAGAAATTAATCAAGCCAGGAACCTGTTGCGCACGGTTATCGATGCCACGCCGGACTGGATTTTTGTAAAAGACAAACAGCATCGCTTTTTATTGGTGAACCAGGCTTTTGCCGATGGTTTGGGACTTAAACCGGAAGACTTGTTAGGCAGACCGGATACCGATTTCTGGCCGGACTATATCTGTTATGGCGATCCGGCTCGAAATATCCGCGGATTTCACGCCGATGACGACGAAGCATTTTCCGGCAAGCGCATCCGTAATCCGGCTGATCAAGCTACCCTCAGCAATGGGCAGTCCCGCTGGCTTGATACCATCAAATTACCGTTGCGCGGCAGTCACGATGAAATCATCGGCATCGTAGGGTTTGCGCACGATATCACCGAACGGCGCAGTATCGAATCGAAATACCGCACACTGATCGAACAAATCCCGGCCGTTACTTATACCGCCGCCATGGATCCCGATGTCCGCACCGTTTTCGTAAGTCCGCAACTCGAATTGCAGCTTGGTTTTAGCGTGCAAGAGTGGCTCGATAATCCACAGCTGTGGATACGGCAAATTCATGCGGATGACCGGGAGCGTATTGTGTCCGCTCTGTCGATCAGTCTGAAGGATGGCGCGGCGTATCATGCGGAATACCGGATTCATAAGAAGGATGGCGGTACTGCCTGGGTACGGGATGATGCGGTCTGGTTGAAAGACGAGGATGGAAAACCGGTGTTGTTGCAAGGCGTGATGCTGGATATTACGCACCAACGAAAAGCGGAAGAAGAATTAAGCACGGCTTTGGAAGAATTGAAAGTGTCTGAGCGCCATCAACGGGAATTGCGTGTGCTGGCAGAACGGGAACAAAGCCGCATGGGTGCATTACTGTCCGCCATGAACATGGGCATTTTGTTTGAAGACAATGAACACCGGGTGGAGTATGTCAATCCGGCATTCTTGCGGATGTGGGGTATCGGCGAGCAAGAGAATTTATTGAATAAGCCGGCCAGGACTATCCTCGATAGCTCCGGCGAGCGTTTTGCGCAACCCGGTCACGCTTCCAAGCATGTGCTGAATGCGCTGGATACGCATGAAATCAGCGAGCGTTGCGAACTCGAATTGAATAACGGACGGACGCTCACTCAATTATCGTATCCCGTGAATGACATCGAGGGACGGATTATCGGGCGTTTATGGATGTACGAGGATATTACGCAAGAGCGGCAAATCGCGCAGCAGCTGCTGTATCTGGCGGAGCGCGATCCGTTGACCGGTTTGTATAATCGCCACCGATTCCAGGAAGAACTGAATAATCTGATCGCCACTGCACTACGCAACCGGCAGAAATTTGCGCTACTGTATTTTGATCTGGATGATTTCAAATATATTAATGATACTTTCGGGCACAAAGCTGGTGATACCGTTCTGGTCCGGACAGCGGGCGAGATTTCCAGCATTGTGCGGCATATCGAAGTGTTTGCCCGCTTGGGGGGCGATGAATTTGCCATTCTCAGCCATCTGCAACCGGATGACGATTTGAGTATCCTTCCCGCTCGGATTGTAACCTCCATCTCATCGATCCCGCTGCATTTCCGTGACACCAATATCCGGCTGACAACCAGCGTCGGTGTCGCTATTTTCCCTGAGCACGGCGAAACAGCCGAAGATTTGGTGGCGCATGCGGATGCGGCGATGTATCAGGCCAAGAATCAGGGCAAGAATACCTGGGCTGTCTACGATCCTCAGCGTGATTCTTCGGAAGCCATGATGCACCGGCTGACTTGGTATAACCGGATTGCCCAGGCGCTGGAACAGAATCTTTTTGAAGTTCATTTCCAGGGTATCTACGAAACTGCTCACAATGCACTGACTCATTTAGAGATTCTCATCCGGATGCGCGATGTGAATGAACCGGCGCATTTGATCATGCCCGGTCAATTTATTCCCATAGCGGAAAAAAATGGCCAGATTGTCACGATCGACCGCTGGGTGATCAAACGCAGCATCGAACTGCTCAGTGAAAATCCGGAGATGCCACCCGTCGCGATCAATATTTCCGGCCGGACGTTTGACGATCCGGCGATTCCCCAGTACATCCGTAATCTGTTAAGCGAACTGCACGTGGATCCGGCACGGCTGATCATCGAATTGACGGAAACGGCGGCGGTGTCAGACATACAAGATGCGCAACGCTTCATCGAAGCGGTTCATCAAGCCGGTTGCTGTGTTTGTCTGGACGATTTTGGCAGCGGTTTTTCGACGTTTGGCTATCTGAAATACCTGGGGGTGGAAATTCTGAAAATCGACGGGTTGTTTATCCGCGATCTTCCCAATAACCGCGACAATCAGATTTTTGTCAAAGCCATGGTGGAAGTCGCGCGCGGGCTTGGCAAGTTAACCGTGGCGGAATTCGTTGAAGACGCCGCTACGCTGAGTATGGTGAAAAATCTGGGAGTCGATCTTGCGCAAGGCTATTATTTTGGCCGCCCGAGCGCGCAAATTCCCGTTAAATCTTGATATCAGAGTTCAGTCACGGCTTGGCTTCTTAGCCGAGTTCAGCGTTTATTCTGGCGATACGCGTTTCGCGCACACGTGCATTAATGGCCGCGGGCAATGCCGTGGCATCCGGGATGCGTTGGCGCAATTCGGCGGCAATGGCGCCGGCATCGACGCTTCTGGCCGCGGCATATGCTTGCTGGAATCGTTCGGCTTGAACATAAGGTTTGGTGGCATAGCCGGGGCGGCCGTGAAAATCGCACGCGCAAGCCTGCAAAAATTCTTCGAACCGGGCAGGCTTGCGGTAGGCATCGACTGCTTGCAGCATATCCGCCAGTGTGGACGGTTTCAGTTCTGCGGCGCGATGCACGTCGCCATGGTAACGGGCGACCAGTAAAGCCAGATCACGGGCATCCTTGGGTACCCGGATGCGTTCGCATACATTTTGCGTCAATTCGATGCTGCGCGCCTCGTGACCGATATGACGCGGCCACTCCTCGGGTGGCGTCGTGCCTTTGCCCAGATCATGCATCAGCGTGGCAAAGCGCACTGGCAACGAATAATCTTGCGCGGCGGCGTAATCGATCGCCAGCATGATATGCACACCGGTATCGATTTCCGGATGCGCGTGCGCCGGTTGCGGAACGCCGAACAATACATCGACTTCCGGCATGATGCGCGCTAATGCGCCGCATTCGCGCAACATGTGGAACATCCGGGACGGATTATTTTCCATCAAACCACGCGACAACTCCTGCCAAACGCGCTCCGGCACCAGCGCATCCACTTCGCCGTTATGCACCATGTCACTCATCAAGGCAAGTGTCTCTGGGGCAGCGTGAAAATTGAAACGCGCGGCAAACCGTGCTGCACGCAGAATGCGCACCGGGTCTTCGGAAAACGCGGGGCTGATATGACGCAGTATACCGGCTTCCAAGTCGGCTACACCGTTGAAAGGATCGATGATGTTGCCTTCTTCGTCCTTGGCGATCGAATTGATGGTCAAATCGCGCCGCGCCAGATCTTCCTGCAACGTGACTTGCGGTGAAGTGAATACTTCAAATCCTTTGTAGCCGCGCGAAATTTTCCGTTCCGTGCGTGCCAAGGCATATTGTTCATGCGTTTGCGGATGCAGGAAAACCGGGAAATCCTTGCCGACCGGACGATAACCGAGCTGTTCCATTTCCTCGGGTGAAGCGCCGACGACGACATAATCATGATCTTTGACCGGCAATCCCAGCAGTTCATCGCGAACCGAGCCGCCCACGAGGTAAGTTTTCACGGATTATTTCGCCCTGACAACACCCAGGCGCTGCTTGAGTGTCGGCGCATCTTGACCGTGATCGAGCACCTTGGCGTAATACATCGAATTTTTCAAAACCTTTTTAACGTAATCGCGCGTTTCGTTAAAAGGGATCGTCTCGGCATAAATCGCGCCTTCCAGCGGCATGGTATTGTCCCGCCAGCGTCTGGCGCGTCCGGGCCCGGCGTTATACGCAGCGGAAGCCAGCAGCGGCTGATTGTCCAACGTGCCGAGCACGTGCTTGAGATAATAGGTGCCCAGCTGCAAATTGGTATTCACGTCGACGGCCAGGTGCTGGCGGAAATTCGGTATGCCCAATTGCTTGGCCACCCACTCGGCGGTGGCGGGCATCAATTGCATCAAACCGGCTGCTCCGGCGTGCGATTTGATATCCGCAATAAAGCGGCTTTCTTGCCGGATCAAACCGTATACCCAAGCTTCGTCCAGTTCATGTTGCCGCAGAATCTTTTTGAGGGTTTCACGGTGTGGCGATAAGAAGCGCAAACTGAAATCGTGTTGCGCGACAGTACGGTTGGCAGTGTTGATCGCACGGTCATATAGACCTTGGCGGCGGGCGACTTCCGCTGCGGCCAGCAACTCGGTATCGCTGAAATTGCGGATAGTCCAGCTCCATTCCCGCAGCGCTTCGGTGCGCAAATTCATGCGCGAGAAAGCCAACGCACGTTGCAGACCGGGGTTACGCTCCATGGCGGATACTTCCGCGTTACTGACGCGATAAGTTTTGTCCGCGATGGTCAGAATAGTGCCCAGTTCTTCTCTGGCCAGCTGACCATAAAAACTGTGCTCGTTGCTGAGCGGAATAAAAATGTCGTTGGCATCCTGCGTTCTGCCTTTGGTTTTTAACGCACGCGCTTTCCAGTAGCGCCAGGTATCGATTTGCTGTTCGGCGGGCGACATCCGCTCGATGGTTTTCAGCACCTCGTCCCACTGGGCGGCGCGCAAAGCCGCGCGTACCTGCCACGCCAGCACGGTATCCGAAGGCGGATAATACGGCGTCATGTTTTGCGCTTCCCGGAACCAATCCAAAGCACGCGAATCATGCCGCATGGCGGCGCGATGTCCGAGTCTTCCGAGGAAATACGAACGATCGGATGGAGTCAGCTGATCCTTAACTTTCAACCATTGCACATACGCCGGGTTGGTATCGTTGCGCAGCAGGCGTAACAGAGCGAACAAGACAATTTCGCGGTCACTGCGCGTTTTGATTTTTCTTTTCAGGGTTTCCAGGTAACGCTGCGGATTCTTCGCGGCATTATTCAACTCGGCGCTGTTCAGCGCTTCAAGGCTGGGTAAATAGCGGTTTGCATGCGTGGCCACGCCGGTTTGATTTTCTTCCAATGCCAAGCGGATTCGCGTCCAGATGTCTTCGACTTTGATCTGACCGCTGGATATAAGCGCTTGGAAAACGGGCGTGCAGCTATCCGGTAGACTGGCCGGTGTAAACCATAACGCGCGAGCTTCGGGCAACACTGTACGGTCGTTGGTATTCAGGCGGCGCTGATAGTAATAGCACAATAATTCATTATCTTTATTCACCAGCAGCGGATATTCGGCGTCAAAAAGCGCCCATTGCTGATTCTTGCCCAGCATTTTGAGCCAGTCGCCGCGCATCCGGTCTGCAACCAAAGCGCCGTCGTAACGCGACAGGAAATAGCGGATATTCGCGTTATCGGTGGTGCGTAGCAGCATGCGTTGCTGGTAGTAATCCACATAAGGCCATAGCACATGACGTTGCAACCGCGCGGCGGATTCATCGAGACGCTTGGCATTGCCGGACTGGAATGCTTCCCGTGCAGTTAAGAAATCAGCATCCTGGCTGGCTGATGACGTTCCCCAATAAGCTAAAAGGATTAGTCCAACAAGATAATTTCTCATAGCTTTTAACCGGATAAACTCAAGGAAGGGTAGTTAAGAAACGGATGACGACTATTTTACAACGAATCAAGCGGGAAGAGCATTGCAAAGTACCGCTGCGGGATGGATGCAAGGATACGCACGTGGAACGGGTGATATGTTCCGGTCTGGCAAATCCTTCCGCCAAAAGCCGATAAACAGCCTGGCTTTGCAAGTGGCGCAAGACCCTGACGGGCTTCCGCCTAACGGGTTATTTATTCACAGTACAGCGGTTCTCGATATCCGCCATGATGGCATCGGCGTAACTGAGGTCTGATTTCACGATGGCGCCAAAGTAAGGGTGCCGGTAGAGATCGGTAAAATCGCGCATGAGATCGCACCAGTCTTCCAGCACAATGAACTCGTTGCTCCTGAGATGGTACGAGCTGATGCGCGGTTCAAGGAATGCCAGCGCCCATTGATTGACGCGCTCAATATCCGCGGGACTGAAATTCTGTGTGTCGTTGCGCTTTGCGCGCGCTATCAAGTCCGCAAGTTCTTGCTCCGATGCAACCGCCAGATGCGCTTGACTGATTAACCCCGCGAGCGATAGCTGATGCGCAATCTGAATCGCCTCGCGGTTCTGTTGCAGCTCAAATACCACCAGCACCATACCCGCGACCACGGCAAGGTTGGTAATGATGGTGATCAATCGTTCAAATTTCATTGGTACTCTTGATTGTTATTCTGCATCCAGTTTTTTCGGTATTTTTTTCCAGCGACGCTTATAGCTTGCTGTGCCATGGGATAGCTTCTATAACGCTTTTTTGTTTCTGGTTATTTTAGACTGTTACCGATAAGGCGTAACTGCATTATCAAGGCAGGAACATCGTCTTTAATGATGCTCCATAGCGTATCGTTATCAATTCCGAGATAACCGTGAATAAGCCGGTTGCGGGTTGCTATTACTTGCCGCCAAGGCACGGCACCAAAAGCTTTTTGTATTTCAACCGGTATATGTGTTGCGGCTTCTCCGATGAGTTCGAGATTTCGCACCGTCGCATCATAATTCAAACCCGAAGCCACAAACGCTGCTTGATCCAATCCTTCCGTATAAATCAGTACCCTTTCCGCAAAGCCAATCATATCATCGAGATAAAATCGCCATTCGCGTTCAGACATCAATCGCTTCCCTTTCAATAAAGGGCTTTAATTCAGAGCGCAATGCTTTCTCAGTGACCAAATCGACCGGGCGCCCTAGTTGATCTTCCAGCAGAAATTGCACGCCAAAATATTTCTTCGATGTCGCCGGTCCATCAAAAGCGATCACAATATCGATATCGCTATTTTCTTTTGCCTCATCGCGCGCAGTAGAGCCGAACAGAACCAGGCGTGTTACGCCGAAACGTTCGATCAAATCAGGCTTGAGTGTGCGTAAAGTGTCGAGAACTTGCTGGCGGTTCATCATGTTGTGTGATCAGAATTGACATTGTCGGAATGCCGCTATGCTACCGCATCGTCAACAAAATTTGCGAAATAACAGCATACTTAAGCAAGCAAAACTCAAAGAGTGAATCATGCGTTAAGCAATCGTTGTTGAAAAAGCAGGAAATAACTATTCGGCCTATGTTCCGGATTTACCGGGATGCGTTGCACCTGGATCGACCGTTGAAGAAACAGAACGGGAAATTCGCGAAGCCACCGAACTACATATCGAAGGAGTGATGGAAGACGGTTTACCCATACCGCAACCGACCAGCATCGTTCAATACATCGAAGTTCCTGCTTGATGGGATTTCACAGTGCATCAACTAGTCCCGAAGAAAGTGCTTCTTTCTTGCCAGGGCAACTGTATTACGGGTTGAATGTCTCTTTAGTTTTTACGATATATGCCACTTCACTGCCAATTGATGTCAATTCACCTTCCAGTAAAGCAATCTTTCTTTGATTGAGTGAAAATAGGCTTTTAGCAATCTGACCCCAATTAATCTTTACAAAATTTTCTGCAGTCTCTGCGGTTGAGACGACAATAGTTTGTAGTGTACTTTGATTAGTTTTCATCTTATGAAGGTTCATATGCCTTTGATACTGGCTTACTAAATACTCAATCTTTTCTTCTATTTCAGAAGGGGTTAGTTCACCTCTAGCTACTTCACTTATCCAGTTTCGTAAATCCAAAAATTTATGATGCGAGTCTGGATCATTGCGATACTCAAATATTTGCTCCCAAGGAGTTGACTCATCTGGAACTGGCAAAGATTTTAATACGATTTCCAGGGCCTGAGTTTTCTTACCGTGAGGCTCGCTAAAAGATACGATATCAAAGTTTAGAAGTGGACAGGTTTCTATTTTATATGACTGTCGAAGTCCAACGCTGATTGTCCTTAAAGTAGCATCCAACGTGAGCAGTAAAAGAGACCGAACTTCATCTTCCTTGCCTAATATAGCGGCTTTGAGTAAATGTGGTGTTACTTGATGCATTACATTGCGCTCTAAGCTAAGAGAGTGATTAAAATCGGGATCGTCAGGAAAATAAATTTCACTATTCTGAGGCTCAAAGACAAACTCTTGATTCTGTAGATATGTCAGCTCACTTGCAAGATATTCGTTTTCTTTTACATGTTGAACCCCTACCACGGCAATGCGCGAGAAAAGTAATGCGCATCGTTTGAGCATTGGGATGCTAATATCAGCAATACTTGTAACGGCCACATACTCTGCCATACCTACTTCCCTTTAAAGTACAACACTGGGCCAAGTCTTAAATCAAAAATATTGCGATAAATCAAGATTACACCACGTTTTTTTTCTCAACCCAATCCTTCACCCCTTCAAGCGCCCTAGGCAACTGCTCCGGTTGCGTACCCCCCGCCTGCGCCATGTCCGGCCGTCCCCCACCTTTGCCGCCGACTTGCTGGGCGACGAAGTTGACCAGCTCTCCGGCTTTGACTTTGCTGGTGAGGTCGGCGCTGACACCGGCGATCAGCGTGACTTTACCGTCGGCGACGGTACTGAGCACAATCGCGCAGGTTTTGAGTTTGTCTTTGAGTTGATCGAGCGTTTCGCGCAGGGTTTTGGCGTCGGCGTTTTCCAGGTTGGCAGCGAGCACTTTGACGCCGTTGATGTCGTGTGCTTGCGGTGCCAGATCGGCGCCTTGCGAGCTGGCCATTTTGGTTTTCAGGCGCGCCAGTTCTTTTTCGGTTTGCCGCACGTTGTCGATGATTTGCGCGATTTTTTGCGTGACTTCTTGCGGGTTGGCTTTTAACGCGTGCGCGATTTCGAGCAGTTGCGCTTCGCGTTGCTGCACGTAATCGATCGCGCCTTTTCCGGTGACTGCTTCAACGCGGCGGATACCGGCGGCAACGCCGGATTCGGCGACGATTTTGAACAGGCCGATTTGGCCGACTTGTGGCACGTGCGTGCCGCCGCAGAGCTCGGTGGAGAATTCACCCATGCCGATGACGCGCACCACATCTGTGTATTTCTCGCCGAACAGCGCCATCGCGCCGCGTTTGATCGCGTCGTCGTATGGCATTGTGGCGACTTCCACGACAGTGTTGTTGCGGACTTGTTCGTTAACTAAGCGCTCGGTTTCGCGGATTTCGTCGGCGCTCATCGGCGCGTTGTGCGAAAAATCGAAACGCAGCCGGTTGGAATCGACCAGCGAGCCTTTTTGCGTGACGTGCATGCCGAGCACTTTGCGCAGCGCGGCGTGCAGCAGATGCGTGGCGGAGTGGTTGTTGGCGGTGCTGACGCGAGTTTGCGGATTGACGCGCGCTTGCACGCTATCGCGGACCACCAACCGGCCGCTGCGCAGCAAGCCTTTGTGGCCGAACACACCGGCTTGGATTTTTTGCGTGTCGGTGACTTCAAAAGTGCCATTGGCGGCGAGCAATTCGCCACTGTCACCAGCCTGCCCGCCGGATTCAGCGTAGAACGGCGTTTGATCGAGCACCACCACGGCTTCGTCACCGGCTTCGACGAAATCGACCGCGCTGCCTTGTTTGTAGATCGCTAATACCTGCCCTTCGTGCTGTAACGTATCGTAACCGTAGAAGGTGGTTTGGCTGCCGGTGTATTCGATGCCTTCCTGCATGGTGAATTTGTTGGCGGCGCGCGCTTGTTCGCGCTGACGCGCCATGGCTTGTTCAAACCCGTCATGATCAACCGTGATGCCTCGCTCGCGGGCAATGTCGGCGGTCAGATCAATCGGGAAACCGAACGTATCGTACAGCCGGAATGCGGTTTCACCGTCGAGCACTTTGATTTTCTGGCTGAGTGCGGTTTCCAGAATTTGCATACCATTTTCCAGCGTTTCGGCGAAGCGCTCTTCTTCTTGCAGCAATACGGCAGCGACGCGTTTTTTGGCGGCGGTCAGTTCCGGATACGCTTGTCCCATCACTTGACTCAAATCTTCCACGAGTTGATGAAAGAAGGGTTGTTTCTGTCCCAGTTTGTAACCGTGACGGATGGCGCGGCGGATGATGCGGCGCAGCACGTAACCGCGGCCTTCGCTTCCCGGGATGACGCCGTCGGTGATCAGAAACGAACAGGCGCGGATATGATCGGCGATCACTTTGAGCGAATTGTCGGCGAGATTGCCGGTGCCGGTTGCTCGTGCCGCCGCTTTGATCAAGCTTTGAAACAGGTCGATGTCGTAATTGCTGTGCACATGCTGCATGACGGCGGAAATGCGTTCCAGTCCCATGCCGGTATCGACTGACGGTTTTGGCAACGGGTGCAGTGTTCCGGCGCTGTCGCGGTTGTACTGCATGAACACCAGATTCCAGATTTCGATGTAGCGGTCGCCATCGGCGTCAGGAGAGCCGGGCGGGCCGCCTGCCACATCCGGACCGTGGTCGTAAAAAATCTCGGAACAGGGGCCGCACGGGCCGGTATCGCCCATTTGCCAGAAGTTGTCAGTAGTGGCGATGCGCACCACGCGGGACGGCTCGACGCCAACTTCGTTCAACCAGATATCGGCGGCTTCATCGTCTTCCGCGTAAACTGTCACCCATAATTTCTCGCGCGGGATATTCAGCGTGCCCGTTAGAAAATCCCAGGCAAACAAAATGGCGTTGCGCTTGAAGTAATCGCCGAAACTGAAATTACCGAGCATCTCGAAGAAGGTGTGATGCCGCGCGGTATAACCGACATTTTCCAGGTCGTTGTGCTTGCCGCCTGCGCGTACGCAGCGCTGCGAACTGGCGGCGCGCACGTAAGGGCGCTTATCCTGGCCTAAAAATACATCCTTGAATTGCACCATACCGGCGTTGGTGAACAACAACGTCGGATCATTGCCGGGTACTAACGGACTGGAGGCGACGACGGTGTGACCGTGAGATTCAAAGAAATCAAGAAACTTTTGTCTAATTTCGCTGCTTTTCATATTTTTTGCTGTTGCTCGTATCGTTCTAGTTCAGTGACCGTTAAACCCAGCGCATCGCCCTTGACGATGGCCAGGCTTTTGACTTTAGCCCGGATGGTGATTTCTTCATTCATTTTGGGGAGATCGAATTCGGTGAGTACGGTAATCTCGCCGCTGCTGTCTTCCAGCACGTAGGATTTCAGGTTGACCAGCGGTAGGCGCGTGGGATTTTTCGGGATGCCTTTTAGTTTGACTTCCTGACCGTCAAAATTGACCGGTGCCGCATTGATTTCTTTGATCGGTGTGATCTCGCCGGCAAGAGCTGGGTCGCCGGTTGTGAGAATTGCCAGCATTAACATCATGTGCGCAAGCCATTTTTTCATGTGCTTTCCTCGCTAGCGTGTGATAAGACTTGTTGTATTATTTCCATGGAAAAACCCCTGTTCATCATGAATCGCGTTTGTTTGCCGCGCTCTTCCCGTGTGGCGGGCGGATGATCGAATTTCTTCCGCCAGATGTTTAATGCAGCCTCCAGCTCGGTTTCCTTGAGTGCTGGCAGGATACCGTCAATCAAATGACCGTCGATACCCTTGGTTTTTAATTCATGAACAATGCGCTGGCTGCCGAAACGGAAGCGGCGCGTCCGGGCGACTTGTTCAACCATGCGCTGCTCGGAAAGAAAACCTTGCTGCTCCAGTTTATCGAGTACCGCCGCCAGCGTTTCCGTTGCGAGGGAATCCCTGTGCGCGGCAAGTTTTTGCTCCAATTCCCGGCGTGAATATTCGCGTTGCGCCAGATAGCGCAGTGCGCGTATTTCGATGGGAGAGCGTGTATCCATGAAAGTTATTTTTCTTTTTCGATTTTTTCTTTCTCGGCTATTTCTTTGACCGGTTTGGCATAATCGGCAATGCCGACGATGGCTCTGATTTTTTGTTCGATTTCATGGGCCATTTCTTTGTGTTCCTTTAGATAATCGCGCACATTATCCTTGCCCTGGCCGATTTTCTCGCCTTGATACGCATACCAGGCACCCGATTTGTCGATCAGTTTATGCAATACACCCAACTCGATGATTTCGCTTTCACGCGAAATGCCTTCGCCGTAGAGGATATCGAAGTCCGCCTGTTTGAACGGCGGTGCGACTTTATTTTTAACCACTTTCACGCGCGTTTCGTTACCGATGGTTTCTTCGCCTTTTTTGATCGATCCGGTGCGGCGGATATCCAAGCGCACGGAGGCGTAAAATTTCAGCGCGTTACCGCCGGTAGTCGTTTCCGGATTGCCGAACATGACACCGATTTTCATGCGGATCTGGTTGATGAAGATGACCATGGTGTTGCTGCGTTTGATATTGGCGGTCAATTTGCGCAATGCTTGCGACATCAGCCGAGCTTGCAATCCCATTTGCGGATCGCCCATATCGCCTTCGATTTCCGCGCGCGGTGTCAGCGCCGCGACGGAATCCACCACGATGATGTCAACCGAGCCGGAGCGCACCAGCATATCGGCGATTTCCAGCGCTTGCTCGCCGTTATCCGGCTGAGAAATCAACAGTTCTTTGACATTGACGCCGATCTTCTGCGCATATTGCGGATCCAGTGCGTGCTCGGCATCGATAAAAGCGGCCGTCCCGCCCATTTTCTGCATTTCGGCAATGACTTGCAGGGTTAGCGTGGTTTTGCCGGATGATTCAGGACCATAGACTTCTATGATCCGCCCGCGCGGCAATCCGCCGACGCCCAATGCGATATCGAGCCCTAATGAACCGGTAGAAACGACCTGTATGTCATAGGCGACATCGTTGGCGCCCAGCCGCATGATGGAGCCTTTGCCAAATTGTTTTTCGATCTGGGCTAGCGCAGCGTCAAGCGCTTTACTTCTGTTTTCATCCATGATTTTTCCTGTTAAGAGTCGGGCAAATTATCGCATAACCTGTATTACATCAACGTAACTTGTTATGAAGTTGTTGGGCTTTGCAGAAATTGGCATAGTAAAAAACTCGAGTATCCGGCTTGCCTGCGATATAATTACATAATGTCGTTGAAGTGGCAGACATAAATACGTCACTGCTTTTAGTAAATTTTAATTGGTAACAGAGGGAGAATAGCTATCCGAGTCATTTTATTAGGCGGTCCTGGTGCCGGCAAAGGCACTCAGGCCAATTATATTAAGGAACATTTCGGTGTTCCGCAAATTTCTACCGGCGATATGTTGCGTAGCGCTGTGAAAGCAGGAACAGAATTAGGCGTCATGGCAAAAAAAATAATGGACGCCGGTGGATTGGTTTCAGACGACATTATCATCAATCTGGTCAAGGAACGTATTACACAACCTGATTGTTCAAGCGGTTTCCTGTTTGATGGTTTCCCACGTACGATTCCGCAAGCCGATGCTATGAAAGCAGCCGGTGTGCCGATTGATTTTGTTGTTGAAATTGATGTTGACGATGCGGAAATTGTTAAGCGTATGTCGGGCCGCAGAGTGCATCCCGCATCCGGACGGACTTATCATGTGGATTTTAATCCACCCAAAACCCATGACCAGGATGATGTGACTGGCGAGCCGTTGATACAACGCGATGACGATAAGGAAGAAACGGTCCGGAAACGTTTGCAAGTCTATCATGAGCAAACCGAGCCATTGGTTGAGTATTATTCAAAATGGTCGGCACATGGCGGGAAAGATGCGCCCCGCTACATCAAAGTAGCTGGCATAGGCACGGTTGAAGAAATACGTGATCTGATTTTCGCAGCATTGAAATAAGTTTTAGCCAGCCTCTTTTTTGATTCACGGAATGGATTCAAGACTCGGGACGCGGCAAGCCGCGCCTGAGTTTTTGTGCGTACAGATTCAGTAGAATGAAAATAGCATGCTTACGATTTGATTAATCAGGAGAAAATATATGGCAATTAAAAATGCATTTTATGCCCAATCCGGCGGCGTTACCGCAGTCATTAACGCTTCCGCCGCGGGCGTTCTGGAAACGGCGCGGCAGCATACCGATAAAATCGGGAATGTATACGCGGGCCGCAATGGAATTATCGGTGCGCTGACCGAAGATTTGATCGATACCAATGCCGATTCGGCAGCGGCGATTGCTGCACTGCGTCACACCCCATCGGGTGCTTTTGGTTCCTGCCGCTATAAATTAAAGAGTTTGGAACAAAACCGCCGCGAATATGAGCGCTTGATCGAGGTTTTTAAGGCGCATAATATCGGCTACTTTTTTTACAACGGCGGTGGTGATTCTGCCGATACCTGCTTGAAAGTCTCACAATTATCAGGCACCTTGGGCTATCCCATTCAAGCGATTCATGTGCCTAAAACCGTTGATAACGATTTGCCGATCACGGATTGTTGCCCGGGTTTTGGTTCGGTGGCTAAATATATTGCGGTATCCACCCGTGAAGCCAGCTTTGACGTAGCCAGTATGGCGAAGACTTCCACCAAAGTTTTTGTGCTGGAAGTCATGGGACGTCATGCAGGCTGGATTGCAGCAGCTGGTGGCTTGGCTTCAAGCCCGGATTGTGAGATTCCAATTGTCATTCTGTTTCCGGAAGTTACTTTCGATAAAGAAAAGTTTCTCGCCAAGGTGGACCGGTATGTGAAGGAATATGGCTACTGTTCGGTCGTGGTGTCGGAAGGTGTCAAAGGTGGCGATGGCAATTTCCTGTCCGATCAGGGACTGCGCGATGCGTTTGGTCATGCGCAACTCGGTGGTGTTGCCCCGGTAGTCGCGAATATCATCAAAGACGGTCTGGGTCTGAAATACCATTGGGGCGTTGCCGATTATCTGCAGCGCGCAGCGCGTCACGTCGCTTCTAAAACTGACGTTGAGCAAGCCTATGCAATGGGTAAAGCTGCCGTGGAATATGCACTGGCAGGACATAATTCGGTAATGCCGACGATTGTCCGTGAATCCAGCGCACCGTATAAGTGGTCGGTCGGTATGGCGCAGCTTTCCAGCGTGGCCAACGTTGAGAAAATGATGCCAGCTGATTTTATCACTGAAGATGGTTTCGGCATCAGCCCAGCCTGCCGTGAGTATTTGGCGCCGTTGATCGAAGGGGAAGATTATCCGCCGTACAAAAATGGTTTGCCGGATTATGTGCGGCTGAAGAATGTCGCAGTTGCTAAGAAATTGGGTGAGTTCAAATTATAATAATGGGGTATCAAGCAATTCGATCAGTGTTGTAATGAAGTCATACACCACTGATTTGGTTGTTAAGTAATCGTATATTCAAAAAAATTTGATGCATTCAAGTAGTAAGAACGGATAAAATACGCCCTGATTTTTTATTCAAGACAAGTGGTTAAGAGTGCGGGATTAATTAGATCAGAATTTCGCATGCAATTTTTATGGTCTGACTTTAATTGGAGTTCTCTATGGCTAGTGGTTTCGTTATCGCAATTTTTAGTGCGATTGTAGCCCTGATATTCAGTGGTATATGGATTAAGGGTATTTTTGATCAATCTACAGGCAACCAGCGGATGCAGGAAATTGCCAAGGCGATTCAAGAAGGCGCCTCTGCATATCTGAAGCGTCAATATATGACGATCGGTATGGTGGGTGCAGTTTTGTTTTTTGCGCTTTGGATAGCGTTAGGTTGGGATACGGCGATAGGTTTCGCTTTAGGTGCTATTCTCTCCGGTGCCGCTGGCTTCCTGGGAATGACTGTATCAGTTCAATCGAATGTGCGTACTGCTCAAGCTGCAACTATCGGATTGAATGAAGCACTGGCGATTGCTTTTCGCGGTGGCGCGGTCACGGGAATGCTGGTTGTTGGTCTAGGCTTGCTGGGTGTGGCCGGATACTGCGCGATGTTGTTTAACGGCGCTAATCCCGATCAAGCCGTCAGCGACATCATCAAGCCATTGGTTGGTTTTGCATTCGGCGGATCACTGATTTCTATTTTTGCCCGTTTGGGTGGCGGTATTTTCACCAAAGGCGCGGACGTTGGCGCGGATCTGGTGGGTAAAGTCGAAGCCGGTATTCCGGAGGATGACCCTCGCAATCCAGCTGTTATTGCCGACAATGTGGGCGATAACGTGGGCGATTGCGCCGGGATGGCTGCCGATCTGTTCGAAACCTATGCCGTTACGATCATCGCTACGATGATACTGGGCGCGTTGCTGTTTTCAGCAAACGCTCTCGATGCGGTAATTTATCCGCTGATGCTGGGCGCGGTTTCTATCGTTGCATCGATTGTCGGTTGTTACTACGTTAAGATGCGTGAAGGCGGTAAGATTATGAATGCGCTGTACCGCGGATTGGCAGTTGCTGGCGGTATCGCATTACTTGCTTATCTTCCTGTTACCGTTTGGTTTATGAGCGGTATGTCGCTTGATGTCGATGGCACGGAAATAGCAGGTGGTATGCTGGTGATGCGAGTATTCCTGGCGGCAGCGATTGGGTTGGTATTAACCGGCCTCATGGTTGTCATCACCGAATACTACACATCGACTGATTTTCAGCCGGTTCAACATGTTGCCGAAGCATCAACGACTGGTCATGCAATCAACATCATTGCCGGTTTGGGTGTTTCAATGCGCGCAACCGCAGCTCCGGTTCTCGCTGTTTGTATCAGTATTCTTCTGGCTTATGCACTGGCAGGCTTATACGGTATCGCGATCGCTGCGACATCGATGTTATCGATGACCGGTATCATTGTTGCCTTGGACGCATACGGCCCGATCACTGATAACGCGGGTGGTATTGCGGAAATGTCAGAAATGCCGGATTCAGTCCGTGCCATTACCGATCCATTGGATGCTGTTGGTAACACGACCAAAGCAGTGACCAAAGGTTATGCGATTGGCTCAGCAGGTTTGGCAGCGTTGGTGCTGTTTGCCGATTATACGCATGCGCTGGAGCATGCCGGGCACGCGATTACCTTCGATTTATCCAATCACATGGTGATTATTGGTCTGTTTATCGGCGGTATGATTCCTTACTTATTCGGTGCGATGTCGATGGAAGCTGTCGGACGTGCTGCTGGATCGGTAGTGATTGAAGTGCGCCGTCAGTTCAAGGAAATCCCCGGCATCATGGAAGGTACTGCTAAGCCAGATTACTCGCGCGCAGTGGATATGCTGACGAAAGCGGCGATCAAGGAAATGATGATTCCTTCATTGTTACCGGTACTGATTCCGCTGTTAGTCGGTGTGATTCTCGGACCGCAAGCGCTGGGTGGTGTATTGATGGGTTCCATCGTAACCGGTTTGTTCGTGGCTATTTCTATGACCACCGGTGGCGGTGCATGGGATAACGCTAAGAAATATATCGAAGATGGTCATTTCGGTGGCAAGGGTAGCGAAGCTCATAAAGCATCCGTGACAGGCGATACCGTGGGCGATCCTTATAAAGATACCGCGGGTCCTGCAATCAATCCATTGATTAAGATTATTAACATTGTGGCATTGCTGATAATTCCACTGCTGTAATAGCCGTAATCAAGTAATAACTTAAAAAGCACATCAGTTTACTGGTGTGCTTTTTTTTATGACTCAATTCCCTCCTTTTAAGAAAACTCCGGCTGGAAAATAGCAGCCTGAGAACTCAGCAACTACCCCGCAATATAACAGAGTTTAGCAATTTCTCTTTGAATGGGTTTATGGAAGTTACGCTTCCTTGAGTAATCCGTTTATTAATCAATAATATTTGCTGCAAATAATCGCCCTGGGTTAAGAAAGATGAGCTCACAGTGATTTTTCTCACAGCCTGAATTTCTCTCGATCACTATCATTCCGTCAACACAGTTCTTGTGCTGGTGTAATTACACAGGGGCGATTTTTATTTCTATTACCCATGACGATTCCCGTTTAAAGGAGAGAATTCAGATGAAACGCACTTTACCTAAATCGACTGATATGGAGCCAATCGCATTGGTCGGAATTGGTTGCCGTTTTCCTGGCGGAATAAGCGATACAAAAAGTTTCTGGGAGTTACTGGTCAGCAAAAAAGACGGAATTGTTGAAATTCCGGCTGAGCGTTGGAATTTACAGCGCTTCTACGATCCGGAGCCTAATAAACCCGGAAAAATTTATGTGCGGCAAGGCGGCTTCCTGCAACAACGCGTTGATGCATTCGATGCGTTGTTTTTTGGCATTGCTCCACGCGAAGCGGAATGCATGGACCCGCAGCAGCGCTTGCTGTTGGAGACAAGCTGGGAAGCACTGGAAGACGCCGGTATACCGCCGGATTCTTTAGCGGGCAGCAATACCGGTGTATTCATCGGTGCATTTACTCTCGACCATCAATTGACCCAGATGGGAAGCGGGAACAGGGATTTAATTGGTGCGCATACCGCAATCGGATCCACCATGACGATCCTCTCCAATCGCATCTCTTATGTCTTGGATTTGCGCGGTCCGAGCATGAGTGTCGATACGGCGTGCTCATCATCTCTGGTTTCGGCACACTTAGCTTGCCAAGCGATTTGGAATGGTGAGTGCGATTTGGCTATGGCTGGCGGTGTCAATATTATGACCCGCCCTGAATATCCGGTGGCCATGTGCAAAGGCGGATTCCTTGCAAAAGATGGGCGCAGTAAAAGCTTTGATGCGCGCGCCGATGGCTATGGCCGAGGCGAGGGATCTGGTGTCGTCGTACTGAAACGCTTATCTGCTGCAATAGCGGACGGCGACAATGTTTATGCCGTGATACGCGGCACCGGTGTGAATCAGGACGGCCATACCAATGGAATCACCGTGCCCAATCCGGAATCACAAGCGGCACTGATTCGTAATGTGTGTACCAGGTATAACCTTGATCCCAAACAAGTTCAGTATATCGAAGCGCATGGAACCGGCACGCCCGTAGGCGATCCGCTCGAAGCGAAAGCGCTGGGTTCGGTCATCGGTCTGGATAGAAAACCGGATGAGCGTTGTTTGGTGGGTTCGATAAAAGCAAATATCGGACATACCGAAGCGGCTGCCGGTGTGGCGGGCCTGATTAAAGCTTCGCTCTGCTTATCGCACCGGCTTGTTCCGCCGCAAGCAAATCTTGAAACACCGAATCCTGATATTCCGTTTGAGTCGCTTGGATTACGGTTACCTGAGAAGCTGGAGAAACTTGCTCCAGGTGTTGATCGTGTTTTAGCTTGCATTAATTCATTCGGTTACGGTGGAACGAATGCGCATGTGATTTTGGAAAATGCACCGAAATTGACTCGTACGCGTAAAGCGAAAAGTGTCGCTGGCAAACAATATGTTTTGCCGTTATCGGCCCGTAGCGAAGAAGCGCTTAAGAGTCTGGCGCGTTCCTGGTTTAACCGTTTATCGGAAAATACTGCGGAGTCTCTCGAAGATCTCTGCTATTCAGCGGCATGCCGCCGTAGTCACCATTCTCTCCGCGTTGCTTTTACCGGAAGCTCCAAACGTGAACTATGCGAGCAAATCGAATTGTTCATTGAACAAGGTAACGGCGAATGGCTGGCATCAGGTCAAGCACTGAATAAAGAGCAGTCTCAACCGGTCTTCGTATTCACCGGCATGGGGCCGCAGTGGTGGGCGATGGGCAGGGAGTTGTATCAGCAAGAACCAGTATTCCGTAACGAAGTTGATCAATGCGATGCGGTTTTTAAGAAAATCGCCGGCTGGTCTATTCTTGACGAGATGCTGGCTGATGAGCCGGTGTCCCGTATGAGCGATACTACGATCGCGCAAACCTCAAATTTTGTCATTCAAACAGGCTTGGTTGCGCTATGGCGCTCGCTGGGTGTTGAACCGGCAGCAATTGTCGGCCACAGCGTCGGCGAAGTGACCGCAGCCTACGTTGCCGGTGTGCTGACTTTGGAGGAAGCGATTAAGGTCAGTTACCATCGCAGCCAAATTCAGAAAAAGGCATCCGGACTGGGCAAGATGCTTGCCGTGGGTTTGGGGGCGGAACAATGCGCCGATTTGCTGAAACTGACTGAAGGCAAAGTTTCGATAGCAGCGATCAATAGCCCGACAACAGTGACCCTGGCAGGCGACGCGGAAAGCCTTGAAGCGATTGCTACCTACCTGACAACGATCGGAGAGTTTAATCGTTTCCTGCAAGTAGAGGTTCCATATCACAGTCATTACATGGAGGACTTAAAACCCGAAGTGCGGGAAAAACTGGCTGATTTGAAACCTGCGCTTCCTGCGTTGACATTGTATTCGACCGTGACGGGAGATCTCGTTACCGAGGTGGCCTATGATGCGGAATACTGGTGCGACAATATTCGTGAGCCGGTTTATTTCGCCAAAGCACTGGAAAGCTTATTGCGCGATGGTTATCGCGTATTTCTTGAGGTGGGCCCCCACCCGGTTTTGTCAACGGCGATAAAAGAATGCTGCCGCACGCAAAATATCGCACCGGTGACGTTCGCGTCAATGAAACGCGGCATACCTGAAAAACGGACTGTGCAGCTTGCTTTGGCCGGTTTGTATACCGCTGGATGTGCCATCGACTGGCCGCGGCTTTTTGCTGCAAACTCACGTTACGTCAAGATTCCAAGTTATCCGTGGCAACGTGAAGTTTATTGGCGTGAAGAGGAAAATTCCTTAACGGATCGAACGGGATTGCCTGCTCATCCGCTGCTGGATCATCGCTTGTCGGATCCGCGCCCAACTTGGCAGTATCAGTTAAATCATCAGTATTTGCCTTATCTTAAAGATCACCAAGTGGATGGCTTAGTCGTCATGCCTGGTGCGGCGTATGTTGAAGCCGGTTTGGCGCTGTATGCGGAATTATTCGTGAGCAATAGCTGCACATTAGCCAATTTGCAGTTTCACCAGGCATTGCTTCTGGGATCGGACCAAGATCCCGATCCAGT
Organism: Nitrosomonas oligotropha; assembly: GCF_900106555.1. Taxonomy (GTDB): domain Bacteria; phylum Pseudomonadota; class Gammaproteobacteria; order Burkholderiales; family Nitrosomonadaceae; genus Nitrosomonas; species Nitrosomonas oligotropha_A. The sequence continues at coordinate 11,343 of NZ_FNOE01000019.1, read as the reverse complement.
GGTGCATGTTACTTATGACCCGGATACCAAGGAATATGCCTTTTTTAGCCGGGAGCAAAAAAATCATCTGGATTGGCAGCTGCATTCCCTGTGTCAGTTAGCGGATACCCCTGCTGCGGCATCACCAACTGAAAGTCTTGCCGTAATCTCGGCACGTTGTAACGATCAAGTAAACATTTCCGAGTTGTATGTCAGTTTGAAACAGCGCGGATTGGATTACGGTCCTTGCTTCCGGACAATTACGGAATTGCAGCGCAAAGGCGCTGAAGTTCTGGCGCGGATTGCATTGCATCCCGATCTGGAAAAGGATTTTGCTGCTTACCGTTTGCACCCCACTCTACTGGATGGGTGCTTCCAGTCGCTGATCGCGTGTATGGATGGTGATGATCATTTTTATATGCCGATTGCGATCAGAAAGCTGACATTTCTCCAACCGGTCACCACACAATTGTGGTGCCATGGCAGTTTGAGCGAATTCAGTGCCGAAGGTATCGAAGGAAATCTGAGTTTATACGATGATCAAGGCCGTCTTTGCGTTCAGCTGGAAGGATTGCAATGCCGCGCGCTGGCGTCGCAACAAGAAAAACAAGTTGATCAGGTTAGCCGGTTGGCTTATGTATGGGATTGGCAGCAGCAAAATCTGAATTTAAGCAATACCCCAAGAAAAGGCACATGGCTGGTATTCAGCAGCGACAATGCGCTCTCCGAACAAGTTTGCATGGCATTGGAAAACGATAATGTAAATCGTGTCATTCCGGTTGATACGCGTTATGTTTATCAGCAACAAAATGCCGTGATCCAAACACTGGATGACAGTCAGTTAGCGCGTGCCAAAGCCGTGCTGCAAATCGCAAAGCAACACGATTGTGTTGGCATTGCTTATTTATGGGGGCTGCAAGCAGGCGCGGAGCCAAATGATCCAGTAGGTATCGGTCAAGCTTGCGTGGCCATGCAGATCATGCAGTTACTCAACGAGGTGTTTCAGCAAAATAGTCCACGCTTGTATTTTGTGACACAGGGCGTACAAGCGGTCAAAGATACCGATGCAATCAAATATCTGGTTCAGTCACCATTAGTTGGATTTGCCAGGGTTGCGCTGAATGAATTTCCAGGATTTCATTGTTCATTGATTGATCTGGATGAATCGAACGCTGCTAATCAAGCCGATCAGCTCAGATTGGAGCTGCTGACAAACAGCGATGAAGATGATGTTGCGTTTCGGAACCGGGAACGGTATGTCCATCGTTTGATACATAGAGATGCCGATTCTTCGTCAGAAGAAATGTCTCAGCAGGCGGCGGTCACTGCATCCAAAGTGGAAGCATTCCGTCTGGCTTGGGCGAACGAGCCGGTGTTTACGGAAATTGCCCGGTCAATCGCATTAAAAGCCGACGAAGTCGAAATTGAGCTGGATCATATTGACTTGACCGGATTGAGCCGGGAGTCCGTGCAGAGTGAAAAGCTACCGGCTTATTTTGCCACCGGCATTATCCGCAAAGTTGGCGAGGCGGTAACAGAATGGCGCGAGGGCGAGCAGGTTGCCGCGGTATGCAAAGGCATGCCGGCATCGCATAGTCTTGTGAAGAAAGATCAAATCTTTTCACTGGCTCAGTTGGCGGGCATTGCTAAAACCGGCATCGTCAAAGTCATGTCATCCGTAATTCCTGAATATTATTCGCTAAGCCATGTTGCCCGTGTTAAACCGGGTGAGATTGTTCTCATCGACGCAGACTTAGGCAATGGCGCGCTATGTTTCCACCGTGTCGCCCTTTGGCTGGGTGCCAATCCCGTACTCTACAGTGTAAACGACGAGCGCTTGCGTGACTTGGAAGCGCTGAGCGAGGTAGCGGTTTTTGATGCCCGGGAATCGGGTCTTGCAGGAATACTGTCAGCCGCATTCGATGTTTTTGCCGTCAGGGCATGGGTGCATTCGCACAGCAGCAGCCACAGCGTGCTGAAAAATATTGCGCGCCAAGCCAATGCGCATGAGGTTATTGCCGATCAACCCCAAGAGGTTGCGGGAACGGCGGAGTCAATACAGCATGGCGGTAATGCTTATGTCGGCGCCTTGGCGCTTGCACTTTCCGCACCGCTTCTATTCAACAAGCTCTTGACTGAACTGGGAACGTATATCCGCAAATATCCAATGGATGCAGCGGAGGTCAGCAGTGTTTCCGGGGAAGCCATGCTGGAAGCTTTGCGGTCTGTTTCTCAAACGGATGGGCTGCATTCAGTTGTGCTATCGCTTGAGAATCGGGAAAAGATTCCCGTCCAAGTAACCCGGAAAGAACCATCGTTTGTCGATCCTGCGGCTTCCTATCTGATCACGGGCGGTTTCGGCGGCTTTGGATTGGAAGTCGCGTATTGGCTGGTTAAACAAGGTGCGAAACACTTGGTCCTGGTGGGCAGACGCGGTGTCGCCGGGGAAGCCGCGCAGAATGCCATGAAACAATTGCATGGTAAGGGGGTGAACGTCTTGGCCGCTGCGGCTGATATTGCAGATGCTCAGCAAGTGTCGCGCCTTTTGACACAAATTGACGAAGCAATGCCGCCGCTGAAAGGTGTGTTTCATGGCGCCGCGGTGCTTGATGATGCGCCTATTCTGGACTTAACTCCGCAACGCATCGCTGCGGTGATGCAGGCGAAGGCTTTGAGTGCTTGGCATCTGCATCAATTGACACAAAATCATCCACTGGATTTCTTTGTCATGTGTTCCTCGGTGTCTGCACTGATCGGTAATGGCCGACAAGCCAATTATGCGGCGGCGAATACCTTCCTGGATGCGCTGTCTTGGCACCGGCAAGCCCTTGGATTGCCGTCCACGACGATCAATTGGGGGGCGATCAATACCGGCATGGCTGTGGATAGCGAAGAAGTGAAAAAACATCTGGCGCTGATGGGAATGAATACGCTCCCGGCCAAACAAGCGCTGGAATGCTGGAAATTCCTGCACGATAAAAAAGTTGCTCAGTACGGATTAATGGATGTGAGCTGGCCGCGCTGGCAGGAGTTTGAGCCAACGGGCGGGCAATCGCTACGTTTCCGGCATCTTGCCAATGTTGTTGCAAATGCGGCGGCTGTCACTTCACTGGCTAAGGAAATAAGTGTGCTATCGCCAGAAGAACAGCAGGTCAGACTGGAGGATTTATTGAATGAGCTGGTCGCAAAAACACTGCGTTTGCCGCGCAACAAAATTAATACCCAAGCATCGCTTTCCCAAATGGGAATTGATTCTCTGATGGCCGCCGAACTGCAAGCTGAAATCAATCAAGCTTTAGGGGTGAGGATTTCTACATTGGAACTGATGCGAGGGCAAAACCTCGAGCATCTTGCCCGGCTTCTGGCGGATAAAGCCAATCTATCGGCGGTGCCCGCCACAACGGCCAATCACGGTGGTGAATCATCCGAATTGATTGAACGGTTATCCGAACAGGATGTAACGATATTACTTAATCAATTGCTCGCTGAAGGGGAGACTGTTAATGAATAAGGTAAAAGATTTATCCGATGCGGAGAAACGGCAGTTATTGAAGCAGTTGCTTGCACGCAACGAGAAAAAAACGGAACGCGTATTAAATCCGGTCAGGAGTGCCGGATCAACGGATGATCCAACCAGTTTTAATGATTTCGCAGGTTTCAAGATGCTGCAGGAGCAGGCGGAAATCTTCCAGACGTTGGCGTTAAAGAATCCTTATTTTTGCGTGCATGAAGGTATTAGCGATCATGTGACCCATTTTGAAGGGAAAAAATACATTAATTATTCCGGTTATAACTACCTCGGTTTGTCTGGGCATCCGGAAGTATCGGCAGCGGCTAAAAATGCTATCGATCAATACGGCACCTCCGTATCGGCAAGCCGTATCGTATCCGGCGAGATCCCGCTGCATGCCGAACTGGAACAAGCGCTTGCAGAGATTCATGATACCGAGGCCGCGGTCGCTTTGGTGAGCGGCTATGCAACGAACGTATCGGTCATTAGCCATTTGTTCGGACCGAAGGATTTGATTGTGCACGATGCATTGATTCATAACAGCGTGATCACCGGATGCATCTTGTCCGGCGCCAAGCGCTTGGCTTTTCCGCATAACGATTGGAACGCGCTGGATCAAATGCTGCAAGAGAATCGTCATGCGCATGAGCGGGTGCTGATCATCATCGAAGGCGTGTACAGCATGGACGGGGATATTGCGGACTTGCCGCGTTTTATCGAAATAAAGAAACAGCATCAATGCTTGTTGATGGTGGACGAAGCGCATGCTGCCGGTGTACTCGGCCAGCGGGGTTACGGCTCGCACGATCACTTTGGCATCAAGGGCTCTGAAGTGGATATTTGGATGGGTACTTTGAGTAAATCATTCGGCAGTTGCGGTGGTTATATTTGCGGCACCAAGGCATTAATCGACAATATCAAATACAACGCTGCCGGTGCCATTCTCTTTAGTGTGGGAATTTCTCCAGCCAATACTGCGGCGGCTCTTGCTGCTGCACGAATCATTCAACGTGAGCCGGAGCGCGCGGCCCGGCTCAGAGCAAACTCGGAACTGTTCATTGAACGTGCCAGGGAAAATCAACTGGATACCGGCGATGCTTCCGGAACCGGCGTTATCCCGATCATTACAGGTAATTCGGTACTGTGTTTGAAATTGGGACAGTATTTATCCGACCGGGGGATCTACGTGCACCCCATTCTCTATCCGGCCGTTCCGGAATCGGCTGCGAGATTACGCTTTTTCATTACTTGCAACCTGACCGGAGAGGAAGTGATTTACACAGTGGATACTTTGGCAGCCGCGATGCGGATGCTGAAAGCGGATTGAGCTTTGTTGTGATTACTATTTTCTGATTTTTAAACCCATTGCTTCAATTATAGAGAGGATAAGACAATGATTCATCGATACACCGGATGGGTTGTAAACGCGCGGTGGTACATCCTGATTCTAATAGCCGGATTAGTCGTCATGGCTGGATACGGCATCAAGGATTTGCAATTCAAGTCGGATTACCGGATGTTTTTCAGTGATGATAACCCGCAACTGACCGCGCTGGAGAATCTGCAGAAAACCTATACACGGGATGACAATGTATTGCTGGTATTAACACCGGCCAAGGGGGATGTGTTCTCGCCGGAAATACTTACGATTGCGCAACAGTTGACCAAGGATCTCTGGCAAACACCCTATTCAACGCGCGTCGATTCGCTGGTTAATTTTCAGTATAGCCATGCGAACGGTGACGAAGTGACCGTGGAAGATTTGGTCGGGGATATCACGCAACTGACGCCCGAAGATCTGACGCGGATTAAATTGTACGCCCTGCAAGAGCCTTTGCTGGTTAATCGCTTGGTATCTCCCAACGCCAAAGTTATGGGCTTCAATGTGGTGATCCTGCGGCCAGGTATTAATCAGGACTCCGAAACGGTTGAAGTGACCCGGTATGTAAGGAAATTGGCTGATACGCTGCGGGCTGAGTATCCTGATCTGGATGTGCGGATTACCGGTTCCATTCTCATGGATACCGCATTCGCGGAATCCTCCGAATTGGATATGCGCACCCTGACGCCTGCCATGCTGACGATTATCGCGGTTGCTTTGTGGTTCTTCCTGAGATCATTCTGGGGCATGGTCACGGTGCTTCTCATGATGACGCTTGCTGTCATTGCCACAGTCGGCATGACAGGGTGGCTGGGCATTGCATTTTCCCCTTCGAGCATTCCTGCACCGACTATTTTGTTGACGTTAGTGGTAGCCAATTCCGTCCATTTATTGACGAGTTTTTACAAATCGGTGAATGATGGTGTGAATCCTCACGAGGCGATTGGAAATAGTATTGCCAAGAACTTTAAAGCCATTGTGTTTTGTAATTTTACGACGGTCATCGGTTTTCTCACGATGAATTCCAGTGAATCGCCACCGTTTCGTGATTTGGGAAATATTACGGCCATGGGGGTTGTGATTACTTTCTTCTTATCGATTGTATTGCAACCGGCTTTGATGGCAATTTTTCCAGCTGATGGACGTCCGCGATGGGGAAGTAACGAAGGATGGAAGAAATTCGCACATTTTGTGATCAACTATCGCCATTACTGCCTAATCGGCATGACAATCGCCGTTATCGCCCTTGCCACTGGCATCCGGTTAAATACGCTGGATGATGAATATGTGAAGTATTTTGATCCTTCCGTCGAATTCCGGCGCGATACCGATTACACATCGGATCATCTCACCGGCATCTACCGGATTGATTATTCATTGGAGAAAAACAATGGAGATAGAATCAGCGATCCGGATTTTTTGCAGCGCGTCGATGCATTCGTGCAATGGTATCGCCAGCAACCGGAAGTCACGCATGTATTTGCGGTTACCGATATTTTCAAACGCTTGAATCAGAATATGCATAGCGATGATTCGGCTTGGTATCGCCTCCCGGAAACCGCTGAAATGAGCGCGCAATTTCTACTGCTGTACGAGATGTCGCTGCCATACGGTTTGGATCTGAACGATCGCATCAATGTCAACAAATCGGCGACGAGAGTTTCAGTAACATTGCACAGCATATCGAGTCAGCAAGTGCTGGACTTGGAGGCGCGCGCGCAAGCATGGCTTAAGGTCAATGCGCCTAATTTTGCAAGACATGAAGGAACCGGCATCACGTTGCTGTTTGCGCACATCGGGCAACGTAATATTGCAAGCATGATCAATGGTTTGTTACTGGCCGCGGTCATCATTGCGTTGACACTGATCGCCGTGTTGCGCTCTGCAACGCTGGGTTTGCTAAGCCTTGTTCCTAACGTGATTCCATCGATCATGGTGTTCGGTGTATGGGGAATGCTGGTGGGGCAGATTGGTATGGCTTCTTCGGTCGTCGTCGCCATGACTCTCGGTATTCTGGTGGACGATACGGTGCATTTTCTGACGCAATATCAGTATGCGCGTAATCAAAAGGGATTGCTGCCCGAAGCTGCTGTGGAATACGCGTTCTCACAGATTGGCAATGCATTGTGGGTGACATCCTTTATCTTAATTCTCGGTTTTGCCATATTTGCGATCTCCAGCTTTAAGATCAATCAGGAAATGGGGATGTTAACAACGCTGATATTTGCCGTGGGATTGCTGGCGGATTTCGTACTGCTTCCTCCTATTCTGTTGTTTATCGAGGGTTTTAAAAAATCAGCCAAAGCAAGTTCGTTAGTCGAAAAAAAAGCAGTTTGAATAATTCATTCACTTATTACACAGGAGTACAGAAATGAAACTTAAAAGCTTAATATGCGGTGTTCTGTTGATGGCGGCTTTCCCCGCCCTGGCACAAACCGATGAAGAAAAAGGATATGCGATCCAAGCGGAGGCAAACCGGCGCGATAATGGTTATATTGATAGCATGCACGATGCGGTAATGACCTTAAAGAATGCGCAAGGTGAAGTCAGCACGCGCGAGTTTGTGGTGAAGACATTAGAAGTTGCAGACGACGGCGATAAAGAAATGGGTATATTCCATTCTCCCGCTGATGTGAAAGGTACCGCTGTATTAACCTTTTCTCACGGCACCAAACCGGATGACCAGTGGATTTATCTGCCATCGCTGAAACGCGTGAAACGGGTTGCAACCGTCAATAAATCAGGTCCCTTCGTTGGCAGTGAATTCGCTTTTGAAGATATTTCATCGTGGGAATTAGATAAATACCGCTATCGCTATCTTCGTGATGAAGAAATCGATGGCAACGATTGTTTCGTGGTTGAGAACTACCCGGTTTATGAGTATTCAGGCTATACAAAGCAAATCGAATGGTTGGATAAAAAGATGTACCAGCCGCGTAAGATCGAGTTTTATGACAGAAAAGGCGCACTGCTGAAAACACTGACCTTCAGCGACTATAATCAATATTTGGATCGCTATTGGCGCGCAGGTAAATTACAAATGGACAATGTGCAGAACGGTAAAAGTACTGAACTGCTGCGCAAAAATTATCGATTCAAGAATAATTTTAGTGACAGAGATTTCACTGAAAACGCGCTTAAAAACGTGAGATAACAGCATGATTGCAAAAGTTGCGCGATATATTCTATTTTCACTTTGGACCGTAGCGTTAGCAACTTTTGCACAGGCCGCTGATTTCTCAGGAAAGGCAGCTGTAGATACTCGATTTTTCACCGAACCGCCGATATTTGCACAGCAAAAAGATGGCGTGGCTTACCCTTCAGTGATGATACAACCGGAATTTCGCCATGACTGGGGATCGGGGAATAACCGCTTAACGGTTATTCCCTTTGCACGCTACGATAGCTTGGATAAACATCGTACACACTGGGATGTCCGCGAGTTTAGCTGGTTGCATATGCAGAAGAACTGGGATTTACTCGTGGGTGTGGGCAAAGTGTTCTGGGGCACCACTGAATCCAGACAACTCGTCGATATCATTAATCAATCCGACTTGATTGAGAAATTCAGCGGTGAAGAGAAACTCGGTCAACCGATGATGAATCTTAATTTGCCGACTGACTACGGTCATTTCAGCCTGTTTTACCTGCCGTATTTCCGCGAACGGACTTTTCCATCCTCCAATGGCCGTTTTTTATTTGATCCCCCCGTCCGTAATAGCGAAGGTAAATTGGATGGATTCAGTCATTGGCAACCCAGTTTCGCGGGCAGATGGAGTAAAACTTTTGGCGATTGGGATGTTGGCGTAGCCCATTTCTGGGGCGTGGGCCGTGAGCCGAGATTGGTCCCTTCATTCGGACAAGGGTTTACGCATCCGCCGACCGGATTGGTTCCAATTTATGACTTGATCCACCAAACCAGTATCGATGTTCAAGGGGTCTTAGGTAACTGGATCTGGAAAGCGGAAGCGATTACCCGGTCAGGCCAAGGAGACCGCTTTGCGGCAGCAGTGGTGGGATTTGAATACACGAAATACGGTGTTTTCGGCGGGAGCAAGGATGTCGGTTTTTTGCTGGAGTATCTGTATGACGGTCGGAGTTCGTTTGCACCGCCAACTCCATTTAATAACGATATTTTCTCCGGAATACGTGTTGTTTTTAACGATCCGCAGAATACCGAGTTTCTCTTTACTAACACGGTTGATCTAAACACACACGCCACTATACTGGGTTTTAATGCCAGCCGCCGGTTGGGTGAGAAGTGGAAGATTGAGCTCGAATCGCGATTTTTCGCCAATATATCCGCAACCAAAAATCCATTTGCGCCTCCCAAGGAGATTTTAACGGGTATGCGTAATGACGATTATATCCAGCTTAGAGTTGTGCGGCACTTCTAGGAGTATGAAGTGGTGGGCAAGATTTGCGGTACAGCACCAGTCTATGCGTCATTGGATGCAATTTTTTCTGACACATCATTTAGTTTCTTCTCCTGTATTGAAGTAAAAAATACCGATGTGCTTTATGCGGAAGAAAAAGCGCTAATGATGAAACAAGGCTTCAGCCAGCTAACGGATTTCTGTAAAGGCCGTTATTGCGCGCATCAGGCGTTGGAGAAAATAGGCTATTACGCTTTTCCAATATTGCGCGATGAATATGGCGCACCCATTTGGCCCGAGGGAATAACCGGCAGCATCAGTCATAGTGGTGATGCCGCTGCCGCCGTTGTTGCTCGTAAAACAAATATCCTGGGTATCGGCCTAGATCTGCAAAAACGCGAAATATTTCCTTCTGCGGTTTTATCGGTTCTTTTCCACGATGATGAGGTGGCCTCATTTTTAAGTATTCCTTCAGACTTAGCAGATTTATATGCTTATGCGATTTTCTCGGCAAAAGAGAGTGCTATCAAATGCTTTTATGCTACACGTCAATATCTCGCGCATTTGAACGAGATTGTGATTGCAATGGATTGGATAAACGGGACGTTCAGCGCATTCATTCCGGTAACTCAGAATTCTAAGTCATTCACTTCTGATCTCGAACTGATGGGGCGGGTGGGTTTTGACGAGCGTTATGTTTTTTCTGCGGCGTGGCTAATATAACAGGGTATTTTTAGAAAGCCTTGTTACGGATGAGGCAGTCAACGGGTGTTCATTGACAATTAGAATCCCTATCACACTTATTTAAAGTTTTTCGGCTGTTGCATCGAATAAACGAATCAAATCATTGAGAATTAATGAATATTTTAAATGGGAATGTGATTTTTCTCACTGAAGATTATCACCCAAGACACTATTCTGCTGATGTGCCTAGCAGGCCGATGAAGAGCTATTTGCGGTATTAAACAGACTGATTTATCGAAATAATGCGTTTCTCAACTGTTCATCGATTGCCATAAAGATGCTTTTTGACGGCCTACTCGAATCGAATCCATTTCCAATGGAGTCGATTGCTGCACAACATCATTTTTATATTTCTTATGGGAGTTTTTTAAGATGAAAAATCTTTCTTGGGTTACCTTGGCAATTATTTTAAGTTACGCACATTTTGCAGTTGCTTCTCAAGATTCAAATTCAAAAAACGAGGAAGATAAAATCGATTTTACAATAAATGGTAGTGGTTATTTGATGGCCAGTCCTATCATTAGCGAAGAAGATGGACTTGCAAGTCATATGAGCATGCGTGGTAAAAGTAAGCAACTGGGAGAAACGGTGATTAATGTGCTCGATGAAGTCAAAGTGAAACTGAATAATGGTGTGCCGGTAAATTGTATTACGCTCGAAGGCGATCAAGGCATTTTGGCCGTTCTTGTAAAGGCAAGAGGTGTTATTCAATTGGTAAAAAATGGCGATCAAGTTTTTACTAAAACTTCATCAATAAATGTGTGTATCGGTTCTAAGTGCTTCAATGAAGATGGCAGTATAAAAGAGGGATGTACATTCCAATCTATCGCCACGAATGAAATTATAGGCGGTACTGGAGAATTTGCCTGTGCTACAGGACATACAACCGATGTACATACCCGTACAGTACTGTCGATTAGTCCGAAAGGAGAACCTTTCGGTAGTATCTCAGGCTATACCTCTAAAGGCACATTACATAATCCCAAAAATTGTAATAATTGATTGACTTCATGAAAATGTAAGAAATCTCAGAGTTGTTTACAGATAGGTTGATTGAAATAAGCGGTGAGTATTTCATAAGGGGTGGCATTATTCAAACTCTTATGAGGCTTAACGGTATTGTAGAAATTAATGAAACGGAGAAGCTGAATGTGCCGATCGGCGCAGTCTTTAAAGTGAATCTTGCTGTGCCACATATCCATCAGGGTGCGGATAACCCGCTCAGCTTTACCGTTGGTTTGCGGACGATTGACACGAGTAAACTTCTGACCGATATCGTGCTGCCTACAAGTCTTGATGAAAGCATGGCCGTCAGTTCCTTTAAATTCTTTGCCGTTGTCAGAATAAGCATA
>NZ_FNOE01000024.1 GCF_900106555.1 Nitrosomonas oligotropha | reverse complement strand
ATCAGCTTACAGGCTTAAGATTGGTACACTTTTATTCCGCGATTGCGACGAAATTTAGCGCGCCTCAGTGGTACATTTTTACACCGCTATTTATAGGTTTACATGGTCGATCCGGCATTGAAAGTCTGGGACGAAACCACATCCGCCGAAATCGTCATGCCTGCATCGCCTTATGTTGCCGGATTGTTTGCCAGAACCGACAAGGAATATGGCTTCTGGGCGTCGCCATCGAACAAGGAGTTCTTGAGCGTGATCGGCACCGCGCGCCCGGTTGAATTCCTGGATGGCGACGATACCTGCCGCGCCAATCTATTGAACAACGCGCACATCACAACCATCATCCGCGATGGCGGCTACCGCTTGTGGGGTAACCGCACATTGTCGAGCGATGCCAAATGGGGATTTGTGACGCGCGTGCGTACACTCGATATCGTCATGGATGCGATTCTCTTCGGGCACAAATGGGCGGTGGACCGCTCCATCACCAAAACCTACGTGAAAGACGTGACCGAAGGGCTGCAAGCCTTCATGCGCGACCTGAAAGCACTGGGCGCGATCATCAATTTCGAGGTGTACCCGGATCCGGAACTGAATACGGTCAGCCAGTTGGAACAGGACCGCGTGTACTGGAATATTCGATTTACTGATGTTCCACCGGCTGAAAATCCACAATTCCGCGTTGAAGTGACCAATCAATGGATCACCGAAGTGCTGGATATCAATAACTAGAACGGAGCCTGAGAAATGATCCCACAAACGTTAGTGAATATGAACCTGTTCGTCGACGGCAAAGGTTTTGCAGGGCAGGTTACCTCGGTCACGCTGCCGAAACTGAAACGCAAAACCGATGAGAACCGCGCCGGCGGCATGGACGGGCCGGTCAAGATCGGCATGGGCATGGAAGCGATGGAGGCCAGCTTCTCATTGAGCGGCATGTCGACCGATGCGTTGGCGTTTTTCGGCATCGCCGACGATACCGCATTCAACGGTAATTTCCGTGGCGCCTTCAAGGATCAGAAAGGCGCTATCGTTCCGGTTATCGCTACCTTCCGCGGCATGCTGGAAGAAATCGACATGGGCGATTGGAAACCAGGCGAAAAAGCCGAAACCAAGTACAGCATTGCGCCCAGCTATTACAAGCTGGAGGTCAGCGGTCAGGTGATTTATGAGTTGGATTATTTGAACAACATTCGCGTGATTAACGGCAAGGATGAAGCCGCCGAAGAACGCGCTGCAATTGGCATGTAAGTGGAGGAAACATGAGCGAAGCTGAAGAAAACAAACCGGTCATCACAATGACGGAAACCGTCAAATTGAGTATTCCGATACAGATTAACGGTGTCACCACGGACCGGCTGGTGATGCGTCGCCCTAAACTGAAGGATTTTCGCAATGCCAGCAAAATGGCTGGAAAAGATCAGGAAGAACAGGAAATCCGGCTGTTTTGCATACTGACCGATTGCGCACCATCTGATTTGGAGGAACTGGATTACGCCGATTACGGCAAACTCCAGAACGCATTTCAGCACATGGTTAAAGGCTGAAACAGGAATCGGCGGAATACCGCATGAAAAGGATTTATGGGACTGCATGGCAAGAGTTGCCAGAACATACCATTTCCAGCCGTCGGAAATAGATGAATTGGAACTGCCCGAATTTATCGAGTGGTTGAAGCGCTGTTGAAACTATTTTGCGGATTGATTGAACATGGCATTCGGTAACAATATCAGCTTAGGAATGATCATCGGCGGCGCCGTTGCGGCAAGTTTCAGCAGCGCGATCGGTTCCGCCACGTCGAAGATCGGCTATTTCAAGAAACAAGCCGAATCGGCGCGCGGTTTCAAGTCGATGATCGGCGACACGATTCGCCTGCGCGAGGAATTGAACAAGGCTGCCGGTACCGATGCGTTTGCCAAGATCAAGGAAAAGCACGACAAGAGCATTGAAAACCTTAAGAAACATGGAATCAACGTAAAAGACCTGCAACGCGAATACGATCAGCTGGGGAAAACGGTAAAAGGCTTGGAGATGGTGGATGCCGGGAATGCAAAAATCGGCGACGCGATGCAGAATATCAAGCGCTCTGGCCAAGCCATTGCCGGTGTCGTGGCGGCAACCGTGGTTCCCGCACTGGCTTCAGCGAGCTTTGAATCAATCGTGCGTGATATCGCCATCAAAGGCGGCATTGCCCGCACGGTGAAAGAACAGGCGTTATCCGAAGGTATTCTGAAAGATGCACAGGATAGCGGCATGAGTCACGGCGAACTGGCGCAAGCGGTCAATACGCTCGTTGCCGGTGGTATGGCAGTGGAAGAAGCCGCCAGCCTGGCCAAAACGATGGCGCGATTCAGTATCAGCCAGAACGCGCAATCCGAAGACGTTGCCAAGATGATTCTGGCATTGCGGCAAGCGGGCATTTCAGATCCCGCTTTGATGGAAAAATCGCTCGGTAAAGTAGCGGTTGCCGGTGATCTGGGCAGCTTCGAATCGAAAGACATGGCCAAGCATTTTGCCAGCCTGATGCCGCAAATGACGATGTTCGGTTTCTTGGGCGAACGCGGCACGGCTGAGTTGGCCAATATGCTGCAAACGCAAATGAAAGCGGCCGGCAGTACCGATGAAGCGGCGAATAACCTGGCCAATTTGTTCAGCAAAATCACGTCCGAGGACACTAGATCCAAGTTCGAGAAGAAAGGCTTCAGCCTGCAAAACTCGATGGAACTGGCGATCTCTCAGGGACTCGACCCGGTCACTGCGTTTTTGAAACTGGTTCAAAAAATGTCGAGCCAGTCAGATCCGGCAAAAGCGGCGCAAATGGCCGATCTGCAAAAACAAATAGCCGATGCGCAGGACCCGGCAGCGGCGCAAAAAATGCTTGATGGCTATCTTGAAATGGCCGGTTTGTCGGAATTCATCTCCGACCGGCAGGCAAAGCAAGCCGCTCTGGCCGTGCTGCAAAACCAGAAACTGCATGAAAGCAATTTGAGCCTGATTCAGGCAGCGGACGGCGAAGCCAAGATCGAAAAGGATTTAGCCGACCGCCGCGCGGCATCGGCGCGGAAATGGAGCGAAGCGGGCAATGCATTCAACCGAGTAATGATTCGCGTGGGTGATGCGCTATCGCCGGTCACCGATTGGTTCGCCGATCAAATCATACGCATCGGCGGCGCAATCGAAGAGCTCGCCAAGGAATCACCACAAGCCGTGCAAGCCCTGACCTTCGCGGCTGCGGCATTTGCGGCGATCGGCGCCGTGGTTGGTGTCGTCAAGTTATTATTGGGTGGTCTCAAGGTTCTGCAAGGTTTGCTGACGCTGGTGGGCGGCGGGAAAATTCCCGGCGGTATCGGCGATAAGCTTAATCTTCCCGGTAGCGGTAAAACTTCCATTTTCGGCGGGCTTGGTAAAGCCGCCGGATCGATGCTTGGATCAGTGGCCGGTAAATTTTCTGGCGGGTCAATTGGTATGGGTATCGCTGCTCTGCAAGCGGGTTATTCGATCGGGGAAGTTATTGCGCCGCTGATCGATAAGGGTCTGTCAAAAATGACCGGTGAAAACACCACGCTGGGCGGCTGGCTGTACGACAAGATGCACCCGGAACAAGCCGCTGCGGCTAAGGCGATGACCGCGCCAGCGACGCAGAATAATACTTTTTCACCGACAATTCAGGTGACCGTGCAAGGCGATGTTAAAGACCCGGATCATCTGGTTAACGAAATTATGCGGCATTTGGAACAAAAGCAAGCGCGAAGCGCAAACGGTGCGATGTTCGATGCTGCATACGCGCAATAGATCGCTAGGATTCCTGCATGTTCAATGATCTGATCGATACGGCGGCAACCCGTTGTAGCGTTGCCTGCGAGCAAACCAGGCGCATGCAGGGAATCGTCACGCGCAGCGCTACTACGGGCAGCACGGCGGCTCAGAATCTTATCCTGCTTGTTGACTCATTAAGCCGGATTGAAAGCGCCGGTACTGTCAACATGCAGGCGGCAGGGCAGGCGCTCGCGCAGGCAAATAGTATATTGGCTAGCGGTGTTTTGGGGGTTGATGCAGCTACAGCAGCGCGCAGTTTAAGCAGCATCGGCAATTCCATTTCATTGGCACGCACGCTGGGTAATCGCATTATGCAAGGCGTGACCGGTATTTCCGGCGGCGATCCGCTGAGCATCATTAATGGTGTTGGTGGCGGGATAAATGATTCTATTTCTGCAGTTGACGCAATATTCACTGGCGTGCAGAAATCTTTCAATGCGGCATTCGGTCAGGGTGCATCCGGATTGGAAAATATCGAACTGACCACGTTATCGCCAAGTGATTTGATGAGCGGGTTTCGCGGCGGGCTACCGGATGCCGGTGCGGCTCACGCGCACTTGCTGGTGCTGACCTCGCAAGGTGGAGAAAGTTATTACTTTAACCTATCCACGGCTGGGTATGACACCTTGCGGCGGCAAACGAATTATAACGTTTCTGCGCAAAGCCGCCTTACCCGTAGTGATGCGCTGCAAGCGGTATCCAGGGGCGGGGAGACCATGTCGATCAGCGGTGCCATTTTCACCAAGAAATCTGGCGCCGGACAACTGGATCGATTGCGCAGCATAGGCTATGCAATGACTCCGGTTAATCTGACCACCGGTTACGGCGAAACGCTCGGGCAATGGTACCTGACCCGCATTGAGGAAGAACAAAGCAACTTGTTTACCGACGGTATGCCGCGCAAGCAACAATTCACATTAGAGTTCCAGCGTTATGGCGAAGACTATCAGAACATCTGACGGCGACCGGCTGGATACGCTGTGCTACCGGCATTACGGCAGCCTGAACGGCACCGTGGAAGCGGTTATCCACGCGAATCCCGGTTTGGCCAAAGTGGTTCAGCCGTTTGCATCGGGCGTGATTATCCGTTTGCCGAATCTGCCGGCGCAAACCAAAAAACAAATTCAGTTGTGGAGCTGACGATTGAAACCGGATTTTAAGGTCATCGCCGATAATCAGGACATCACCGACCTGTTGCGTGACCGGTTGCTGTCATTGCGCACAACCGACAAGCCCGGGCTGGAATCGGATGATTGCGAAATCGTGATCGATGACCGTGACGGCGCTGTCGCCTTCCCGAAAAAGGGCGCGACGCTTGAAATTAGCCTGGGCTACGAAGGCGACGGGCAACTGTCGTTCATAGGCCGCTACACGGTCGATGAAATAGAAATCAACGGTCCGCCGCAGAGCATGATGATCCGCGCCAAACCGGCGGATATGGTTGCATCGCTCAAGGAGCAAAAGCGCCGCTCGTGGGAAAACACCACGCTGGATGCGATTGTTGGTGATATTGCCCGGGATAATGCGTTGCAGCCGTTCTGCCCGTTGAATCCGGCCATTGCCCGCGCCGATCAGATTAATGAATCCGACGTGCATTTCATCACCCGCATGGCACGCCAGTACGGTGCAACGGCTACCGTAAAGGACGGCAAGCTGATTGTAATCACGCGCGGGGAAGGCAAAAGCGGCAGCGGAATTGAACTGCCGACAATTGCGCTGCATCGTGACGATATCGCTAGCTATTCACTGTCGTTTCCTGATCGGGCGCTATACAGCGAAGTGCGCGCGAGCTATCAGAATCGCGCAACCGGGCAACTGCAAACCATCGTCTTGACGAACGAAACGGCGCCGGGCACCGCGCATGCGCCTAAGCACACCGACCGGCATATCCACCCCACAGCAGCGGAAGCTCAGGCCGCAGCCCAAAGCCGCAAGGCCGCGCTGAACCGTGCCACGATGAGCGGCCGTATCGAATTGATGAAAGGACGCGCCGATGTGGGTGCGGAAAAGTGGCTGGAACTGACCGGCATCAAGGACGAAGCCGATGGAACTTACTTAATCGAATCGGTTGAACAGAATTTCACCCGTAGCGCATGGATCACCACGCTCCGCATCAACGCCGGAAACGAAGGCAAAAGCGCCATTGGCCGTGGCAATGCCAAGAAAAAGGAACTGAAAGTTTTGAAAATAGAATGACCAGGAACTGAACTGAATTTATCAACCAAAGCCGCGATAAAACGCGGCTTTTTTATTTTTGGAGACGGAAATGCTGAAGGAAATCAGAACGCAACTTGAAAATGACTTGGCCAAAATTCACGAAGCTGTAAAAACCAGCAGCGTGAACGAAGTGCAGGAGCGTGTTATGGACGCGATCGTGCAAGCCAAGAAAAATGCGGATAAAAGTTTTCAACAACTGGAAATAGCTAATGCGCAGGCGGATGAAGTTGTCGATCCGCATATTGAAAAAATTCTGCGCAGCAGATGGACGGCATTGATCACCGGCGCTGTGGTGCTGGGCAGCTTTATCTTGGGCCTGATTGTTGGTGCCAACATCTGAGCCTGGTATTGCGGGCTGATTATTAATTAACAAATCAGAGGTGCTAGATGAGCGACAAAGACCCAGGCGGCGGATGCCCGTATTTAACAGAAGAGCAAGTTGAGGAGATCGCCGAAAGAGCTGCTGAAAGGGCGCTAAACAAAATGGCGGATCAGGTATACCGGGAGGTTGGAAAGGGCGTGGTCAGTAAAGCGCTTTGGTTGATTGGCGTTGTCGCTGTGGGACTGGCGATGTGGCTCAAATCGAAAGGTTTTATCGATCTATAGGATGGGAATATGGAAGGACTCTATATCAAAGGCACACCGGATATTGTACCGCTGAGCATTTCCGGTAGTGCTGCTCAAACATCTCATCTGCCTGCCGGTTCATACAAAGTTTATGCAACCGAGCTGTGTTTCATCAAGATTGATCAAGGCGATCTCAGCAGCCTGACGCCAACGACTGCCAAAGACATAATCCCCAAAAAAACCGTATGGCTGTATGACGTTGCCGAAAACGACAGAATCGCCATCGTAGGCAATCCAGGCTCAACAGGAACGGTCTATATCTATAAGGTGTGGAGGTAATGATGTTCGGAGTAAGCGTTCCGTCAGATGTTGATGAAGAAACAAAAGCGCTGGGTATCCCACGAATGAACATGACAGGCGGTTTTTCTGATTATTTAATAGACAAGGATGGAAATAAGCTGGCCAGCAAGTTTATTTCAGGCCCGTTCTACGACATTCCTTCCGCCAAGGATCACCCCGGCCTGATTTATAGACCAACCGACGCAGGTATTGGCGGCAATGTGTTATTTGCTGACGGCACCAGATGGCGGGCGGTAGGTGGCGCTATTAACGTGCTGCTCAAATACAACGTTGCGCCAACGCGCAGCGCCACTCCGGTATCGGTGGCCAAGTTTGTTCTTCCTTACTCTCCAATTGAGGGGTCGCTGTGGCAGGATGGCGACTTGATGGAGTTCACCTCAGTTATAGAGCGGACATCAACGGATGCTGGTGATAACACTAAAACCATTTACCGGGATGTGCATATTGGCAGTAATGCCACGATGGCGAATAACGATCCTATCGCAAGCACAACAACAGCCGCCGCTAACGATGGCATTCCGGAATTGATGCTGCGGTTCAGGAGGATCGATTCTACTACTATTCAGCATTTGGGTATCAGAGTGAATGCCTTCGATAACTGGGGCGGCCCGAGTACGAATAATCCACACTCAGCATATGGAATAAGTAATTTTGAAAATATGGATAGAGCCAATATGAATGTTGATTTTGGCCTTCACTTCTCAGCTGCGCCAACGGTTGATGCTGCGCGACTTTATTTTGTTTTTGCAAGATTAGTTACTTGCGGCCCAGGAGCGTGATATGACAATTGATAATGCAACGATAAGCGTAGTTAAAACTATTAACCCTCCAATACCGGCATCCACCCAGCTCTTCGCGTCTAATTTCAAAGTTAGCATATCGGCTTTTGCAACAGGAGGAAGAGCTTCATTCTCTGGTACTGATACGGATACTGGTTATGTTTGGCCATTTTCAGGCGGAGGCAGTAATCAGGCGCTTAAATCTGTCCTTTCCGATTGCTTGTTAATTAATAATTATGTTTCAGGTGGCATTACTGCGGCAAATGCTGGCAGTTACGGGCGTGCGACCATCAGGGATGCCGTCGGAGCGCCCGGCGAAAAGGAGCTGTTTCTGGAACTTCTTGATTCCGGCGCTATAGATCGAGTTGATCATACAAACCAACCATTCGGAGCGCAATTAGACCTAGAATTTTCCCGCATTCAAGATGGCATGTCGCCGCTTCCTCCCGATTTTAATGATTTATATGTTAGCCATTACTTTAAGTTCCCGGCATCTATCGCTACCGATCTTGCTGTCGGAGGGTATACCACCATTTTTGACATTAAGTCGGGTGGCTACACTAATCTGTATAACGGCGATAACAGGATAACTGTAGGATTAATAAAAGGGGCTGACGGGAATCTGTACACTCGTACAGACGGTGACCGGAATGCAAATGGAAGCGTAATAGCCACGTCTCCGGATGGAATATTGCCTTGGGTTTACGACGGCACATTTTCTTACTGGCGCGAAACTTTCAAATCTTTCCCGATTACGCTTGATGCGTGGCATAAATTTGAAATTTACATACACCGCGATGCAAAAAATGGGATCTGCCTAGTTTCTATAGACGATACCATCGTGTGCTATCACGTAGGCAGAACATTAGGGGAGTTTGGGTTGCCGTGGGGAAGGATATTCCCTTTTCTGATTTACGGAAATCACGGGCCGGGCAAAGGATCGGTGCGGCGTTTAAGGGTTCACGATTACCCTCCCAATGGATCAGCATTGCAATTGCCAGCTGCTTCCTTGCTGTACAGGTACGGATAAGTAATCTCATTGAAAGAAACCGCTTCGGCGGTTTCTTTGTTTTATAGGAGTCTGAAAATTATGGCTGGATACGCAACACTTGCCCGTTACGCCTTATGGGCTGCATTAATTATCGCTTGTACCTGGTTTGTCTGGCACATGGCATCAACCATCCACGACAACATTTTTAACGACGGCCGTGCGGCTGAACGAGCGGAATGGCTAGAAAAAGATAAAGATCGCATAGAGGAACAGGCAAAGGCACTTGGTGAGGCAATGGATCGCGTTGCCAAACAGAATGAAAGAAACATAACCAAAACAATGGAGGTGGTCGATGAACGAGACAAAGCACTTGCGAAACTTAAGAATGATATGCGTACTATGCGCACTAATACTCGTGGGATGTGGATCAGTGCCAAAGCATGCGATGATAGCGGACACTCATCTTTGTCCGGAAGAAACGACGATTCCAGAGAGTCTGGTGGAGCCGATCAAATACGACTTCCCGGAGATGTTGAGCGACGCCTTCAAGAAATCGGAGAGCTCGCCGGAGAAACAGTGATTAAATACAATGCTTGTGCAAATAAGCTCAGGTCGGTGGCAAAGGTAGTCCCTAACAAATAAACAAGGCACAAATATTGGTTGGGGGATTTTCAGAATTGCGGAACAAACCCAGAATTACGGAATAGAAAGGCAGATTATCTGATAGGTAAAATAAGCCTAACTTATTGATTATTGGTGCCCGGAGCCGGAATCGAACCGGCACGGGCGTTTTAGGCCCGAGGGATTTTAAGTCCCTTGTGTCTACCAATTTCACCACCCGGGCGATGGAAATATCAGATCGGTGGAGGCGGGGGTCGGAATCGAACCGGCGTAGACGGCTTTGCAGGCCGCTGCATGACCACTCTGCCACCCCGCCATTATTGCATAACTTCTAAATGTCTTGCTAATCTTACGGAGAAAGCCGGTAAGAGTAGTTATCCGATTCCCAGCAAGTAAAATTTCAAAGAGCCATTCCACAGAAAGAATGGAGCGGGAAACGAGGCTCGAACTCGCGACCCCAACCTTGGCAAGGTTGTGCTCTACCACTGAGCTATTCCCGCAATAAGAAGTTGCTGTGTGACTGGAGTCACTTCAGAAACGAAGGGTGGATTATAGAGATGCTGTACGTTTTGGTCAAGAAAATGCAGGCCGAGAATGAATAAACATTTTTACTTGATCGTGAATGAAGATTCCGGGGGATGAACAGTGGTATCGTATGCGTAATACGCTATTGACCGTTTGAGACCGATAAAAATGCAACCAACTGTGATTATCAATCAACATCGAAATACTGCAATCATTGTGGGAGCGAGTGGAAAGAAGCTGCTTGTGATCAAGCTGGGAAAAGGAAAATTGACAGTGACAACGATATCGCAGCAAGAAATCAACGCGCAGGGATATACAGTCAGTGATTATTCGCCCGCGCTGGCTGCGCAATCTTATCTGCGACATGGGGCAGGGGTCGGTGAGAAAGCGAAGAAATTGCTGGAAAAAATAGCCGCAGGTGAATTCTCAGATCAATTAATGTTTACATCCCATTGAGTGCATTGAGGAAACATGCGCTTTGTTTGTGTCGGGCAAAAATACTAAGTTCCAGTACCCGCAGCGATTACATCCGTGCGAATTTGCGCTTGCGTGACGTGACTTCCGGGCGGGATGCTGTGTGTCAGCCAGACATTGCCTCCGACCGTTGATCCATGGCCGATGGTGATACGCCCGAGAATCGTAGCGCTGGCATAGATCACCACATCATCTTCGACGATGGGGTGGCGCAAATTACCTTTCACCAGAATGCCCTGTTCGTCGACAGGAAAGCGCTTGGCACCGAGGGTGACAGCCTGATACAGCCGCACATTGCTGCCAATGATAGTAGTCTCGCCGATCACAACGCCGGTTCCATGATCAATAAAGAAACGATCGCCAATCTGCGCACCCGGATGGATTTCTATGCCGGTCAGCGAATGAGCGATTTCCGACATCATGCGGGCGATCAGCGGTACGCCCAACAGGTTCAATTCATGCGCGATGCGGTGGTGAATAATCGCTGTAATTCCGGGGTAGCATACCAATACATCGTCAATGCTGCGTGCTGCCGGATCGCCTTCATAGGCTGCACGAATGTCGTTTTCCAGTAAGCTGCGGATTTTGGGTAATTGCTGGGCAAACGTACTGGCAATACTCGCAGCATGTTCACGAATCGACGCACCGGCAATTTCCTGCCCAGAGACAAAAAACAATTCGTGGTGAATCTGATCGATCAGGTCGCGTAATGCAACATCCAGGGTATGTCCTACGTAGTAATCAATCCCTTCATCGGAAATGCTGGGTGTGCCCAAACGATTCGGAAACAACGCCGTGCTCAATCGTTCAATGATGGATGCCAGGACTTTCCGTGAAGGCAATTTGGGTGGCTTATTAAGCCGCTGCCGGTGCTCCAGGGAAGCCACACGTAATGCGCGTAATTGGGAAACAATATGATTGATTTCGGGGCGATTGATTTCTGATTCTGCTGCGCCCTGTGTTTTGAGTTCGATGGTCATGTCTTCAATCCATTTCGTTCAATCTGCTTTTCATTGCTACGTCTCAATGTTTCAATTGGCTGTGCGGATAGTTTGGGAACAAATCAAGCCGTCTGGGCTTGATAAAGACTTTCTCCCCCTTGGTGAGCTGCAATTCGCGAAAACGCTCCTTGCTGATTTCAGCGTGCACCAGGTGTCTCTCTTTGTCGTTTTCGCGCACCAGCTCCAGCCTGACAATCGGACCTACCGATAGAATATGAACAATCTGCGCCGCCAGCGCCGCTTCGCCATTTTGGGTGCGCTCGACTTCGATTTCATGCGGGCGGACATAAGCAATGGCGGCCAGTTCTTCCGCTTCGGCGTGTTCCGGCGCATCGACTTCCAGATCACCGATCCAAGCACGGCCGCGATGCAAGCGGCTATGGAATAAATTGACGTTGCCAAGGAATTCGTACACGAACGGACTGGCAGGCTGCTCGTACACTTCATCCGGTGTGCCGATTTGCTCAATCCGGCCTTCGTTCATGACGACTACCCGGTCAGCGACTTCCAGCGCTTCTTCCTGATCATGCGTGACAAATACACTGGTAATGTGCATGTCATCGTGCAGTCTGCGGAGCCAGGAGCGCAATTCCTTGCGCACCTTGGCATCCAATGCGCCGAAAGGTTCATCGAGCAATAACACTTTCGGTTCCACTGCCAGTGCCCGCGCCAAGGCAATACGCTGGCGCTGGCCGCCGGAAAGCTGGTGCGGATAGCGGTCTGCCAGCCAATCCAGCTGCACCAGATGCAATAATTTCATCACGCGGTCATGGATTTCCTCTTTAGACGGGCGGAATTTCTTCGGACGTACATTTAAACCGAAAGCGACATTCTCGAAAATCGTCATGTTGCGGAACAAGGCATAATGCTGAAAAACAAACCCGACCTGGCGGTCACGCACATGCTGATCGGTTGCATCTTCACCATGAAATAATACTTGCCCGCTATCGGCAGTTTCCAGTCCGGCGATCACGCGCAGCAGAGTGGTTTTACCGGAACCCGAAGGTCCCAGTAACGCCAGCAATTCACCGGAGTGCACTTGTAAACTGACATCATGCAGCGCGGTAAACGTGCCGAATTGTTTAGAGAGACTAATCACTTCAATGCTCATTCGAGACCTCGTTGTTTTTGATGTTGTTTATTCCGGAATTCAATCAGTGTTTTCAGCGCTAACGTCACCAATGCCAGTAAGGCCAGCAGCGAAGCCACGGCAAACGCAGCCGCAAAGTTATATTCGTTGTAGAGAATCTCGACATGCAAGGGCATGGTATTGGTGCTGCCGCGGATATGACCGGATACCACCGATACCGCGCCAAATTCGCCCATCGCCCTGGCATTACAAAGAATAGAGCCGTACAGCAAACCCCATTTGATATTCGGCAGCGTCACATGATAGAAAGTCTGCCAGCCGCTTGCGCCCAGCACAACGGCGGCTTCTTCTTCCTCGGTGCCCTGTGCTTGCATCAGTGGAATCAATTCACGTGCGATGAAGGGTACTGTTACAAACACAGTCGCTAACACGATACCGGGAACGGCAAAGATAATTTTGATATCGTGCTCCGCCAGCCATGGTCCCAGCCAGCCCTGCAAGCCAAACACGAGCACGTAAATCAATCCGGAAACTACCGGCGAGACTGAGAAAGGCAGATCGATCAATGTGATCAGCAGATTCTTGCCGCGAAATTCAAACTTGGCGATGGCCCAGGCCGCGGCGATGCCGAATATCAGGTTCAAAGGCACCGCAATGGCGGCTACCAGCAGCGTCAGTTTAATGGCGGAAACTGCATCGGGATCGGTGATAGCCGCGACATAAACTTCCACGCCCTTCTTGAATGCCTCATAGAAGACCGAAATCAGCGGCACAAACAGAAAGAGGGTTAAAAATACCAACGCCAAGCCGATCAAGGATCGGCGCACCCAGGCAGGCTCTTGTGTGGCGCGCTGCCGGAAGGTTTTACCGGCTAAGGGGAATGTAATCGTAGTGGTCATTATAGTTCTCAAGCTTGCATGCTGCGGCGCCGGCTCCACCATTGCAACAAATTAATAATCAATAATAGAGCGAAAGAAATCACCAGCATCACGACCGACAAGGCCGTAGCCCCGGCATAGTCATACTGTTCCAGCTTGGTGATAATCAACAGCGGTGTAATTTCGGAAATCATCGGCATATTACCGGCGATAAAAATCACCGAGCCGTACTCGCCGATTGCGCGTGCGAAAGCCAGCGCAAAACCGGTCATTAGCGCGGGATAGAGTGCCGGGAAAATCACGCGCGTAAAGGTTTGCCAGCGGTTGGCGCCGAGTGTCGCGGCTGCTTCCTCCAGCTCGGCTTCAATATCTTCGAGCACCGGCTGCACGGTACGCACCACAAACGGCAAACCGATAAAAGTCAGCGCTACAAAAATCCCCAGCGGCGTGAAAGCTACTTTGATGCCGAGCGGCTCAAGAAACTGTCCGATCCAGCCATTGCCGGCGTACAACGCGGTTAGCGCAATCCCGGCTACCGCGGTCGGCAGGGCGAAGGGGAGATCTACCAAAGCATCGACTATTTTCTTGCCGGGAAAATGATAGCGCACCAGCACCCACGCGACTAACAAACCGAAAAAGGCATTGACAGTGGCGGCCGCGAACGACGCGCCGAATGTCAACCGGTAAGAAGCCAGCACGCGCGGGGTGGTGGCAATCGACCAGAATTCCGGCCAGGTCAATTCAGCGGTACGAATGAACGCGGCCGACAACGGAATCAAAACGATCAGACTGAGATACAACAGTGTGAATCCCAATGCCAGATTGAACCCTGGCAAAATACTGTATTGCTTGAAACTGCTCAATTAAGAATTCCTTGTGTTGATTTAGATTAACCCATCATCAAAAGCTCGTACGCCCGCTTTGAATACGGCGCAGTGCGGCGACCAGAAAATCGATATCCGCACAGGTATTGTACAGCGCCAAAGACGGACGAACCGTCGTTTCCAGACCAAAGCGGCGCAAAATCGGCTGTGCACAGTGATGACCGGAACGCACGGCGATACCTTCACGATTCAACGCTGCACCGACTTCTTCGGAGCTGAATCCCTTCAGCACAAAAGACAGCACACCCGCTTTTTCCGGCGCGGTGCCGATCAGCCGTAAACCGGGAATTGAGCTCAGGCCGCGTGTTGCATAGACCAGCAATTGATGTTCATAGCGGCTGATGTTTTCAAGACCGATGCGTTGAACGTAATCAATCGCAGCGCCTAGTCCGACGGCATCAGCGATATTGCCGGTACCGGCTTCAAAACGGACGGGTGCCGCATGATAAATGGTTTTTTCAAAGGTGACATCTTGAATCATATTGCCTCCGCCCTGCCAAGGCGGCATGGCATTGAGCAACTCTAATTTGCCGAACAGTGCACCGATCCCGGTTGGAGCAAAAACTTTATGACCGGAAAAAACAAACCAGTCGCAATCGAGCTGCTGCACATCGACGCGCATGTGCGAAACCGATTGCGCGCCGTCCAACAGCACGCGCGCGCCAACACGATGCGCCATCGCGATCATTTGCTGCGCCGGTGTGATCGTACCGAGTGCATTCGATACTTGCGAAAATGCCACCAGCTTGGTGCGTGAGTTCAGCAATTTTTGATACTCATCCAGCAATATCTGGCCGTGATCATCCACGGGCGCAACGCGCAACTTTGCGCCTTTCTCGGTGCACAGCTGCTGCCACGGTACGATATTGGCGTGATGCTCCAGCCAGGAAATGACGATTTCGTCGCCTTCATTGATATGTTGGCGTCCCCAGCTTTGCGCAACGAGATTGATACCCTCGGTCGTGCCGCGGACAAAGACGATTTCATCGACGGATGGTGCATTCAGGAAATGACGGACTTTTTTGCGCGCATCTTCGTAGGCATCGGTCGCGCGTGCCGCCAATTCATGCGCGGCGCGGTGGATGTTGGAGTTCTCGTGCTGATAAAAATAGCTGAGGCGATCGATGACTGATTGCGGCTTCTGTGTCGTCGCGGCATTGTCCAGCCAAATCAGCGGACGGCCGTGCACCAGTTCTTTCAATATCGGGAAATCCCGCCGGATGGCATTAACGTCGAATGGCGGATGCGCAGCCGCATAGGCCGGTAGCGGCGTGCCCGCCGCTGGTGATGCAATGCTGTCGAGAAAGTAGAATGACGATGCCTGGTTGGGATTGGCCGGGATGGCGGTATGTGCGAGCGTAGCTTTCTGCGCCGGTGTGAGGAGTGTGCGTAATTCTTCCTCAAACGGTAGCGGGATGACCGATGGAATAGGGGAAGTGGTCAGATTGAAATGATCCGTAGTCAATGCGGAATTCTCCTGCGTCGGCAGCGGCACAGCCGCAGAAGGGACGCCAGCGGTTTGTGCTATGCCGGGCACAGCGGAATAACTCTCTTTTGCCGATGAAAGCAAAGTGTTGAGTTCATCCTCGAATGGTAATGGAATGGCTGAAGCGTATACAGAACTTCCCACGCGCGGATAGTCCGAAGGGAATGACGGAACTTCCAGCGCAGGCGCCGATGTGGCCGTGGATGCCGCTGCCGTGGAGGAGGGCACGCCTGCGGCAGGCGTTGCATTGGGCAAAGCGGAAAACATTTCGTTGGCCATGCGGGTCAGTAACTCGACATCCGGCAGATAGCTGGATGCCGCGTCCAGACTTTCGCCCGAGGGATGGTCGAGATTACTTGTACTCATGATATTTACCCACTTCGACATTTTCGAGCACGCCGAGCGCATCCTCGGTCAATACCGCCAGCGAGCAATAGAGGGAAACCAGATAAGAGGCAATCGCTTTGTGATTGATGCCCATGAAACGCACCGATAATCCCATGCCTTGCTGGCCCGGTAAATCCGGTTGATAGAGTCCGACCACGCCTTGGCGGCTTTCGCCGGTACGCAGCAGCAGAATACTGGTTTTGCCGCCGGTGATATTGACCTTGTTGCTCGGGATCAATGGAATGCCGCGCCAAGTCAGGAATTGTGAGCCAAACAATGAAACCGTCGGAGGTGGAACGCCACGGCGGGTACATTCACGGCCGAACGCTGCAATCGCTTGCGGGTGCGCGAGAAAAAAGCCGGGTTCTTTCCAGACACGCGCAATCAACTCATCCAAGTCATCGGGGGTGGGTGCGCCTGTGCGTGTTTTTACCCGCATCGATTTGGCGGCGTTATTGAGCAAGCCGTATTCCTTGTTATTGATCAGCTCGCTTTCCTGGCGTTCTTTTGCTGTTTCAATCGTAAGGCGTAACTGTTCGCGGATTTGATTGTGCGGGCTGCTATACAGATCGGAAACCCGGGTATGCACGTCCAGCACGGTATTGACCGCGTTCAGAACATATTCCCGCCCCCATTCTTCATAATCCACGAATGTCGCGGGTAATTCGCGTTCATCCTTGGCGGAGCAATCGACTTCCACCTGATCGGGGTCCTTTACTTTATTTACGCGATAAATACCCGCTTCGACCGGTACCCATTGCAGCAAGTGGGTGAGCCAGCGTGGCGTGATGGTTCCCATCATCGGGACGGTTTTTGTAGCATTGGCAAGCGTGCGAGCGGCTACATCACCTAATGCGGTATGGCCTTGATGAATGTCGGTCATGCTAATTCTCCTTGGATTAAGTCAATAATGTTGTAACGAATACTGTCAGGCTTGAGAAACGAATTGAGATGATGGCGTATGGATGTTCTCCTTTTGTTTTAATTAACCGGTCTTGAAGCAGGCGTCAGCTCGGTTGTTTTGATCACGGATAACGGTTTGCCGAGCAGATTGCCTTGCAGATAATCGGCCTCGGTGCGTTTCGCGGCTGCTAACTGTTCCGCTGTTTCGATGTCCCGCACCAGCAAGCTTGCGCCGAAGCTATGGACGGTATTCGCCAGCTCGGCAATGGTTTCGTGACGCATCAGATCGCTGGCCGCGATTCGCACCACGTCCGGATACAAACTGCCCAGTTCCGCCATCCAATCGCTATTGGTGCCGGAGTAGTTGGCGGCAATCCGGTAGCCGCGCGAACGGTAATTGCCGATGACATGCTGCAGCAGCTTCCAATTACGATTGACGATAGCCGGAATTTCGATGACGACGCGCGAGGTTTTTACACCGATGAGGTCGAGAAAGTTCTCAAATGCGCGGCCGTGATCGTCTTTGACGCTCTCCAATAAGCGCGGATGAACTTCGACAAACAAATTGTCCGACTGGGATGTGTGATTGAAATAATAATTCAACGCATGAATTGCGCGGCATAAGCGATCCAGCTCAATGAGCTGATCATCTTTTGACGCCATGGCGAAGACTTGCCATGGCCAGAGTGCAATTTCTTCGTTTGACTTGGAACGCACATACGCGGCATGTGCGATGGTTTTGCCCAGATCGATGCTAAAAATGGGTTGAAAAACGCTGGTTAATTCGCATTGATAAAAATACCCGCTGATCCAGCCGTTGTCAGCGCGTTTTAAGGCGTAGTCGGTGGCGGAATTGATGAGTTCAAATTCATCGAGTGCCGTGAATGTGTTGTTTGCTGACGTATTCATGGAACCATCTCCATAGAAATGAATGCTGCTATGCATAGACAAAAACAATGGTTCTGTTACAGGCTTAAGATATTTCTATGGGCTGCAATTGAACTTGTTAGTGGTACTTCCGTGTTAGATTTCTTTGCTCACAAAAACTGTTACAACAACTGCCCTTATCGGTTGGGTAGATATCCTTTAATTTGCGCCTCAGCTCATTGACAGAACGATGGCAATAAACGAGCGGAATACCATTCCGATTCGCTTGATCTTTGATCGAGTTGGCAAAGTTGTGATTAATGAGGTCGCAAATAACGATGATCAATTGTGTCTCATGTGGAAGTTGCCGCTTGTTAAAGCCTTTTGCGCGGCCGCTCCAATGCTCGATGCGTGCATTGTGTTGCGTGGCAATCAGCTGCTTGAACGATGTCACGTAATCTCCACCAACGATAAGAACGGTCATATTGAATCCTTTTTGTTTATTAGCGCGCCGTAGCGCGCTATGTTGTCATTACTTCAGATAAATCTGATCGAACGTGCCGCCATCGGCGAAGTGGGCTTTGTGTGCATTTTTCCACCCGCCGAAAGCCTCGTCGATTTTGAATAATTCGATCTTGGGGAATTTGGCGGCATACTTCTCGGCGACTCCCGCGTGGGTAGGGCGGTAAAAATGCTTGGCAGCAATTTCCTGGCCTGCTTCGGAATAGAGGTACTCCAGGTACGCTTCCGCAATTTGGCGTGTGCCGCGTTTGTCGACCACTTTATCAACTACCGCGACCGGCGGTTCCGCCAGAATACTCAGCGATGGAATGACAATTTCGAATTTATCCGCGCCATATTCCTTCAGCGCCAGAAAGGCTTCGTTTTCCCAGGAAATGAATACATCGCCGACACCGCGCTCCACGAATGTGGTGGTTGATCCACGCGCGCCGGAATCCAGTACTGGTACATTTTTATAAATGCTGCTGACGAATTCCTTCACTTTGCTTTCATCGTCGAATTTGCGTTTGCCGTATTGCCATGCCGCCAGATAATTCCACTGCGCGCCACCGGATGTTTTCGGGTTCGGGGTAATCACGGCTACGCCAGGACGGGCCAGATCATCCCAATCCTTTATGCCTTTGGGATTTCCCTTGCGCACCAGAAAGATGATGGTCGAGTTGTACGGCGTGCTGTTGAATGGCAATCGCGCTTGCCAATTCTCCGGCAGCAATTTGGCTTTTTCGGAGATAGCGTTGATATCGTTGGCTAATGCCAGTGTCACTACATCGGCTTCGAGGCCGTCGATGACGGAACGCGCTTGCTTGCCAGAGCCGCCATGCGATTGCCGGATCGTGACTTTTTCGTTGTTTTTTGCTTGCCAGTATTTGGCGAAGGCCGCATTGAATTCTTGATAGAGCTCGCGAGTTGGATCGTAGGATACATTGAGCAAGGTTTTGTCCGCCAATGCATTACTGCCGGCAATCAAACCGACGGTCAAGAAGCTTGCTGCTAGCCATGTTTTGATGTTCATAAAATTTTCTCCACTAATGATTTAAAAGGGTTTATAAAAGGCTGATAAGCACTTCAAAATATAAGAAATCCGTGTTGCCTGAGCGTTGATCGGTGCAAGGGTGCTTGTGCAAGGTTGCGCAAGAGGTAGCTGCGATCCGGTTTTTTACAAACTCTCCAGCAGTGAAATGGGTGTAACCGAGAGTAGTGCTGATACGCGATGTGGCTTGATAGCGTATGCGTCCTTCGAAGGCATGGCCACCGAAATCACCGCTCTGCCCGGTGCGGTCGCGATTGAATCCGGGATCTTTGATGGTATTGCTGATGTTGCCATCGAGAATATCGAACATGCGGTCCTTGCTGCTGGCCAGCCAATAGGCGCCATAACCGACTTCAAATCCGAGTTTCTGCGTCGGGCTGAATTCAAAGCGTATTTTCGGTGCTTTCAAGTTCTCATAAATCACATAGTGATCCGCCGACCAAGGCCGCGCAAATCCGAAGAAGCGGTCAAAGCGGTTGTCGACATTGTCATTGGGATTTTTATCGCCGCTGGCATAACCATAAAACAGAGCAATCCGTGGTTTCCAGGCATGGTCAAATGTTTTTCCTACTTCGATGGTGTATCCATGCGCATCCACGCGATTAGGGCCACTGAATCCTAGCTGATGGTTATAGCTGACATCGAAATCGAGAATATTGCTCGCCTTGCCATATACACGAAACCCAGGCATATGAATTTCCCGGTCCAGCCGGTTGGTTGCTGTGAAACCATTCGGATCACCTGTTTGCTTCTGCCCCATGTAGTAAGTCTGGAGGGTAGCGATGTCAGACCATTTGCGCAAAGTGCCGATCCCGCCAAAGAACCAGAGATTATCATTCGCTTCATCAAACTTGGTTTGCAAGCGGCGCACCGGCTGCATACCGAATAAGTCCAGCTCCCAGTCGTTGGCTTCGCGACCTAAATTCAGACGGAAACCTTCAAATGTATTGGTGGTATTGCGCCACTCATTGCGCGCGATAAAACGCCGATCGGTTGTTTCATAAGCCATGCGGCCGACACGGAATCGAACCGGTCGATCATTACCCCGGTCATCGGCACCGAGCGCCTTTTTGAAATACAGTTCGCCGTATGCGTTGAGCAGGTCGTACTCGTTTCTTTCCTGGTCGGTCGATACAAACCGGTTGTTATAAATCCGGGAATCTTGAAATTCGACCGCAAAGCGGAATGGATCCAGGATCTCTTTGATCCCTATCCATGCGCGTTGACGCAAGAAAAAAGGATCGTCGTTTCCGCCTTCGATACGCCGGATATCGTTATGACGATGTTCGTAGCGCATGCGCGATTCCAGTCCGATTTCCAGCCAGGTGACATCTTTAAACGCTTCAACACCGATATCGCTCAAGCGGCGCACATAGCGCGGCGGATCGGAATCCGGATTGGTGGCATAGCTGTTGGAGCGCTGATGATAGCTGATGGATTTTTTTGCCTCGGCGGCCTTTGTTTCCGGCACGATGGCGGGCAATCCTTTACCAGCTGATGACTTAGCCGTTTCATCCGGCATTTGCTGCACAACTTGCAGAATGGTTTGTTGCGCTGCTTGAAAATCAAGCGTTGTTTTTTGATCGGAAAATGCTTGAGTGGAGCTGATAGTCAGTGCGCTCAATGTCATAATTCTCGATAAGTACCAATGAAATTTCACTATATTCTCCTGGGTGAGCCCTCCGGAAATCCGGTTGAGTCACTGATTTTTTTGTTTTCTAACCTCCAGAGGTACTGGTCGGTGTCATTTTTTGTGATCAGCTTTGTCTTGTCAGTAAGATTCTTAAGCTGTTCAGGTGATTAAGATTTCAACGCTTTTCGGCTCGATCCGCTTTGGTTTACGCGAATTTTTTCGCGACACTCGATTTGTACAACTCTATTATCGTGAATGACGATTTCAATCGAACCGTATTCGATGTTTGCAACCGCGCGCAAAATTTCCTGCGCGACCTCCACGGGAATCTTCTTGATTGGATCATTGTTTGCAACAATTTTTTGTTCCAAACCGGAATCGGTAGTCATTTATATTGCTCAGCACAGTAGTAAAAATTGATGGAAGCGAAAGATAGCAATTTTTTTATATAAATAGAAATAATATTTTCTAATTTCTATATAATAAAAAGGAATTATGCTGCGTTGTGGCAAGAAAGTACGCTACTGCTAACCAGCTGACAGTTAAAGTAATTGCGATAAAAAGTGATTTCCGGGGTACTGGATTGCTGAACAGATGTACACTGGATCAACCGGATTGACAACGAAGTTAGCAAGTCATCGTTGTAGCCCCACATCGATGAAACGATTGCAGTAAAATGCAGTGCTAGAAAGAAGAAAATCCGGATCAGCATTGGCCGGTATCTTTTCCTCATTTGTACCCGAAGTGATTGGGTTATCGTGAATTAAATTGGCTAGATATGAATAATTTAAGAAGGTTTATGTTTCTTACGACGCTGCTGATATTGCTATTGTCAGCTTCAGGCTGCTCTGTTTTTATGGCGGCTAAACAACCTGAAAAGAAGGATGTCGATTTGTTAAAAGAAGGCACATCCCGGGCCATGCTGATTTCCGAGTTCGGTGCGCCGGTGATCAGTGAATATCGCGACGGTAAGCGCTATGAAATCTTTAAGTTTACCCAGGGCTATAGCACAGGTGCCAAGGCGGGCAGGGCATTTCTGCACGGCGCGGCGAATGTCGTTACATTGGGACTGTGGGAGCTGGTCGGTACACCCACAGAAATTACCTTCAGTGGCGATGACATGGCATTTCAAGTGCGCTATGACGAAAATGACATCGTGAATGAAATCGCACTGATTAAAAAGGAATAAATAGTTTGTTGCTCGGCTAACCATCGGTTTTGAAGGGTGCTGGTAAATTACGGGAGAATACGGATGAAAAGCTTACCGGTCTTTTTCATGAATGGTTTTTTTGCTTGCACTCTGACTCTGGTATGGGCGAGCATTCCGCAAGCGCTGGCTGAGGATGTCGCGTGTGAACAAACCGGCGCGGCGCATATTTGGATTTCGCCGTTGAATCCCAAGAATGGCGAATCGGTCAAGATTATGGCCGTATCGACAGATGGCCCGCTGGCGGAACTGGCGCTGAGTGGCGATCAAGGCCAGCGGATAGCGCTGCAACCGCGCCGCCGCGGCGGCCCGCCCTGGAGTCTGGTTGCTGCATGGGAAGAACCCGGCGCAGGGCACTATCGCGTCAAAGCGAGCCGGGATGGCAAACCGGTTGCCTGCTATCAATTTACCGTGGACGGACCCAATCCGCAGGAAAGACTCAAAGAATGGAATCTTGCCGCCGAAGCGTTTTATTCCGCCTGGATCGAAACCTTGTTTGGCGCGCCGCCCGAAGAAAATCTCAGTTTTACATCGCTGGAACCGGTATTGCGCAACGCCGAGCGCAACTTCTTGCACAATTATCTTGGCCTGAGCGAAGACAATAAATTGCCGCTGACGCCCGATTGCGCCGATTTGCCGTACACATTGCGGGCGTATTTTGCCTGGAAGACCGGTTTGCCGGTCGCTTTCCGCGCGTGCGGGCGCGGCTCAGCCAAGATGCCGCCACGCTGCGGCGTGCCCACCATCGTGTCTGAATTTACCCGTGGTATTACTTCGCAGAGCAATTTCACGAAATTCAGCCGGCGGCTAGTGGACACCGTTCACTCGGGTTCGGCACGCACGGGGCTTGAGGATGAATCAACCGACCTGTATCCGGTTTCGATGAGCCGGGAAACGCTGTGGCCGGGCACCGTGTATGCCGATCCTTATGGGCATATTCTAGTGCTGGCGGAATGGGTGCCGCAGACGGCGGATAATCCCGGCGTGCTGCTGGCCGTCGATGCGCAACCGGACAACTCGGTCACGCGCAAGCGCGTGTGGGAAGGCACCCTGTTGTTTGCCAACACCGCCAACGCCGGGCCGGGTTTCAAGGCGTTCCGCCCGTTAATTCAGACTGCTCCCGGCCAATGGCGCGTGCTCAGCAATAATGAACTGAGCGGTCACCCTGAATTTACCACTTATTCCTTGGAACAAGACCAACTCACGCCCGACGATTTCTACGCCAAATTGGCCAAGCTCATCAATCCCGAGGGTTTTGATCCGGTGCAAGCATACGAAGCCACGTTGGCCGCGCTGGTGGAACAAATCGAAACGCGCGTCACTTCGGTGAACAATGGCGAAGCATATTTCCGCAAAAATCCGCGCAGTGTCATCCCGATGCCCGGCGGCGCGGCGATTTTTCAGACTATAGGGCCTTGGGAAGATTATTCCACGCCGTCGCGCGACATGCGCCTGATCATCGCTATCAATGTGCTCACCGGCTTGCCGGAAAAAATCCTACGTCATCCGGAATTGTTTGTTCTCGGCAACCAAAGTCCCGCGCAAGCCAAAGCGCAGATCGAACAGCAGCACGCGCAGCGCATCCTGGAGAGCAGCATCCGTTACACGCGTAGCGACGGCAGTTCGTGGGAGCTGTCGGTGGCCGACGTGCTGGCGCGCAAACCGGCTTTTGAAATGGCCTACAACCCCAATGACTGCGCTGAAATCCGCTGGGGCGCCAAAGCGGATACGGAAGAATACGCCACCTGCCGCCGCCACGCACCGGCGGAACAGCGCGCGAAAATGGAACAGTGCCGGGCTTGGTTCAGGGAAACGCGCAGACCGGTACAGTGAGGAATCACGAGGCTTTTGCAGCAGTGGATGGGTGCCGGAATATTTCAGATCGGGTTAGTTACGATTAACCCGGTTAGTGCTGCCGCTTGTAAACAACGCTAGGAATTCTTACACCCTAGCTAATTTGGTTGTGATGGTGGGATTCCTTTCGTCATCCTAATCTACCGGGTTATAGATAAAAATAAGAAAAATGCTTATATATTTAACAAATTAGGTACTCTATCATGAAAAAAGAGGAAGGTATTCAGAAAGACCTAATAAGGAAGGTATAAAATATACACGTGCATATTTTTGCTCGGATAGAGTGACCAGCTTTCAGTGAAATACCTACTCCTTTCAGACTCATCTCATAATGGATGAAACTGAAATTCGATTGTCAATGTTATTAGTCGTAACAATAGGAGAAAGGTTATGTTAAGTAAATCATATGCACAAATGATCCAAACGAAAGGGAATTTTCTTTGGGGAATCATTGCAGGTTTGTTTATCATTTTCGGAGGATTGGTTTCAGTTCCTAACGCACAGGCGGAAATCTTGTTCGAGGATCATTTTAATGACGCAAGTTCTTTGAACAAATACACCATAATACGTGGAGAGGCCTGGATTGATAATCAGCGACTCAACACACGAGGCTATAGTGGGGATTGGCCCCGTGGCTCCATGGTGATCCCGAATGGCAATCCGCAATGGACTAATTTTAAAATGTCCGTAAAAGTGCAACCCATTGAAGGTTGGCACGAAACCATGCTCTTCTTTCCGACGCAGAGTTTTAATTTTGACCCAAGCGGCATTGGATTTATTGGGCAAGGGTACATTCTCTGGCTGGATAAGTCTGGTCCTGCTATATTAGCACCTGGAGAACTGGCCCAGTTTGATACCATCTCACTTCAACGCGTAGACTGCCCGGCGGGAGGGTGTCCCCAAAACATAGTGAGCACAGCTTCTCTCTCCCCCGTAGACACCCCCGTCGATGTCAACGTTGTGGTTAATGGAGGCCATTTTCAGGTTTTTCTGAATGGCACGCGATACATGGATTACACCGATCCGAATCCACTTCCAGCAGGTGGCATCGGCTTAGGGGGAGTATGGGAAACGCTGGCAACATTCGACGATTTGGTTGTGCAGGACATAGGCAAATCGTTTGATGTCTGCCAGAACGGTGGTTGGCGTGCTCTGACACGCACTGACTCATCACCTTTCAAAAATCAGGGTGATTGTATCCAGTACTACAATACAGGTAAGTAGCAAACAGAATGAGTGATACCGGGGGACTTATCTACTGCGAAGGGAGTCCTTCGGCCGAGGACAGTGAGGGTAATTGTTTTTTCCAAATTTCCCAAGA
This sequence comes from Nitrosomonas oligotropha, assembly GCF_900106555.1. Classification (GTDB taxonomy): domain Bacteria; phylum Pseudomonadota; class Gammaproteobacteria; order Burkholderiales; family Nitrosomonadaceae; genus Nitrosomonas; species Nitrosomonas oligotropha_A. The sequence continues at coordinate 17,244 of NZ_FNOE01000024.1, read as the reverse complement.
ATCGATGATTCATAAATGGAAGAATTCATCATGCTTCACAGAATATTATTTAAATTAACTTCAGAATTAAAAACTCCTGATTTAAGGTATCAACTTATCATTTAGTTTTTCCCCTTCCCAGCACTTCTTGAAGTCGCAGAACCATTTACTCAACGGAGTCATCGAATCAATCCGGAACAAACTTCAACACATTACCATTGATGCAGTAGCGCTTATAGCTTGGTGGCGGGCCGTCGTCGAAGACGTGGCCGAGGTGGATGCCGGAGCTGGCGCTGCGGACTTCGATGCGGTTCATGCCGTGTGAATGGTCGTCGTGCAGTGTTACCGAGCCTTCGACAGGATCGAAAAAGCTCGGCCAGCCGGTGCCGCTGTTGAATTTTGCCTGGCTGAGAAAAAGCGTGGCGCCGGTGATCGGGTCGACAAATTTTCCGGGGCGTTTTTCATCCAAATTGGTCGCGGTGAACGGTGGCTCGGTGCCTTGCGCAAAAGCGACCTTCTGCTGTTCCGGTGATAGCAATTGAAAACCCAGCCATTTCCAGAAATTGGTGTGTTCCCCGTTATACCCGGTGTAGCGGGTGACTTCCTTGCCGTTCCGGAACAGCACGATGGTGGGGGCGGCGAACAGCGGTTTTTCCAGCACCCATCCGGTAGGCGGATTGGCGTTCAGCGTGGCCACGACCGGCACTTCCGATTGCCAGCGGCTGAGGATGTCTTCGTCAAATTGCTTGCAGAATTCGCACTGTTCGGCTTCGAATATGACCAACTGCTGGGCAAAGTTCAAATCCTTGCCGTCCAGCGGTTTCATGCGTGTAGCCGTTGCTGCATCGGCTGCGACATTGGTTTGTGCAATTTTCGGATTGGATGCGGGATATTTCACGCCCGCGCCGCCGAGGCCGCAGTAGCCGTTGGGGTTTTTTTGCAGATAATTCTGATGATATTCCTCGGCGGTGATGTAATTTTTCAGCGGTAGAATTTCAGTGGTAATTAGGCCATATCCGGCGGTATTCAGCGCCTGCTGATAAACTTTTTGAGTACTCAGCGCCAGGTCTTGCTGGGCTGCATCGTGATAATAAATGGCGCTGCGGTAATTGCTGCCGACGTCGTTGCCTTGGCGGTCGCCCTGCGTCGGGTTGTGGTTTTCCCAGAATTTCGCCAGAACGGTTTCGAGCGTGACTTTTGCCGGGTCGAAAGTGACCTTGATCACTTCGGCATGATTGCGCGCCGTTGTCCGGCCTGCGCTTAACATCCGCTCATGATTCAATATCTGCTGATAACCGACGCCGGGAAGATCACCGCCTGCGTAACCGCTTTCCACGTCGAGCACGCCCGGGATCTCTCCCATGCGCTTTTCGGCGCCCCAAAAACAGCCCATTCCCAAGACGATGTAATCCGTTTTGATAGTGCTATTCCGATCGATAGGTGTCACGTTTTTCTCCATTGCATAGGCTGTCAGAATACATAATAAACCGGCGATTGCCGCGATAATCTTTTTCATGATGAATCTCTAAGGTGTAATTGAGACAAATTTTCGACACTGAGGGAGTTGCTGAGGTTCATCGACAGAGGATGTGTGAGTGCAAAATTGTTTGAGCCTGATGGCACCGGGGTTTTTGTAAGCAACGTCGTCGCCGGTATTAATAATGGTAATGCTCTCGTGCTTGGCAATTCATTCTTTCGCAATAGATGCGTGTGAAGTTGTGATTTCAACCATGCCTTCCCGGCAATCTTCAAAGATGGCCGCATGCACTGATTACGTTCATGGTTCGACAGGCTCACCACGAACGTAACTAATGGGTGTGGTTTGTGCCGGATCGCGAACTTATCGAGCGATCCGGATATTGGTTAAATTTTTTTAAATCAATGAATCTGGACGAAACTGCCGTCTTGCTTGATCCAAAATTCATTGGTGAACGCATCGTAGATCGATTCGGCGTCGGTTGCGAAGCAATCGGCGACGGTTTGATTGGTGACGGTGTCTTTAAGCGCCAAGGTTACCGGCGGGGTGATGGTGACGCCTGGTATGCCTGTGGGCAGGCTGCCGAATGAATTGGTGATGTCGAAGCAAGTGTCGGAATTGATAATCAGATTGGTTGCTTCGGCGGGAGCGTTGACGGTGCAATGCTTGCCGCTGGCGAAGCTGCTGGCGAAGGATTCAAACGGATTGGGAATGCCGGGAATCGAAATGGTGATGCCGTTGATCGCCGAGGAAGTCACGTTGGTCGATGTCAGCATGGATACTCCGGACGCGGCGGTCTGTTGCGGTGTCTGGCAAAAGCTATTACTGTCGGGGATCGGAATGCATTGGCCGTTGGTGGTTACGTTGACGACATTGCCGCTTTGCGTATAGGTTAATCCGGCTGGCGCGTTGGCGGTGTTACACGCTGGAATACTGCCGTTGCCGCCGGAATTGTTGATCTGAGCGATTAAATCCGCTAACGGTGAAACGATGGTTGGATTGTCGCCCCACGGCCCGCCCATGACGTAAACCTTATTGTCGCCTTTGTTCAAGCCTGCATAAATACCGGTATCCGGATAAAAGCGGAACAGCCAGGGTTCGATGCTTTGCGTCGCTTGATGATTGGGAAAATACGCGGGATAGGTATTTTCGGCCCAATTCAATAAGGTTTCGGTGTCGCTGCTTAGATCGGCAAAAGCAGGATTGAAGTTACTGGACAGAATTATGGCATAGATGCCTATTGCAAATTTTTTCGGGGTATTTTTCATCGAGTAATCTCCTTTTTTATTAAAATAATAACCCGAAGAATATCATATTCTTCGCGGGGATTGGCTCTGTAGGCGTTTCCGCAATGTTTAAGTATTTGTAATAATTGATGAATTACGCGATGGAGATCCGGGCACAGTAAAATAGTTTGTGCCCGGTCATTGGTAACCTGTTCTGAGTTTTTCTACGGCTTCCAGTGTTTCACGAAAGCATCCCGGATATGTCTCACCGCGGCATCGTAACGTAACTGGTATTGTTCCGAATACGCTTTATTGCCGGTATACAAGATATGCGCTTTGCCGCGCGTGTCTTCATCGACCGCGATCTCATTGTGATGCGGCAGTAATCCACGCCCCGAAAAGTCTTTCTTTTTCACTAAATCGGGCGGAATGAACGTAAGTGCTTCGGCGGCACCGTGAGTATCGCCTTTTTGCGCATAGCGGCCGGAAATGATTTGCCCTTGCCAATATTGGGCGGCATCGGCTGCTGTTCCTTTATTTAAATTGGTGTTCCGGGAAAAATTCTGAAAATCGAAGGATGATCCTGAACCGTAATCGGGTTTCTGCGCTAGACTGGCATCCGGATGATCGGGATCGAATAACTGCAAATTGCCATTGCTCACCGATCCGAAATGGCCATAACTGGTGTGCGCGTAAAAATCGGCTATCGCATGTGCAGCGAGATGAAATGCATTCAGGTTTTTCAGGCTCTCTTGCTCAAATTGCGCCAGCCGGTCTTTAACTAAATTCCAGCCATCGGTGATGTAGCCATTATCGAAGTGATCCCTTGGATCGTAAGATCCGGGTAGGTCGACATCGTCAACGGTCAGGCTTTTCTGCCATAAAACACTGGTGAAATGCCGGTTGAGCGAATTTAAAACCCAAGGCGGGCAAATATCGGCTGAGAGCGCTTTATTCAGTACACTTTTATGGACCCACCCGGCAAATTCCGGATGCAGGCTCGACCAATCGCGTTTTAAATCTTCCGATATTTTCTTTTTATACACGGAGGGCTGCTGTGTTTGCCATAAGTGCACGTCGTTGAACAGATAGAAAGGCACATACTCGGCTTGCTCCGGCAGATCTTTTTTGACTTTAGTCTGTTTTTGTATTTTTTTCGCATGAGCGGGTTCGATGACTTGCCAGTGACCGGCTTCATCCTTGTACATGACCCAAACATGATCGAAGTCATGCTGTTTTCCTTTCGTCCATGTTCTGAATTTCCCCAGCGCCACCCTGACATTGAACGAACTGATGCCGCTGGCCAGCAATAACGATGCGATCAGTAATGCACGATCCTCGCAATCGCCCGATTTAAGCGCAAGCGTTTCTTCCGGAAACTGCCACGGATCGAGACCGTTTGTCGGTGTGTATTCGATTTCCTTGGCAACGAACTCGGCAATGACATTTGCCCGGAAATCGAACGATCCCGGATCTCTGGAGCGGAAAAACTCCCAACTGGCGTGCGGTAGTTTGGCAATGAATTTTTTAATCTCCTTTTCCAAGGTGCGGCGCATCACCACATTGCGCTCGCTCACTAGGAATTCCCGCACATCAATATCGTAATTGCCTTTGCTGTGACCTACCGGGGGGCGCGATGAAGGAACGATGGATTCATGAACGATACGCTCTCCATCCCAGTTCCAGTTGTGTGACCGGGAAATCTTTGAAAATGAGAAACACATGTTTTATTCTCCTTCACGAGTAGGGGGTCAGAACGATACCTAACTTGGCACTCTTATTATTTTCAGCATGACAGATCTGTCGCATTCATACAATCGTGAATTCGGAAATTCACGGATAACAGACTAATTTTAATGGTATTCACTATTCCGGAACCTGTCGAAAGCGGTGATTATTCTGGTGAGAAGCGTATTTAACCGGTAAGAAGTGGTAGTGTATGTTTTACCTTGATCAACAATCCGTGAGGTTCTTATATCATGAAAAATATTTTATCGATCTTAGCAATGGCTGCCGGGGTACTTTTATTCAGTAATGGAATCAATGCATCAGGCTATGCAAACAAAACTGAATCCGGAGGGGAAGGGGTAGGTTCTATGATCCAAGCGATCAAGCATGCGGAAAGGGCGAGAACGCATAAAGCGCATGCCGAGCATATTCTTCAAAACGCGGAGAAAAGTCTGGAGTATGCCAAGAAGGCTGAAGCTGAAGCGATAGAAGGCGGAAACGACAAGGGAAGGAGACCCATCACCGAATCCATCCGGCATTTGGTCGAGGCGATCAACCATGCCAAAATGGGGCATACCGATATCGCCAGTGAACATATTACCGATGCGCTAGAACAGATGCATCAATTTGCCACCCAGTGAGTACATTGTATTGATCACGCTATCCTGATAAAACATCGAATTGACTATGTTGTTCAACAGAATAGCGTGAGCGTGATCAACGAATTAAGGCTGTTTTACTTTACGCAGATAGGGTTTTAGTGTTGTCCAGCCTTGGGGATAAATCTTCTGCGCTTCTTCATTGCTGACCGAAGGCACGATGATGACATCGTCGCCTTGCTGCCAATTCACCGGTGTTGCCACTTTGTGTTTCGCGGTTAGCTGCATGGAATCGAGCACTCGCAAAATTTCATTGAAATTACGGCCGGTCGTCATGGGGTAAGTCATCATCAGTTTGATGTTTTTATCGGGGCCGATGATGAAGATCGAGCGCACGGTTGCGTTTGTCAACGCAGTCCGCCCTTCCGCCGAGCCCGTTTCATCCGCGGGAAACATATTGTACAGTTTGGCGACGTGCAGGTTCGTATCCGCGATCACTGGGTAGCGAATGGGCGATCCGCCGACATCTTCAACGTCTTTCAGCCATTTCTCATGGTCAGTAAGCGGATCAATGCTCAGCCCGATGATTTTAGTATTCCGTTTATCAAACTCGGATTGGATGCTGGCCATATAACCTAATTCCGTTGTGCAAACGGGCGTGAAATCCTTAGGGTGTGAGAAAAGTACCGCCCATTTGTCTCCAATCCATTCGTGGAAATCGATCTTTCCGTGCGTGGTATCTACTTGAAAATTGGGTGCTTGATCATTAATGCGTAATGACATGGATAACTCCTTGGTTTTAAGTTGATTAAACGTATGGATCAATCAATGATAGTTCAAACCTTAACAGGTTGCGTGGGCTAATCGGGCAGATGCGTAGAAGAAGTATCCCGGATCACTCCCGTCATGAAGCTGAATCACAGTATATTTGAAATTGTTTGGAATGGATCATAATTCGTCGATGCGGCTACCGGCAATAAACGGCTAGCAATCGCATCAGCGTATTACAAAAAATGCAAAATACCGATCAGCGACGCACCGCCAACCGCGTAGATGAGCGGGCTATCCCAGGTATGCGGAGAAAAAGCCTCAGCCAGGGTGATCAGAATTGGCACCGTGAGCACAGCGGCGATGAATTGGATCGGACTGAAATAGGAGTGGAAAGCTAAAATTGCGATAAAAGTTGTGATGAATACGCATGCGCTACCGGCATAACTACGAACGTATTTTTCCTGGGTAAAAAGCGCATAAGTGGTATATTTTCTTTTTCCGAATTTTATCCCCACCGGCTCGGCAAGACCGTCGCCGACGCCATTGGCAATAATGATGATCATGATAACCGGCAGCAGCGCATGACTTTCAAAGTAGGCCAGCAAGGGAATGAGCACCAAGTAGCTGGCGATAAACTGGGTATAAAGCCAAGTCAGCGTTAATGGCCTGTCCTCCGGCCGGTCAAACGAGCAAAACATCACGGATAACACCCTGACCCTATTGCGCACGGGTGCTATGAAAAATGTTAGAAAAATAATGGCACAGACTAAATCGATGAAAAATGTCGCTGCGCTATAGGGGTAGTCAATGACCATCGACAGTAAAGTTGGCAGGAAGAAAAATGCAAAATGATTGATTTTTCTTGTGTAATTGACTCTAAAATTTCGATGAATGACGAGTAATCCACACACATAATGGATCAAAAACAGCGCTGTATAGAAGATGGCATGATGCAGCCAATACTCGGCGGGAATACTCATTTTATAATGCGAAGACTTAACATGCGCTAAGCGAGATTTCTTTCGGTATAGCCGGAAATTAACACTGATTAGCCTGAGCGGGATTTCTGTTTATCGTTAAAGCATCTGCATGCCGGGATTGTATCCCGTCTGCAAGAATGGAACAAAACCGCTTGCTTGCGCAAACGACAAAATTTTTAAAACCGTCGAGCCAGCTTTAACCCAACCAAACTGAACACTCCGGCAATGGTCAAGTAAAGACCGACGAGTGACGTACCGCCAAAGTCACTGAGCGCCTGTGCGGCGATTGGAGCGACTGCTCCACCCAGGATGCCGCCCGCATTAAAAGCCAATGAAGCGCCTGTATAACGGATCCGTGGTGGAAACAGCGATGGCAGCCATGCGCCGAGCGGGCCGTAGACAAAGCCCATTACGAATAGCGCGAGCGATAGTGCTGTCCATACCAGCCATAGCGACCCCGAACCCAATAACGGGCCAAATAGTAATCCCATGCCAATGGTTGCCGCGCATCCCCATGTCAATACCCGCGCCGCGCTGGTTGCATCGGACCATATACCCGAGACGATGATGCCGAGCGCAAGGAACAGAATGGCAGAAAGCTGGGTAGTCAGGAAAACTTCACGGCTGTATCCCAAGGCAACCGTTCCGTGAGCGAGTGCGAAAGCGGTAGAAAGGTAAAAAATCGCAAAACAAGCGACCACCGCGAAAGTCCCGGCGAAGGTGACAAGCGCATGATTGCGGATCAGTTCGCCGATGGGCACTGGAATCGGCGGGTCCTTTGCCAATGCTTGCGCAAATTCGGGTGTTTCGTTGATCTTTAATCGCACCCACAGACCAAGACCGACCAGGATTGCACTGGCCAAAAACGGTATGCGCCATCCCCACGCCGCAAATTCCGCTTCGCTCAACCCCATGCCGATCAACAAGAACAACCCATTGGCGGCAATGAATCCGATCGGCGCGCCCAGTTGTGGAATCATACCGAACCGTGCCCGCCACCCCTCGGGGGCATTTTCAACCGCCAGCAGCGCCGCGCCGCCCCATTCTCCGCCAAGACCAAGCCCTTGCCCGAAGCGCAGGATACACAGCAGTAGAGGCGCAACCCATCCAACCATCGCGTAGGTTGGCAGGAACGCGATCAGCAAGGTCGATACTCCCATCAACATCAATGACGCAACCAGCGTGGATTTCCGCCCGATTCGATCACCGAAATGGCCGAATAAAATCGCCCCGAAAGGGCGCGCGATGAACGCGAGACCAAAACTTAGAAATGACAACATCAACTGCGCGGATGCAGAACTGGCTGGAAAAAATAATGGCCCGAACACCAATGCCGCCGCTGTCGCGTAAATGTAGAAATCGTAAAACTCCACCGCCGTTCCCACCAGACTTGCGACTAGTATTCGGCGATGCTGGCGATAAGGGCTGGTCATAATCGTTTTCCTTGGAATTTTCCGGGCTATCACCTCAAAGAGCGACCACCTCTTTTTTACCGGGAGGGACGATAATGAAGAACTGACCGTTTGTCAAACCAATGACTATACGATCAAGAGTTTATGAGATCACACGGGATTTGCAGTAATGGTGTTGATTTGTAGATATATGCCGACAGAAAAAAGCTTCGCGCGATGGTGAAGCAAGGCAAATAGCTTGTAATCAGACCAAATTGGGGTGTATACCTTCAATCGACCGATTTACAGTTACGAAGATTGACTGCTTTTGTATTACAGAAAAACAAAGTAGCAGTTTTTTTGAGGTGTGATTGTCCGATACGACTCTTATAATTGTATCGATTTAAATCTTGTTCTTAGAAGTATCAAAATCAACCGGGGCACAGACTGTCCATCACTATTTATGAGAGTCTCTCTATTGACTAAAATAGTTCGCCCAGTACCAATAGAATCGGTATATTTAAAATGTAATGTTGATGGTGTGAAAAGTAACTTCCCCGATATTAAAAAACAAACTTTCTCCCGCACAGTCACTGAAGTTTCTTTAGATTCATTACTGGAAGTGTTAAATGTGTTTATTATGGCCCTCCAAAGCTTGCCTAGCACTTTAACTCCAAAAGCCGTGCCGGGAATACCACGAAGATTCACTTGGTGGTTGATAGTTATGGTTCGTCGATTGAGTTGAGATTACCGGTGGAGAAGTCAATGACTGCTTTGCAGCCCCCGGTTTGATTGCCAAGTTACCTGATTAGAGGGTAATGCGGATATGGATTGGAGTTTGTATAGATGCAGGCATTGGGTGGAAAATGCTTTTGCCCGGCTAAAGCAGTATCGCGCAGTGGCAACAAGATATGATAAGTTAAAGAGAAATTACGAAAGCATGGTCGCTATGGCTTGTGGGTATCATGGGTACCTATGTGAAATGTCAACAAACCCTAGTACCAAAGTCGAAGATAACTAAAAAAAGCATTCATCCGCAAGCAGTTAGGTATTAGCTGCGCTCATCAATCTGCGTGTTTTTAATCAGCTTTCGTTCAAAGAGGTGGAAAATTGAATCCGCAGAGATTAAAAAATTAATTGGGGCATAATAATATGCAAAAACATTTTAAAATCATGATTTTATTAGCCTGTCTGCTAATGATTAATACTCAACTGTTTGCAAAAAATATTCAGTATGTCAGTGACGAGCTCACGATACCGATGCGCACTGGCCCTACAACCAGTAATAAGATTTTAAAATTCTTGACCAGTGGTATGAAGGTTGAAGTACTAGAATTATCGGATGATAAAAATTATAGCCGGATTATGCTGGCAGGTGATGAGAGTAAATCTGGCTGGGTAGAAACACGCTCACTGATGTCTCAACCCAGTGCTCGTGAGCAACTTGTTGCAGTCAATAAAAGCAACGAAGCGTTAAAAGATAAGCAGGTTACGTTGAAAGCAGAATTATCAGCGTTACAGAAGAGAAATGATGAATTGCAGGAAGCGCAGAGCCAACTAGAAAAAAAATACATGGATCTGCAAAATACCCTAGCCAGATTAAGAGCAGATGTGGCAGAGCCCATTCGTATTGCAGATGAAAATGAACAGTTAAAGCAGCAGTTGCATCATGAGCAAAATAAAAATATTGATCTGGTCAAAAAAAATGCATTTCTGGAAGATCAGAATACCAAACAGTGGTTTATGATTGGAGCTGGTGTTTCTATGGGTAGTTTGATTTTGGGTCTATTAATTACCAGAATTCGATGGAAGAGAAGAGACAGCTGGGGTTATAGGTAGCTTTGATTTTTCTGCTTATCTAAGCAAAGGAGCGTATCCCGAATTTTGTGTAAACGGTGTTTGTATTAACGGAAAGACATGCGCTCCTCGAACATGATGGTAAACCTGTTGAATTCCAGTCGATCAGCTGATCAATCTGCTTAAGAAAATTTCCTTTCTACGTGCGGCGAGTTACATCGTATTTCGAAAAACTCATAATCAACAATTCAATGCGGTTGTTTTAAAGCATTATTGTAACGCCAGACTCATACTCTGGGGGCGTTGCCGCGCAAAGGTCTCTATAATGTAAAAAGTAATATCTGTATTACAGAACATTGTTGGTAACTCTCTGATGGAATTGAAAATGCAATCTATAGCGCACGATGCTAAATCTAAGCTGATTAGAGAATTTTTTGAACGTGATATGAATCAATTACAGAAGGATTATCCTTCGATTGTGGAAATTAATGTTCCGAAAAAAACTTTTCTTTACCGTCAAGGTGACTATTGTTCCAATTTATTTTGGATAAAAAGCGGTATTGTGAAGCTTTCTCATTTAACGGAGCAAGGGAGTGAAATTACTATTGATCTGCTTAAAAGAGGGGATGTCACTGGTTGCTTTCAAAATAATTCTGCCGATCAGGAAATAGATGAGACTGCGCAAACATTGGGTGAAGTTAATTACTATCGAATAGCATATGGTGATTTTAAAGCAATGATGTCTCATCAAGCAGAGTTGGCTTGGTATGTCATTGAAGATATGTATGCTCGGAGACAGAGAGTAGAACGCAAGTTAAGAACTATTTTGACTCAACCCGTTGAAGTACGCGTTATAAATACATTATTAGAACTGGCAGAGATGTTTGGAATAAGATGTACGCATGGGTATACCTTAGAAATTCATTTAACCCAGCAGGAGGTGGCGGATTTAGTGGGAGCAAGCCGTTCTGTGGTAAGTACGATTTTGAATGATTTCAGAAATCGCGGAATGCTTGATTATACGCGCGATCAGATTTGTATTAATGATGCTGCTCTTCATGATTTTTGTGGATTTTAGTATCTTCAATAACTTGGCGCGAAATGAAATATTTGTAAATTTGTTTTGTAGATAACAGACATCAATGATTGCTCTGTATTAATTTATTGATCGTGGTGACTATTGGAGTGACCAAAATTAATATAGGAGCATTCACATGAAAGTAATCTCACCGCGTATACACGGTTATCTTGATTTTTTGACAGTCTTTATTTTTTTACTTGCCCCTACACTTTTAGGACTAGAGCAACTATCAGCAATACTTGCCTATAGTCTTGCTGTAGTACATTTGATTGTTACCCTTGCTTCTGATTTCCCTTTCGGGGTAGTAAAGCTAATTCCATTTACCGTGCATGGGTGGATTGAGCGCATGGTTGGCCCCTTGTTGATAGCTATACCCTTTATTCTTAATTTTTCAGATGAAGAGGTGGCAAGGAATTTTTATATTGTGATGGGTATTGTTATTATCGTAATTGGTATGCTTACTGATTATCGGGCTGGAGTAAGAGTGAGAAAAGTTGAATAAAATAGATAACAGTAGCGTCATTCAATTATGACTTCAGCGAGTGGTCATTGCGGTGGCCACTAAAACAAGTAAATCAGAAGGCACTTAATTAGCTTCAGTCTGTATCTGGCACTGAACTGCTATTAAAACAATTGTTTATATATTGTATGTAATGATTTCGTATCTGGCGGCTGATGCGCCGCTTACCGGTGATATTCGCCGGAGCGTTCGGGCTGATATGTGACTTCTTTGATCCGCACTCGCAACATGCCGCCACCCGGTTTGGGCCATTCAATTTCGTCCCCTTGGGAAAGCCCAAGCAGCGCGCTGCCAACCGGTGCAAGAATCGAAATCTTTTCACCAGAAGTATCCACATTCCAGGGATATACGAGCGTAAGGCAGAATTCCTCATGTGAAGAATCGACTTCAAATCTCACCGTGGAATTCATCGTTACTACCGTCGCGGGAATATCCTCAGGTTCTACAATTTCTGCCCGGGCCAGTTCGACCTCAAGATCATCCTTGCCGGGAAAGGACATGTCAGATAGCGATTCAATAAGCTGCTCAAGCCGCTCGGTGTCGAGTGATGAGATGATTACTCTCGGTTTTTTATATGGTTTTGTCATTTAAAGCCTCTGCTGATAATTAAACTATGGCCTAACTGGAATTAGAGAAACGTTGATTAATTGGACGATACGAGCGAACCACTTCGTTGCGCGGTCACCGCTCCCTCGCCTATGTTGTTGATAAGTCCCGATTGCTACGTTCCGTGCGTCTCGTGCTTCATCTCGCCCGCTGAATTAATCAGTGTTTCCTTAGCAACGCGACGGCAAGTGCATTACAACAAACTATCAACAAACCAAAATTTGATGAGCTAAAACATCTTTTGATTTAGGCATACATCTGTCTAGTTTGCTTTGACGGCGTACAGTTTCATCTTGATTCTATGGAAATTCATGTGAATGTGATCTATCGGGATTCTATATTGATAGCCGTATGTAAAAGAGAGTGCGCTGTTTCACTCGTCGACTAACTCGAAGAAAAATATGACTCCCAGACGCAGATAAAATTGGAAACTGGGGATATTAAAGACCAACCACCGAATGATATCGGTGGTTGTTCGTTACTTTATCAAAGATCTTAATTGCCCGAATACTCTGGGTATCCCGAGATCTTCGAAGTAAAGTCACGATCCTGGTTTGATTTTGTCATCTTTGTTTGATGATTATTTTGTTCCATCGCCATTTTTCTATGGAGATCAGCAAATGCCAAACTTTCCTGTATTATTTTCTCATATGCTTGAACATTTGCTTTAGCATGCGATTGAGCATCTAAACCTTGTCTGCCAAAATAATAAGGACGTTCTTCATATTCCTGAAGTATTTTTTTGTTCGCTTGTAGCCTTACTTGTGCGTCTTTGGCGACACCTTCGTAATGCTTAACTAAAGCGTCATGATTGTTACTCGGAATTCCGGTGGATTTAACCGCTGACGGACTCATTTGTGCACAAGCAGTTAACACAGTGAGTGCTAATAGTAGGGAAGATAATTTGAGTACTTTATTAATGGGTACTCTCCAGTCATAAATAAATGTAGTCATTTTTATTCCTCCAAGATGCGTTCAGTATAGGTTGGAAAAGCTTTCGTGTAGGTGCAGAAATTCATTTTGATCAAATTCTTTTTACACGTTAGCTCCGATCGCATTTCGAACAAGAAAGACTTCGCTATTACATTCATATCAATTTTTCCTTATCTAAAATTAAGCATGTATAAAAATAAACATTGCTATTCGTCAATAAAACTCATCGCTTACACTTGAATGAGAATAATTGACCATTATTCACTTAAGGTTAAGAAAAATAAGAACTTTCTCAACCCAATTAAACTTTACCACAAACAAAAATTAATTCCAACAGAATATCCGACTTTTTTACTCGGGAATAGTTCATTGATAAAATTTTATACAAATTACAAAGCGATCAACCCCCGCTGAGTTTCGCTAACAAGTGAATGAAAGGCAAGCAGAAGAATGATCGTGCATCTTTAATATTAGTAAGGGTAACAAGTTGTGCGATTGTCGAATCTTCCTGATGGAAAAACTCGATATCCTGATTCTCAATGTCTTGGTAGACGAAGTATTTAATTCCGAGCTAGTCAAAACAATGCTATCTAACATGAAAAAGCAGATCAAAGTAGCACAGGAAAGTCGGGACGAAGGGTTGAAAAGACTAACCAAAGAACTGAATGAAATGAAGATCGCTACAGATCGGCTTTATGAAGGGGCCGAGAACGGATTTCTGCCATTGGACTCACATTGTAAGAGCGCTTTCACAAACTGAATGCAAGAGAGCGGGAATTGTTGATGCAGATTGTGAGATACCGCCGCCAACAGTACTTGCCTGAAATCGAACAAAATTAGCTTAAAGTGTTTACTGAAGAACTGAGAACGAAATTACTGGACAGAAAAAGCAGATTCGACAAGGAATAACTAAAGCTGTTGGTCAGTGAAATTGGTCTCAATACCAATGTGCTGACTGCTTGAAATCGATTTTGGTCTAGAATCTAAAAGTACGATGATCAGTGCGCATCATCGTAACTCCAAGAAAATTATGGCTCGCCAAAACAGGCAAAACTGGTAACTGGGAATTGGTCGTTTGCATCGACGGTAAAATTAATCCAAAATCATCACAGTCCCACTGTTCAATTAAAGCTGGTGGTGGATAGTCTGACTCTATCAAAACTCTTTCTTAATTATCTTGCCGGTTTTCATTCGCTACCCTCCGACGGAGTGAATTTAACAGTGGTCGTTCGATAACTAAATATGCGAGGCACCCTAAGGCAATCGTTCCTGTGAGAACGACAATGTATGTTCCTTCAGCACCAATTATTTGATGAAAACCTACTTTTATCACAATTTTCAGTAGGAGCCCACTAATCGAAGTATGGATGAGATAAATCGTGTAAGACGCATCTCCAATAAGCCTAAGCAAGTAAGGGATATGTAAATGCCCAGACAGTTCAAGCTTTGCTGCACCAACTAGTACGAGAGCAAATCCAAATCCAAGAAGAAGCTTAGATAGCTCATGTGGTAGTGGCATTGTTACTAATGCAAAAATCGTAAGGCAAGTTCCGATGGTAAATTCTACTACTCCGCGACCACCATAACGACAGAGCCACATTGCGCCCATGCCAAACAGAAAATATAAATTATGTGCTGAGGTATAAACGTTGAAAGGCGTGCGCTCATCTACTCCAACATAGTGAAATAAAATAATTGGAAAGAACATGAACACGCCGAATGCCACTAAACCAATGCGATAATTAAGAATGAGAATAGAAAAAACTGCATAAAAAGCCAATTCATGAAATAAAGTCCAAGCAACTGGTAAGGGTGGGTTGGCATCGGTGAAGCGGATCAAACTTAAAGAAGTGATCCAGTCACCAAAGGTCTGTGGCATTTTAGCAACAGTATCTGCGTTACCCACACCTAATGCGATCAACAAAACGAATGTGCCAGTATATAGCCAATAGATTGGGAAGAGTCGAACAAAACGTCGATAAATATAGATCCTCCATGCATCTGGTTTTCCGATATCATCGACATGAGCAAGGAAAATAATGAACCCCGACAAGACAAAAAAGAAGTCAACGCCCAGATGGCCGTGTTTAGTGTATTCTCTAAATACTTCCTGCCCACCATATCTATCAAGTTCCATCATACTCGACAAATGAAACGCAGCTACACTAATTGCTGCTAGCGCTCGACCTGCTTGAAGTGTTGTAAGCGTTTTAAGCATTCCACCCTCTAAAAAATATTCCTCAGTCTTTATTTCTGACTTGACTCGTAACTCATGAATAGAGAATTTCTAATAAAAAAGCACAAGCGTGCCATTTATCTACCCTCGTTCAAGTAACATACATGGACGCCCACATTATGCCAAGCTTTCATTTAATGATTTTAAATTGGTAAAGATTGCAGCCATACATTCGGATTATTTGTGAGACTATGTCTCTATCCCTGATGGAATTCGCTGAGTAGATCCTAATCACGGGGTCGCACATTATTAATGTGCTGTGTTACTTACAGGTTTTTCTACTCACGGTCTTACCAGTATCGCCATCATTTCATAATTGCCTGTGCAATCGTAGAATTCCTTAATAATTTATTGTTACTCAGATTTTATTCAATCGCCTTGATTACATTTTGGCAACGATAGTTGCCGAAGTGTAATCAGGGTGATATGTCTGGCTGTTGGCCAGGAGTGCCCACACAATCCGGGCATTCTTGTTTGCCAGTGCAACCGCTGCTACATTCTTGTTACATCGAGTCATCAGCTTTCTCAACCAACTTTCCGGCTTTGCCTTGTTCTCGGCAAATCGAATCACGGCTCTTGCTCCGTGGATTAGCAGTGTTCTGAGATAGGTATCGCCACGTTTGCTGATGCCCAACAGATTCTGTTTGCCTCCACTGGAATGTTGTCTGGGCACCAATCCCATCCATGCAGCTAACTGACGGCCATTCTTAAATTCTTTGGCTCTCCCTACTGTCGCCACAATCGCACTGGCCGTGATCGGCCCAATACCCGCGATTTCAGACACTCTCCGACTCGCTTCATTTTCTCGGTGCCACAGCACAATCTGCTTTTCCAGTTCTCCTATTTGACGATTCATCTCTTTCAAGTTTTCCGTTAATCTTTCCAGTAGGGTTCGCATCATGCCAGGCAATCCGTTTTCTCCATCTTCTAGAATTTCCGGTACCCGCTTCATGATCGAATATATTCACAGTGGTATCACGATTCCAAATTCTGAAAGCAATCCACGTATTTGATTTGATTGCGCTGTTCTTGTCTTCACAAAGCTTTGTCTTGCCCGATGCACTGACAAGATCGCCTGCTGCTCTACCGTCTTCACCGATACATATCGCATGTTTGGCCTATTGACTGCTTCACAGATCGCTTCTGCATCAGCCATGTCATGCTTGTTTGTTTTTACATAAGGTTTCACAAACTGTGGCGGCATGAGCTTAACTGTATGCCCAAATTCACTCAGCTTTCTCGCCCAATGGTGAGAACTGCCACAGGCTTCTATGCCAATCAGACAAGGCTCAAGATTAGCGAAGAACTTCGCCATTTCGTTTCGTCGCAGCTGTTTGCGCAATATTGCTTTGCCTTGTACATCAACACCGTGAATCTGAAATACTGTTTTTGCTAAATCGATACCAATCGTTGTAATTTTCATTTCGGACGCTCCTCTTTATCAAGTAGGTTTTATTGCACTACTTACTTTGGCATTTCAATGCCGTGTTGGGGAGTGAGCGTCCATTCCATTACGGGGGAGGCTACAAATACATGCCATTGAAAAATAAAGAATAACTATAAAGGTTTTTTGTCTTTCAGACAATCAGTTAAATATCCTTAAAGCCGCCTATGCGAGCAACCGGACGTGAGGACGGGTGCGCAGGCAAGGCAGCGCTGCTGGTAGCCATGAGATTCGGTAAGCGCATAAATCCATAGAGGGCGCCGCCGACGTACCATACGCCTAAGAGCGGGGGGCTGTTGAGTTATGCGCGTTTGTAACGTGTGGTATAACATGACTTGGTCAAGTAAAACCGGACACTCCAGTTAAGTGATTTTTTTCAGTTGTAAGAATTCCTAGCGTTGTTTACAGTATTCAGGAGAATACTGTAGATGAACATACACAAACGCACTCGCTTAACATTATTGGATCGTCAGGAA
>NZ_FNOE01000017.1 GCF_900106555.1 Nitrosomonas oligotropha | reverse complement strand
GTTCCACGGCCAGAAATCGAGAAAACGTCTTCCACTGGCATAATAAATGCACCGTCGATTGCACGTTCCGGTTGTGGTATGTAACTATCCAACGCCGCCGCCAATTTCAATATGGAAGGTTCGCCGATATCGCTTTGATCACCTTCCAGTGCTTTCAGTGCCGAGCCAACAATGATCGGGGTGTCGTCACCTGGGAAGTCATATTTGGACAATAGTTCACGTATTTCCATTTCCACCAGCTCTATCAGCTCAGCGTCATCCACCATATCCGCTTTATTCATATAGACTATGATGTAAGGAACGCCCACTTGGCGCGCCAGCAGTATATGTTCACGCGTTTGCGGCATTGGGCCATCAGCAGCCGACACTACCAATATGGCTCCATCCATTTGTGCCGCGCCCGTGATCATGTTCTTCACATAATCCGCGTGCCCAGGACAGTCCACATGTGCGTAATGACGATTCTCTGTTTCGTATTCCACGTGAGCCGTATTAATGGTAATTCCACGCGCACGCTCTTCCGGCGCTGAGTCAATCTGATCGTAGCTCTTCGCTTCCCCGCCAAATTTCTTCGTCAATATCGTCGTAATTGCCGCTGTTAGCGTCGTCTTACCATGATCCACGTGTCCTATCGTACCAACATTTACGTGTGGCTTCGACCGCTCAAATTTACTCTTTGCCATGTTTTATTCCTTTACACTCTATACAATTCGATTACTTTTTATTGATTATCGCATCAGCTACATTCTTCGGAGCTTCTGAATAATGTTTAAATTCCATTGAGTAAGTTGCCCTACCTTGTGTGGCCGATCTTAAGGCTGTTGAATAACCAAACATTTCCGCTAATGGCACCTCGGCCCGAATCACCTTAAACCCAGGCACGTCTTCCATTCCTTGTATCATACCGCGCCTAGACGACAAATCTCCAACCACATTCCCCATAAAATCTTCTGGTGATTCAACTTCAACTGCCATCATTGGCTCCAACAACGCTGGATTGGCTTTGCGCATTCCATCTTTAAATGCTATCGATGCAGCCATCTTGAATGCATTTTCATTTGAATCTACATCGTGATACGAACCATCAAAAAGAGTAACCTTAACATCCACTACGGGATATCCTGCCAATACTCCACTTGGTAACGTTTCCAGCAAACCTTTTTCGACCGCTGGTATATATTCGCGTGGCACGGAACCGCCTTTGATCTCATCAACAAATTCGAAACCTTTACCCGCCTCATTCGGTTCCATTCTTAGCCATACGTGACCATACTGACCACGCCCGCCTGATTGCTTAACAAATTTCCCTTCAATCTCAACAGATTTTTTTATCGCCTCACGATACGCAACTTGAGGAGCACCAACATTAGCTTCCACTCCAAATTCCCGTTTCATTCGATCAACAATAATTTCTAGATGCAACTCACCCATTCCTGAAATGATGGTTTGACCGGATTCTTCATCGGTACGCACCCTGAAGGAGGGATCTTCTTGTGCCAATCGATTGAGCGCAATGCCCATTTTTTCCTGGTCCATTTTTGTTTTTGGCTCAACAGCGACATGAATTACAGGCTCAGGAAAATCCATTCTTTCCAATGTGATTACCTTTTGTGGATCACAAAGGGTATCTCCAGTTACCACATCTTTCAAACCCACAGCAGCAGCTATATCGCCCGCCCTTACTTCTTTTATCTCTTCACGCTGATTTGCGTGCATCTGCAATATCCTACCTATTCTTTCTTTTTTACCCTTAACCGGGTTATAGACAGTATCACCAGACACAACAACACCGGAATAAACTCTAAAGAAAATTAACTGCCCAACGTACGGATCGGTGGCAATTTTGAAAGCAAGCGCCGAGAATGGCTCATCATCATCAGCCTTACGTTTATCAGCTTCACCACTTTCGTTTTCGCCCTGTATCGCCAAGACATCGGTAGGTGACGGCATATAATCTATGACCGCATCCAGCATAGCTTGCACACCTTTATTTTTAAAGGCGGTCCCACACATCATCGGAACTATTTCATTATTGATAGTCCGTGCACGTAACCCAATTTTTATATCCGAGATCTCCAAGTCACCATTCTCAAGATACTTATTCATTAAGTCTTCATTTGCTTCGGCTGCCGATTCCAGCATTTTTTCACGCCAAACCTGAGCATCAGCCTTTAAATTTTCCGGTATATCACGCTCTTCAAATTTCATTCCGCGACTGTCATCGTCCCAGTAAATAGCTTTCATCTTTACCAAGTCGACAATACCCTCAAATTTATCTTCAGCTCCGATGGGCAATTGTATGGGCACCGGCACGGCTTTTAATCGCGCCTTAATCTGTTCATACACACGCATGAAATTCGCACCAGACCGATCCATTTTGTTTACAAAGGCAAGACGTGGCACTTTGTATTTATTCGCCTGTCTCCAAACTGTTTCTGTTTGCGGCTGCACTCCACCCACCGCACAAAAAACAGTACACGCACCATCCAGCACACGCAATGACCGTTCTACTTCAATCGTAAAATCCACGTGACCAGGTGTATCGATTATATTAACTCGATGCTCAGGATAGTTACCTGCCATTCCTTTCCAGAAACAGGTTGTAGCTGCTGATGTAATAGTAATACCTCTTTCCTGTTCTTGCTCCATCCAGTCCATCGTAGCTGCGCCATCATGTACCTCACCCAGCTTATGCGATACACCAGTGTAAAAAAGGACACGCTCGGTCGTCGTTGTCTTACCAGCGTCGATATGAGCCATAATGCCTATGTTTCTATAACGCTCTATTGGAGTTTTTCTTGCCACGGTTATTGCCTTACGATTAATTCAACTTACGGTTATGTTTGATGCTATAGAGAGTCAATTTATCAAAATCTAAAATGTGAGAATGCTTTATTTGATTCCGCCATTCTGTGCACTTCTTCTCGTTTTTTTACTGCACCGCCACGCCCCTCCGCTGCTTCGGTCAATTCACCCGCCAGCCTAGCATCCATTGACTTTTCACTTCTCTTTCTAGCCGCATCGCGGAGCCAACGCATCGCCAACGCATTCCGCCGAACCGAACGCACCTCAACTGGCACTTGGTAATTTGCGCCACCCACTCGACGGCTTTTAACCTCCACTACTGGACGAACATTAGTCAACGCCTGGGTAAAAACTTCCAAAGGATCATTCCCGGTTTTTTTGCCTATATGTTCTAGCGCCCCATAGATAATTCTTTCAGCAACAGACTTTTTACCACGCGTCATGAGAACATTGACAAATTTCGCCAATTCGACATTGTGGTATTTTGGATCAGGCAATATTTCACGCTTTGGAACTTCTCTACGTCTTGGCATTATGCAACCTCTACATTACGTAATTTTATTTTCTCTAGCAATTTGGATGGATGTCTAAATTAATTTTAAGCAGTCTTTGGCTTTTTAGAACCATATTTTGAACGACTCTGCTTGCGATCTTTAACACCTGCTGTATCCAGACTACCCCTGACCGTGTGATAACGAACACCCGGCAAATCTTTAACACGACCACCACGGATTAACACTACCGAGTGCTCTTGGAGATTATGCCCTTCACCGCCAATATAACTTGTAACCTCAAATCCATTAGTTAGCCTTACCCTAGCTACTTTCCGTAAAGCTGAATTTGGCTTTTTGGGCGTTGTGGTATACACCCTTGTACATACACCCCTTTTCTGCGGGCTGTTTTCGAGCGCAGGAACAGTACTTTTAACTTGCTTGGCAGCACGTGGCTTTCTAACTAACTGACTGATTGTCGGCATTTCTGTGTCCTAAAAAACTGGAATGGCTTTAAGCCATCCTTCATCTGTTTGCTTTAATTTCCCAATAACGAATATATTGGTAATTATTATTGACGATCTCCAACTAATCCAAAGATACGGCAAAAAAGAGAGCGGATTCTATTGGGTTTATTCATATATGTCAAGACGAAGATAGATCATCCAAGTAATACGCTTCCTGCCTTTGTAACATATCCCTGCTACTTTCTTTCAGCTTAGAATCCTAACCTTGTTTCCCAAACTGGGAAATTAAATTTTCCAGTATCAATTAATCCCTGAAATTTTGAAATTGCAATGGAAAATTATCAATCGTTTTTTTTACCATCTGAATTGCTTCTTGCAGCATATCTTTTTTAGCGCCGGTTACACGAACGACATCGCCTTGAATGCTAGCTTGCACTTTGAGCTTGCCATCCTTAATGTGCTTAATAATTTTCTTTGCCAGCTCAGTTTCAAGTCCTGTTTTAACCGTTACTACCTGCTTAACTTTATTCCCGCTAATTTTTTCAACCTGATCTTTCTCTAAACATCGCACATCCACGTTCCGCTTGGTTAGCCGGGTTCTGAGAATATCCAATATTTGTTCCAGTTTAAATTCGTCGTCTGCGAATACCGTCAGCTGATAATCTGTCTGCTCCACTCTGGCATCCGAACCTTTAAAATCAAACCGGGTAGTGACTTCCTTGTTCACCTGATCAACAGCATTCCTGACTTCCTGCTTATCAACTTCCGAAACGATATCAAATGATGGCATTATCTCTCTCTGCGCAGAAACAATTACGCTCTACTCGCTTTCTATGAATTCATTATTCCAAGTAAACCAGTAATATTCCTGACATTAGGGTTTGAAGAAATTATTTTTGATGATTCTTTCCTGCGTTAGCCGCAATGCGCATTCTTAAGGCATTCAGTTTGATAAACCCTGCCGCATCCCCTTGATTATAAGCACCCGCATCTTCTTCAAACGTTGCGATAGTGGGATCAAACAAGGAGTCGGTTTGCGAGTCTCTACCGGCCACAATAACATTTCCTTTATACAACTTCAGCCTCACCCAGCCATTTACTTTTTCCTGGCTCGCATCGATCATGGTTTGCAACATTTGGCGCTCAGGGCTCCACCAGTAACCGTTGTATATCAGAGCCGCATAACGTGGCATTAAATCATCTTTCAGATGCGCCACTTCCCGGTCGAGTGTAATCGACTCTATAGCTCGATGCGCTCGCAACAAAATGGTCCCGCCTGGGGTTTCATAACAGCCACGTGACTTCATGCCCACATAGCGATTCTCCACCAAATCCAACCGGCCTATGCCATGTTTCCCGCCTAACTGATTAAGCTTTTCCAATACGCTCGCTGGCGATAATGCAGCACCGTTAAGTGCCACCACATCACCCCATTTAAACTCGATATCTAGATATTCTGGCTCATCCGGTGCTTTTTCCGGCGAAACGCTCCAGCGCCACATAGACTCTTCCGGTTCCGCGGCAGGATCTTCCAGAATTCTGCCTTCGTAAGAGATATGCAACAGATTGGCATCCATACTGTAAGGCGATCCCACCTTTTTCTTCATTTCGACTGGTATGCCATGCTGCTCGGCATACTGCAATAGCGTCTCCCGCGAGGTTAAATCCCATTCGCGCCACGGTGCGATCACATGAATATCCGGTTGTAATGCATAATAACCCAGCTCAAAACGCACTTGATCGTTACCTTTGCCGGTGGCACCATGCGACACGGCATCGGCGCCGGTTTCTCTCGCGATCTCAATCTGTCTTTTGGCAATCAACGGACGCGCAATGCTGGTACCCAGCAAATACTCCCCTTCGTAAATTGTATTGGCACGGAACATGGGAAATACAAAATCGCGGACAAATTCTTCACGCAAGTCATCGATATAAATTTCCTTAACACCCAGCTGCTTTGCCTTTGCACGCGCCGGCTCTACTTCCTCTCCCTGACCGATGTCCGCTGTAAAAGTTACGACTTCACACTGATAGGTATCTTGCAACCATTTCAAAATGACGGATGTATCCAGTCCCCCGGAAAATGCCAAAACCACTTTATTAATCTTTTTCATTATTCTCAGTACGTTCGTTTATCTAGCGCTGTGATCCGTTAATGCGCAACCCATGAATCCCAATTGCAAATTTATTTTGCAGTATCTATTTTACCCAGCAGCAAATACTCCATCAGTGCCTTTTGGGTATGCAGCCGGTTTTCCGCTTCGTCCCATACCACGGATTGCGGTCCATCCAGCACTCCCGCGCTAACTTCCTCACCCCGGTGAGCTGGCAGACAATGCATAAATAATGCATCCGGTTTTGCCAATGCCATCATCTCCTCGTCCACGCAAAACTCGGCAAAATCATTCTTTCTTTGCTCCGTTTCCGATTCAAACCCCATACTGGTCCACACATCCGTCGTGACCAGATCCACTCCCTGCACCGCCTTATGGGGACTGACAAATTTCTCAAAATGCGCAGTACCATTGAGCCCTATCCGCTCAGGATCAACATCGTAACCGGGTGGCGTGGAAACATGCACTTTAAAGTTAAAAATCTCGGCCGCCTGCAGCCAGGTACTGCACATATTATTGGAGTCACCGATCCATGCCACCGTTTTACCTTCTATACTGCCTCTGTATTCCGTGTACGTGAAAATATCGCTCATGATCTGGCACGGATGATATTCATCGGTTAAACCATTGATTACCGGTACTCTGGAATACTCTGCAAAGCGCCTGACAAGGTCATGCTGATAGGTTCGGATCATAATCAGATCGACCATGCGGGAAATCACCCGCGCCGCGTCTTCCACCGGCTCCCCCCGCCCCAATTGCGTATCCCGCGTTGACAGATAAATGGCCGCACCGCCCAATTGATGCATACCGGCTTCAAATGACAAGCGTGTACGGGTTGAATTCTTGTCAAAGATCATCGCCAATGTGCGATCGGCCAACGGCCAGTATTGCCGGTATTGTTTGAATTCCTGCTTTATCCAGCGCGCGCGCGCAAATAAATACTCATATTCATCGCGGCTAAAATCTTTGAATTGCAAAAAATGCTTTAATTGCATAACGCGATAAACAACCAATCAGTAATGCATTGCTCTGCAATCTGCTTAGTTATTCAAAAACTCCTTTATCAACAGACAAGTAATATCAATCACTTGCTCAGCTTCATGTTGCTGCATCACAAATGCTGGCAGCAAGCGAATCACTTTATCCGATGTTACATTGATTAATAATCTCTTCTCCAGCGCTTTCCTCACTAATTCAACGCAAGGCACGGAAAGTTCGACACCGACGATTAAACCCTGACCTCTGACCTGCACAACACCCGGAACATCGGCCAGTTGATTCCGAAACCGGTTGCGCATGAAATCACCTAATTTTGTCGCATGCTCCAGCAGACCTTCATCGTCAATTACTTTGAGCGTTTCAATCGCCGCCGCGCAGGCCAACGGATTACCACCAAAGGTAGAGGCATGATTACCCGGTTTGAACACTTCGGCAGCAGTGCCTTTGGCTAGACAAGCGCCAATCGCCACGCCCCCGCCCAATCCTTTCGCCAGCGTAACAACATCCGGCATGATATCGCTGTGCTGAAACGCAAACCATTTACCGCTGCGCCCGATTCCCGATTGCACCTCATCGAGCATCAGCAGCCAGCCATTCTGGGTGCACAGATTGCGTAATCCTTGCAAATAATGCGCCTCGGGAATATTTACCCCGCCCTCACCCTGAAACGGCTCCACCAGTACCGCCACAACATCTTTATTATTGGCGGCCACTTGCGCTATCGCTTCCAAATTATTATAAGGAGCGCGCACAAAACCGGATAACAGCGGTTCAAAACCGGCTTGCACCTTGCGGTTTCCACTGGCTGTCAGCGTTGCCATGGTACGGCCATGAAATGACCGTTCCATGACTACGATCGTGGGCAGCGATATCCCTTTGTTATGTCCATACAGCCGGGCCAGTTTAATGGCGGCTTCGTTCGCTTCCGCACCGGAATTGCAGAAAAACGCATTATCCATTCCAGATAATTCCGTTAGACGTTCAGCCAGGCGTTCTTGCTTTTCAATGTGAAAAAGATTAGAGGTATGGATCAGCGTCCCGGCTTGTTCACAGATCGCCCGGGTTAACCTCGGATGGCAATGACCCAGCCCGCACACCGCCACACCGGCCAATGCATCCAGATACCGCTCACCACGATCGTCCCATAACCAGACCCCTTCGCCTTTAACAAAGGTAACAGGCAACCGTGAGTATGTATTCATCAAATTAGACACTGCATCACACTCGCATTTGTATTTTAAACGAAAAATTCAATTCAGCGCTCCACCCGGTACGGTAAGGAAAATTTGAAAAAGTTGTTATGGTTACCTATTTAGTCTGCTTTTTCAAGCTTTTTTCTTTGCAGATCTGCTCATTTATGGCAATTTTTATGTCGGGGGCATAGCAAAGTTAGTCGAGAAACGATAGCAGCATGTTAGAATGGCTCGATTAACAAATTTCTTATAGCCAGTTTCAACTAAGATACATTTCTGCATCATAACCCGTTGTTTCTCACAAAATCATAAGATATGAATCAGTTTGCCAAGGAAACTCTGCCCATCAGTCTTGAAGAAGAAATGCGGCGTTCCTATCTTGATTACGCGATGAGCGTCATCGTGGGGCGCGCGCTGCCAGATGTTCGTGATGGCTTGAAACCGGTGCACCGGCGCGTATTATTCGCCATGCATGAGCTGTCCAACGACTGGAACAGGCCTTACAAAAAGTCCGCACGTATCGTCGGTGACGTTATCGGTAAATACCATCCGCATGGCGACACCGCCGTCTATGACACCATCGTCCGCATGGCGCAGGACTTCTCCTTGCGTTATATGCTGGTCGACGGACAAGGCAACTTCGGCTCGGTCGATGGCGACAATGCCGCGGCGATGCGTTACACCGAAATCCGCATGTCACGCATTGCGCATGAATTATTGGTCGATCTCGACAAGGAAACGGTGGATTTCGGTCCCAACTACGACGATTCCGAAAAAGAACCGCTGATTCTGCCCGCCAAGATACCTAATTTGCTGATCAACGGCTCCTCGGGTATCGCCGTCGGCATGGCGACCAACATCCCGCCGCATAATCTGAATGAAGTTGTGGAAGCTTGCCTTGCCTTGCTCAAAAACCAGGATATCACCATCGATGAGCTGATCGATATTATTCCGGCACCGGATTTTCCTACCGCCGGCATCATTTATGGTGTCACCGGGGTACGGGATGGCTATCGCACCGGCCGTGGTCGCGTGGTGATGCGTGCACGCACGCATTTTGAAGATCTGGAAAAAGGCAGCCGCCAATGCATCATTATCGATGAATTGCCTTACCAGGTTAACAAAGCCAATTTACTGATACGTATCGGCGAACTGGTACGCGACAAGAAAATCGAAGGCATTTCCGACTTGCGCGACGAATCCGACAAATCCGGCATGCGTGTCGTCATCGAACTGAAGCGCGGTGAAGTGCCCGAAGTTATTCTGAACAATCTGTACAAAGAAACACAAATGCAGGATACGTTCGGCATGAACATGGTGGCCTTGCTGGATGGCCAACCACGCTTGCTGAATTTGAAGCAGATCCTCGATGCATTCCTGCGCCATCGCCGCGAAGTCGTCACGCGCCGCACGGTATTTGAACTGAAAAAAGCGCGCGAACGCGGTCACTTACTGGAAGGCTTGGCAGTGGCGTTATCCAATGTCGATGAAATCACCGCGTTGATTAAAGCAGCACCAACGCCCGCTGACGCCAAGGAAGGCTTGATGGCGAGAACCTGGCATTCCAAATTGGTCGAAGAAATGCTGACGCGCGCCATGGCTGACGCCAATGCGCTGCGTCCGGAAGGATTGGACAATATGTTCGGTTTGCAAGCGCAGGGTTACCGGCTTTCCGATGCGCAAGCGCAAGCTATTCTGGAACTGCGTTTGCAGCGCTTAACCGGTCTGGAACAGGAAAAGATCGTCGATGAGTACAAGGAAGTCATCGATAAAATCATTGATTTTCTGGATATTCTGGCCAATCCGGAGCGCATCACCAGCATCATCACCGAAGAACTGGATGCGATCAAACAGCAATTCGGCGACAAACGCCGCAGTGAAATCGTCATCAATACACAGGACCTCAGCGTCGAAGATTTGATCACACCGGCCGACATGGTAGTTACCCTATCGCACAGCGGTTATATCAAATCCCAGCTACTCGACGACTATCGCGCGCAAAAACGCGGCGGACGAGGCAAACTGGCGACGAGCACCAAGGAAGATGATTTCATCGACAAACTGTTCATCGCCAATACGCATGACTATATTTTATGCTTCTCAAGCCTTGGACGCGTGTATTGGATCAAGGTCTACGAAGTGCCGCAAGGCGGACGTCAATCGCGCGGTAAGCCGATCATCAACTGGTTGCAGCTGGAAGAAGGTGAAAAAATCAACGCCATTCTGCCGGTTAAAACCTTTGATGAAAACCGCTTTGTTTTTATGGCAACATCGTTTGGCACCGTCAAGAAAACGCCGTTATCGGAATTTTCCCGTCCGCGCAACAATGGAATCATCGCCATCGGACTGGACGAAGGTGACTTTCTGATCGGTGTTGAACTGACCGAAGGTAAACATGATGTCATGTTGTTCTCGGATAATGGCAAAGCCATGCGCTTCAGCGAAAACGACGTGCGTCCGATGGGCCGCACCGCGCGCGGTGTGCGCGGCATGAAACTGGGTTCCGGACACAAAGTCATCTCGATGCTGGTGGCCGAAAATGAAGAACTTGCGGTGTTAACAGCAACGGAAAACGGTTTCGGCAAACGCACGCCAATCAGCGAATACACCCGCCACAACCGCGGCACGCAAGGCATGATCGCAATCATCACCAGCGCGCGCAACGGTAAGGTGGTCACCGCAAAACTGGTAAAACCGGACGATGAAATCATGCTGATCACTTCCGGCGGCGTCATGATCCGTACGCGCGTCAACGAAGTGCGCGAAATGAGCCGCGCCACGCAAGGCGTTACCTTGATCAATCTGGATCCGGGCGAAAAACTGGCCGGTCTGGAACGGGTGGTCGAAAGCGAGGACAGCGATGGAGATGGTGAATAGCCAATAACCCACTTACCGGAAAAAACGCCATGGATCAGATCTACAATTTCAGCGCAGGACCCGCAGTCCTCCCCAAGGAAGTATTGCAACAGGCGCGCGATGAAATGCTCGATTGGCACGGCAGCGGCATGTCAGTGATGGAAATGAGTCATCGTGGCAAGGAGTTCATGTCGATTGCGGAAAAAACCGAGAATGATCTGCGTGAACTGGCGAACATTCCACGCAACTATAAAGTGCTGTTTCTGCAAGGCGGCGCCTCCAGCCAATTTTCCATGGTACCGATGAACCTTTTGCGCGGCAAAACAACCGCGGACTATATCAATACCGGCCAGTGGTCGGCGAAAGCCATCGAAGAAGCCAACCGCTATTGCACGGTCAACGTCGCTGCTTCATCGGAAAATGCCCATTTCACGTACATCCCGCCACTGGAACAATGGCGTCTAAATCCCGATGCAGCGTATGTGCATTACACCAGCAACGAAACCATCGGCGGCGTCGAGTTTCACTGGGTACCGGAAACGGATGTCCCATTGGTCGTCGATATGTCATCCGATATCTTGTCACGTCCGCTGGACGTAACGCGCTACGGCTTGATTTATGCCGGTGCGCAAAAAAACCTCGGCCCCGCCGGACTGACATTGGTCATCGTGCGCGAAGATTTATTGGGCCAGCCGCTGCCCGGCACACCGACGCTGTACGATTATCAGATTCACGCCAAGAATGACTCGATGTACAACACCCCGCCCACTTACGCCATGTACATTACCGGTCTGGTATTCGCCTGGTTAAAAAAACAGGGCGGGCTGGCGGCGATGGAAAAAATCAACATCGCCAAAGCCAAATTGCTGTATGACTTGCTCAACAGCACTGATTTTTATCACTGCCCGGTGGCGATAGCTGACCGGTCGCTTATGAATGTGCCGTTCACGTTGAAAGATTCCGCGCTGGACGGTGAATTTCTCAAACAAGCGCAACACAACGGTCTATTGCAGCTGAAGGGGCATCGCTCGGTCGGCGGCATGCGGGCATCGATTTACAATGCCATGCCGGTCGAAGGTGTCGCGACGCTTGCCGCTTTCATGAAGGAGTTTGCCAGCCGCCATGCCTGAACAACAACTCTTTAAAATTCTGACACTCAATTCGATTTCTTCGCACGGACTCAACCGTTTTCCCGCGGAGCGTTATCAGACCGGTCATGATATCGAGCAACCGGATGCCATCTTGGTACGCTCGCATAACATGCTGAATAGCGTCATCCCGGAAAGCGTGAAAGCGATCGGACGCGCCGGAGCGGGTACCAACAATATCCCGGTCGACGCGATGAATGCGCGCGGTGTGCCAGTTTTCAATACACCCGGCGCTAACGCCAATGCCGTCAAGGAATTGGTGCTGGCCAGCTTGTTCCTAGCGGCGCGTAATCTGGTACCGGCATTGCAATTCGCCGGCAGCCTGCAGGGTGACGATGCCGCGCTCAACAAGCAAGCCGAAGACGGCAAAAAACGTTTCTCCGGTATCGAATTGCCGGGACGCACGCTGGGCGTGATCGGCTTGGGCGAAATCGGCCGCCTGGTTGCCAATTCGGCTATCAGGCTGGGTATGAAAGTCATCGGTTTCGACCCGAAAATCACCGTCGAATCGGCCTGGAGCTTGTCGGCGGAAGTCAAGAAAGCCAACAGCCTGGAAGATTTACTGCGCCACAGCGAATTCATCAGCGTGCATGTGCCGCTGCTCGATTCGACGCGGCATTTGATCAATAACGCTAGCATACAATTGATGAAGCATCATGCAATTGTGCTGAATTTCTCGCGTGGCGCGATCGTCGATGAAGATGCGATCCTGCAAGCCATCGCCGCCAACAAAATCAAAACTTACGTTAGTGATTTCCCCAGCGAGAAACTGCAACACCAAAAAAATGTGATTACCTTGCCGCACCTCGGCGCATCGACTACCGAGGCAGAAGACAATTGCGCCGTGATGGTGGTGGATCAAT
Source organism: Nitrosomonas oligotropha (assembly GCF_900106555.1). Lineage (GTDB taxonomy): Bacteria > Pseudomonadota > Gammaproteobacteria > Burkholderiales > Nitrosomonadaceae > Nitrosomonas > Nitrosomonas oligotropha_A. The sequence goes on along the minus strand of NZ_FNOE01000017.1, from coordinate 56,360 downwards.
TGATCGATTACCTGGAAAACGGCAATATCACCAACACCGTCAACTTTCCGGATACGCAGATGGAACGCGAAGTGCCTTACCGCGTCGCGGTCGCCAACGCCAACGTGCCGAATATTCTGGGACAGATTTCGACCAGCATGGCGCAGGCCGGACTGAATATTCATACCATGATCAATAAATCGCGCGGTGGCATGGCTTATACGCTGGTCGACACCGACAGTCCGGTCCCGCCGCATGTTTTGCATGAGATTGCATCGATCAGCGGCGTGCTAATGGCGCGTTATCTGCATCTTCCCGGATAAACACCAAGCACTACCGAATCGCCCAATGTTCAATGATTAACTAACCATGTCCGAAGAACTCAAACAACTCCGCGATCAAATCGACGCCATCGACAACGAATTGCTGCAATTGGTCAGCAAGCGCGCCGGATTGGCGCAGCAAGTCGGCAAAATCAAGAAAAGTGGCATTGTCTATCGCCCCGAACGCGAAGCGCAAATATTAGCGCGCATGCAGGAACAGAATCCCGGGCCGGTCAGCAACGAGCACATTAAACAATTATTCACCGAGATCATGTCGCTATGCCGCGCACTGGAAAAACCCATGAATGTGGCGTATCTCGGTCCTAACGGCACCTTCTCCGAAGAAGCGGCGCTGAAACGTTTCGGCAGCGCCATCACCGGAATGGCATGTGATTCGATCGACGACGTGTTCCGCATGGTGGAATCGGATGCAGCGAATTATGGCGTGGTGCCGGTGGAAAACTCTTCCGAAGGCGCGATCGGCAGAACGATGGATTTACTGCTGCAAACGCCGCTCACCATCTGCGGTGAAATTCAGTTACCGGTGCATCAGTTTCTGATGGCGCAGCAAACCGATCTGGCGCACATCAGCAAAATTTACTCGCACCCGCAATCGCTGGCACAGTGCCACCATTGGTTGAAAACCAATTTGCCGCATCTGCCCGATTCCGCGCTGATCAACGCCGCCAGCAATGCCGATGCAGCCCGGCAAGCCGCCGCTGACAAACAGGCCGCGGCGATCGCCAGCCATAGAGCCGCCGAATTGTTCGGGCTCTCCATCTGCGCGGAAAACATCGAGGACGATCCGAGAAATACCACGCGTTTTCTGGTGATCGGCAAACAAACCGTAGCGCCTTCTGGAAAAGACAAGACCTCACTGGTCATGACGACCAATAATCGTTCCGGCGCGATCTATACCTTGCTCGAACCGCTGGCGCAGCATGGCGTCAGCATGAGCCGCCTGGAATCGCGCCCATCGCGTACCGGTCTGTGGCAGTATGTTTTCTTTGTTGATCTTGAAGGACACCAGCAAAACGATAACGTCGCCGCGGCAATGACAGAGTTGCGTGACAAAGCCGCTTTCTTGAAAATCCTGGGATCATATCCGGCCGCCTGACGGCTCACCACTGCTAAATAGCCGCATTATTCAATTCACACCATTTTCTCTATTCTTTTTTATTCATTAACACATTTAATCTTATGAATCTTTGCGATTTTGCTCCGGAATATATCCGCTCGATCCAACCCTACCAGCCCGGCAAACCGATTTCCGAACTGGCACGCGAAATCGGACTGGATGAGTCCTACATCATCAAACTGGCGTCCAATGAAAATCCGCTCGGAACCAGCCCGCTCGCACTCGACGCGATGATCAATACACTGCATGACATCGCGTTGTACCCGGACGGCAGCGGTTACGAATTGAAAGCCGCGCTATCGAAACGCTATGGTGTTGATCCGGCGCAGATCATTCTGGGCAACGGCTCCAACGACGTACTGGATCTGGCCGCACGCGTATTTCTCAAACCGGGTGCCGCCGCAGTGTATTCACAGCATGCCTTTGCGGTGTATCCGCTGGTAGTGCAAATGATCGGCGCCAACGGCATTGCGGTTCCCGCCCGCGACTACGGGCACGATTTGCCCGCGATGCTGGACGCCATCACGCCGGAAACACGCATCGTCTTTATCGCCAGCCCCAACAACCCGACCGGCACCTTATCGGGCGAAGACGAATTGTTCCGTTTCATGGAACGGGTATCGCGTGATGTGCTGGTCGTCATGGACGAAGCGTATTACGAATACCTGCCCGAAGCCAACAAACCGGACAGTATCAAATGGCTGAAGCAATTCTCCAATCTGCTGATCACGCGTACTTTTTCCAAAGTTTACGGTCTTGCGGGCGTGCGTGTCGGATTCGGCTTGACGCATCCGGACGTGGCCAACCTGATGAACCGCGTGCGCCAGCCGTTCAATGTCAGCAGCATTGGCCTGGCCGGTGCACTGGCCGCGCTGCAAGATGCCGAGTTTGTGCAGAAATCGTATGCCTTGAACCGCGCAGGCATGCTGCAACTGACCGACGGCTTCCGCAAAATGGGCGTGGAATACATTCCGTCGTACGGCAACTTCATCAGTTTCCGTGTCAAAGGCGATGCCGCCAACACCCCGAAAGTGTATCAAAGCTTGTTGCGTCAAGGTGTCATTGTGCGTCCGTTGGGAATCTACGAAATGCCGAACCACCTCCGCGTAACCGTCGGACTCGAATCGCAAAACAAACGATTCCTGGAATCGCTGGAGCAAGCCTTAAGCGAATTGAATTAATTACCATCAAACAGCAATAGTCATGGCAACTATCACGGCACTGAATAAACTGGTCATTGTCGGCGTCGGCTTGATCGGCGGGTCATTTGCGCTAGCGCTGCGTAAAGCGGGTTTGGTCAAGCACATTACCGGCGTCGGGCGCAGCCAGGCCAATATGCAGCGTGCCATTGAATTGGGCGTGATCGATGAAATTGCCACTGACATCGCCTCCGCGTTGAACGGCGCCGATCTGGTGTTTCTGGCTATGCCGGTCGGGCAGACTGCCAGCACCCTAGAGAAAATCGCGCCGCATCTGCACGCCAACACCCTTGTCACCGACGCGGGCAGCACCAAACAAGACGTCATCGCCGCAGCCCGCCACCATCTTTCCATGCAGAACCGGCACCACTTCGTTCCCGGCCACCCGATCGCCGGTGCCGAGCACAGCGGCGTGCAAGCGGCGCAAGCGGATTTGTATGCCCACAAACATGTGATCCTGACGCCATTGCCGGAAACCAGTATGGCAGCTGTCGAACGCGTGCAACAATTATGGCAAGCCTGCCATGCCCAAGTCTCGCTGATGCCCCCGGACGAACACGACCGCGTACTCGCCGCCACCAGCCACCTGCCGCATATTCTGGCGTTTACCCTGATGAATCACCTCAACCACAGCACCGATGATCCGGAAAGCTTACTGCGCTTCGCTGGCAGCGGTTTCCGCGACTTCACCCGCATCGCCAGCAGCTCCCCGGAAATGTGGCGCGACATTTGTTTGGCCAATCGTGAGGCGTTGCTTACGCAGATTGAGGCGTATCAGACCGAGTTGAACAGCTTGCGAGAATTATTGAAGAAGAATGATGCTGACGCACTGGAACAGGCTTTTTCGCAGGCAAGAGATATACGGGAAGGTTGGTTAAAGAAAAAAACTAAAGATTAAAATACATACAAATTCTTTCAATACACAGAAGCTAGCACATGAATCTCTGGGAGATTATTCTCATTTCATTTAGCAGTAACACAATCCTCCTAGGCGTATTAGGTTGGCTTGCTCGATCATTACTTGGTCAGCTCGTTGCAAAAGACCTGGAGCGCTTCAAGTCAGAGCTAACCAATACATCAATTGTCACTGCTGAGAAACTGAAACATGAACTTCATCTTATTGCTCAAGAACAGCAAGTCTTAGTCTCTAAGCTTCATGAAAAGCGCGCGCAAGTTATAGCAGAAGTCTATGGTTTACTCGTCGAAGCTCAATGGGCTGCGCAAGACTTTGTATCACCAATGGAATTGGTAGGAGAACCGAGTAAAAGAGAAAAGTATATTACCGCAATGAACAAAGCTGCAGAGTTCTACCGATGCTTTGACAAAAACCGAATCTATCTTCCTTCCAGCTTATGTGAAAAGCTCGATGCTTTTATTAAAGCAATGCGAACTAAAGTAATAGATTTTGGAGTGTACATTCGTCTAGATGAATCCAAAATGTCAGAACGGACTCTTGAGAAAAAGTATGAAGCTTGGGACAATGCTTCAGAATATTTCAACACTGAAGTCCCAAAAGCACGTACCGCCCTAGAATTAGAGCTCCGAATTATCATTGGTGTGAATCAAAAAGGGAACAATGAAGCATGTTAAATGAACTATGCAAGCAAATACACCTCCACTGTTAACTACTATCACTCCAAGTTGAATGTTTGGAATTGACTAGAATTCCTATGCTATTGATTATATTTCAATGATCAGCGAACAAAAAACTAAACTTCAACCTGTTCTCATCTATTGTCCGCCAGATTTAGCAGGCTGCTTACCCGCCGCCCGCAAATCGACAATCTTATTCAGCAACTGAAACCAGAATGGTGCACCGAGGGATCCGGCGAAAGTTGTGATCAGGATGCCCATAATTTTGACGATCCATCCCATTAAATCTAATTCCTTACATATCCAAACTTCCTTTCCGTTTTTCATTTCTTTCCAGCCAATCGGCAAATTTAATCCTCGGATTTGCTCGACTAGGGCACCGGCAGCCTTCGCAGATTGCTCAATTCCTTTGATTTCCGGTGCGTTTGAGATAGCAGTATCTACTTTTGTTTGATCGTTAGATTGTGCTGCTGATTGATCACCCTCGGCTATTGGCGGCTGCTGTTCCGATGACTGTCGCGGCATCAAACCAACAATATCCGTCGAAGAAGCCGCTTCAACCAACGCTTGCCTGAGTGCGATATCGGTCCACAAGGTCTGAGAAATTTTGATGGAATCGATGTTCAGGGCGATACATACGATCAGCGCAACGATAAAAATGACAGCCTGCGTTTTCTGCTTGTACCAGCCGCCCACACGATCCATCGCATCGTTGTACCAGCCTTCTAAGTTCTTGCGCGCTTTTTCAACATCGTCTCCGGCTTCATGCAATAACAGGATGATCGACTTGCCCGCTTCAGTTTTCGCAAACAAGCCTTGCTTCTCGATGGTCTCGATTAACGCTTTGTTGTCAGACGGCAGCTTACCGGTGTTGCCGGTCATGATGTCCATCAATGCCAAGGTAAAATTCTTCGGCGGGATATACGACGGTTTCTGCCCTGGTTTTGAAAGCCCGTTGATCAACGGATGCTTGTAGAGATCGTCCGCCAGTTTATTTCCCTCGCCCGATTGCAGCAGATTTCCCAATCCCGCCTCAAGATTCTTCGAACGCATGCGAAAAACTTGCGCGAGCATCTCGTTGACCGCGGAACACAACAAACTGACTAAAACAAACAGAAACACCATGCCCAAAGCAATATCCAGAATTGAAGAATTCAGCATTTTTCCTCCCGCAATTGATAGTCGTCACACGTCATCGATCAGTTTAGCGCACGGAACCGGAGATGGGTTGCTTCGTTTGACAGCTTTCCGGGTTTTCAGTATATTCTGGATTGAAGCGGGGTTATTATTTTTCTATTTCAACAGAAAAATGAAATACGAACAAAGGGTTAATGTTTCATCAATAAAAATTAATAACACGCATACCCACCTAAAAAAACCCTACACCGGAACAAGTATCCAGTCGGCAAATCGGTTGCTGATTAGTAAGGATTAGTAAGTTCAGTCAAATTAGAAACGTAGTAACAAAATCCACCCATAAGGGGGATTTCCGTACCAGCATCACCGCATCTGATCGTTTCAAGTCATCTTTGATGATAAGCGTAAGTTGAATAATTAAGCGCATCACTGAGTGTATCTCATCAGTTATGGCTTTATTAATAGGTGGTTACTATGACTGCAAATGCCTCGTTCAAATTGACCGGCCACTCGGGCGCTTTGGTTGAGCATCACCTTGATGCCGCTTTGCCGCGTGTCGGCGCAGCCATTAGCAATTTAAAAGGCATTTATCAATTCCACCACATCAACGTAGGCCTGGGCACGCTGGGTTTCCTGGCAGTCAAACGTAACGCTCCGGATGGAGAATCGCTGGTGCTGGTATCCAACCAGCATGTTCTGTTCGCCAACGATGCGGAACACGACGAAATTATTTTTCAGCCCGATTACGAAGAACAAGATGATCATGTCATTTTCGACGCGCCGCACTTAAATGCCATTGCCAAAATCGACGGCGAAGGGTTGTGCGGACATTTCTCCTTTGCTTATCCGGGAGAACCGGAAAAACCCCATTACATCGATTGCGCAACAGCCAGCCTGCTGCTGAAGCAAAGCAAAAACCCGCAGCGGATTCAAGGAAGAACCCGCCACTTCGCAAAGATCGGCCGAGTGCATCCGCTGGATACGCTGAGAGGACGGGAACTCAAAGTACGCTTGTTAGGCCGCCCTGATTCAACGTGGGGAAAAATCATTGACAGCGCAGCCACGGTCGAGACTATCCATGGCGAACTGTGCCGCAACACGTTGATCATCGAAGCGTTACCCGATCGCCACGGCGTTAGACAGCCGTTCTCACGTAAAGGCGATTCCGGCGCTTTACTCGTCGACCAATACCAGCGCGCGGTAGGATTGCTCTGGGGCCATCACATGCACAATCCCTATATTTCTTATGCGTGCCACATTCATCCGGTACTCAGTTGTTTGCGGATTACGCCTTGGTACTTCGATTTTTGCGCGCCCCGGTCTATCAATAAGGACTAACGCTATGCCACAGAAAAAATGCATTGTATTCGCACACTGCTGGCCGACTGGATGGAGGTAATGTAATGGATCAAAAAGAACTGGCTGCATTACACGCGGAAGCCGAAGTCGAATTGAAAAAAATTCCCGGCGTGATCGGTGTCGAATTCGGTCTGAAAGAAATCGGCGGTAAAACCACGAACCAGATTTCGTTTCGTGTATTCGTCAAAGAAAAACGCAAACCGGAAGACTTGAATCCCGCCGAGATCATCCCGAAGGAATACAAAGGCATTCCAACCGATGTTCTTGTAGTGCCGGATATCACACCTGTACATTGCCAGGATATGGATCATCACTCACCACTGATTGGTGGCATTTCCATTTCAGGCTTTAGAACCGACTCAAATAATCTGTACGACAATGGAACTCTGGGTTTTTTTGCCACTTTGAACGGTGTCAGCGGACCGGAAAATGTAGTATTAGTGTCGAACAATCATGTATTGACCTTTGGTGGAGCGACTGTAAGTGATACCGTATATCAACCAAAATTTGTTGAACAAAATGGCCAGGTGGCCATAGTACTTGACCAAGAGCAGCGGCACCCGATCGGCAAAATTAATAATGCTGGCAAAGAGGGCATCCACTCATACGCTTATCCCAGCGAAGCTGCCGTAGATTTTTTTGTAGACGCTGCTACCGCAAAACTCGATATTTGTATCTCAAGCTGGTGCAACACCAATTGCGGGGTTTCGTATAAGAACGAAATCCGTGGCTTGAACATCGGCGGTAACAGCAAACTGGAAGACGTGGATCGTGTTAAGCAAACTGATCTTGGCGTCAGCGATTATGTCGTCTATAAAGTTGGCCGAAGAACCAGCAAAACAAAAGGTAAAGTCATTGGTATCGGCGATCCTACCGGTACAAAAGGATGGCACATCACAATTGAAGCGACTGAAGCCGACTGTGATGGCATTATTCGCTTTGTCGAACATGGCGATTCCGGTTCGGCCCTGGTAAATGCGCAAAATAAGCTGGTTGGCATAGTCTTCGCTAAATCCGGCAGTAATCCGGCAATTGCCTATGCTTGTCATATTCATCCAGTCATCGATTTACTCAGTATCACCCCCATCACCACCGCCAACCCGCCAGTCGGTCCCGCCGGGCAAACATTAAACGATGTCGAAGGTATATTCACCGGCATCAACCACACCACCGAAGTACGCGAGCGTTTTCTGAACACGCGCAAAGGCGCTGAGATTTACCAGCGGATTCTCGATCATCGCCAGGAAGTCGTCGCGCTCGTCAATCACCGTCGGCCTGTCACCGTGGCTTGGCATCGCAGCAAAGGCCCCGCATTCCTGGCGCACTTCGTCAACAATGCGCGCGATCCCGCGCATCTGATTCCGTTTGAAGTGGAAGGCATCACGCGTGACCAGATGATCCGGCGTATGGCCGAGGTGCTCACGCAGCATGGCAGCGAGTCTTTGCAGCAAGTCATTCAGCGTTACTTTGGCGAAGTAATGGGGTTCATCAACAGTTTTGACAATCTGCACGAATTTGTTAAGCAGTTTGAGAATGCATCCGGCTCCAATGAATTCAGCGATCACACCGCACGCATGGAGGAAACCATTGATGTCAAATGAAGTGGATACCTTACAGCGTGTTTTGCTGCAAATCTCCAACGTATTGGAGCCGCTGGAGCGTGAGCTGAATAGTACGCGCGCGGTGCAAACATTCGCCGAACTCGGCATTACGCTCAACAGCGGACAGGTATCGTCGCTGGCTTCACCGATGCAAGCGCTGGTTGCCAGCAGCAAAACCGTGTTGCAAAAAGCCGGGGATCTGACGGAAGCCATCGAAGCGGAAAATATCGAGCAAATTGTCACCATCAGCGTAAAACTGATCAGCCAAGTCATCACCGCGATCCAGAAAATCGACCAGTTGCAGACCGCCTTGCAGGGAATCGGCGGTATTCCGGCCAGCGTATCCAGTCATTTTGCCGAACGGCTGTTCAACTACTTGCTCGTCCGCGCACTGGATGCCGCCAACGGCGTCAACGAGTTTCTCGAGTTGCTGGGCATACTTGAGCGGCAGCGTAACAATGTCGGCTCCACCGACCCGGGCAACCCGGAATTCACCATCTCCACTTTTCATTTCAACGAACTGGGCAAATGGCTGGAATCGCCGGTGACCGCCTTGCAATCACATTACAACTGGGGCGGCAACAGCCTCGACGCGGCGAATTTGTTGCAGCGGCTCGAACGCTTGCTGCTGCATCTCAAAGCACCGGTCTTCTATGACGACACCGCACCCACGCCGATTCTCGAGGCAGTCATTTTTCAACTGCGGCCGCGCACCGACCTCAATCCCAATGGCTTGAGCCTGTCGGTCCGGCAGAATCTTAGTCCCGGTAAAATCGAATTTGCCGCCGACGATTTAAAAGTCATCCTGGATTTGCAAGCCACATTGCCGTTCGGCGCTGAGTTAGTCATCCAGCCGCCCGCCAAATTCACTTTTCATACCTCCGCAGCAGATACGGTTTCCGGTTCATTGAACCTCAGCGTCAACGCCGACCGCACGCAAGCGGCAACACCGTATCTATTGATTGGCGATCCGGACGGCAGCCGATTGGAAGTCGGTAAATTCGGCGTCAACTTCGGCGGCCGGATTCAAGGCAACGGCGGACAGTCGGCCGCCGATTTTACCGTCGGCGGTGAAATCGGCGCTGGCAAACTATCGATCTCGTTTGCCGATGGCGACGGTTTTATCACCGACATTTTGAGCGGTGTCCAGCTCAATTCCGATTTCGGCGTGGCGTTCGGTTACAACAGCAAGGACGGTCTGTTTTTTACCGGCAGCAGCGCACTGGAAATCCAATTGCCGCTGCACTTGAATCTCGGCCCTGTGGAAGTCAGCGCATTAACCTTTTCCGTCGGTATCGAAAACAATAAATTCCCCACCGCCATTTCAACGGATATCAAAGCCGCGCTGGGCCCGCTCGCCGCTGTCGTGGAAAACATCGGCTTGGCGATCGATTTCGCCTTGGTCGATAACCGCAGCGGCAATGCCGGACCGGTCGACATCAGCTTGGGCTTCAAACCGCCGAATGGTGTCGGATTGTCGCTCGATGTCGGTATCGTCAAAGGCGGCGGTTATCTCTACTTTGACTTCGACAAGGAAGAATACGCCGGTGCATTGGAATTGATGTTCAGCGGCATCGTCACCGTCAAAGCGATCGGCCTGATCACGACGCGCATGCCTGATGGTTCCGAAGGTTTCTCGTTGTTGATCATTCTCAGCGCCGAATTCGGCACGCCGTTCCAATTGGGTTTCGGTTTTACGCTGAACGCCGTCGGCGGATTGCTCGGTCTGAACCGTACCATGGAACTGGAAGTGATCGCCGCCGGAGTGCGCACCGGATCGATCAACAGCATCATGTTCCCGGACAATATCATCGAAAATGCGCCACGCATCATCAGCGATCTGCGTCAATTCTTCCCACCCGCGCAGGATGTGTTTCTGATCGGCCCGATGGCTAAGCTGGGTTGGGGAACACCGACATTGGTCAGCGCATCGCTCGGCATCATCGTCGAAATACCGCCGGGCAATATTGCCATTCTCGGCGTGCTGAAGGTCGCGCTGCCCGATGAGGACGCAGCGTTGATCATCATTCAGGTCAGTTTCATCGGCGCGTTGGAAGTGGATAAACAGCGATTGTGGTTTTATGCCAGTCTGTACGATTCGCGGGTGATTTTTCTGACCATCGACGGCGATATGGGGTTACTGATCGCTTGGGGTAACGATGCCAATTTTGTCATCAGTGTGGGCGGCTTTCATCCCTCCTTCAAGCCGCCTCCACTGCCTTTTCCTAATCCCAACCGGATTGCGATCAATATCCTGAATGAATCCTTCGCGCGCATCCGCGTGGAAGGTTATTTCGCCGTCACCTCCAACACCGTGCAATTCGGCGCCAAGGCGGAAGTTTATTTCGGCCTCAGTGCGTTCAATATTTCCGGCCATGTCGGCTTCGACGCGCTGTTCCAGTTTTCGCCGTTTTATTTCATCATCACCATTTCCGCATCGTTCGACGTCAAAGTGTTCGGCGTCGGTTTGTTCGGTGTGCACATGCGGGGCGAGCTGGAAGGCACATCGCCGTGGCACATCGAAGGCGAAGGCTCCATCTCCCTGCTATTCTGGGATATCGACGTACCCTTCAGCCACACCTGGGGCGAGGACGAAAACACCACGCTGCCGTCCATCGATATCATGCCGCTGATCACGGCGGAATTCGACAAACTGGATAATTGGACGGCCGAATTACCGGCATCCAGTCAATTGCTGGTATCACTACGCGTCATCGAAAGCACGAGCGATTTGATTTTGCATCCAGTCGGCGTGTTGCGCGTCAACCAGCGCGCCATCCCGCTCGATCTCGATCTCGATAAAGTCGGCAATCAGAAACCGAAAGACGCCAAACGGCTGACCGTCGAAGTGATCGACACCGGCTTGGCCAAGGTGGCGGATACCAAGGAATCGTTCGCCACCGCACAGTATAAAAACTTGAGCGATGCCAATAAATTGAACGCGCCCTCCTACGAAAAACAAAACGCCGGTATCGAACTGTCGGTGAGCAACCAGCAACTAAAATCGTCCGCGGCGGTTAAGCGTGTGGTGCGTTACGAGCAAAGTATCATCGATAACAATTTTGTTTCATTGCTGATCCGTTTTGTCGCCATCGGCGCCGAATTCTTCAATCACTTTTTAGGCCGCAACGCCGCGTCGAAATCAGCACTTTCGGCAAATTACAAGGCGCAAAAAGCACCAGTCGAGCAGAAAGTCATCGTAAAAGAAACCGGTTACGTGGTGGCTTCGACCATAAATAACAGTCCGCATAGCAAAGACGCTTATTTTGCCACGCACGCGCAAGCGCAAGACTTCCTGCGTAAGCAAGTCAATCAATCGCCCACGCTGCAAGACAATCTGCATGTCATCCCGAGCACGGAAGCAACACCTTTGCAGGAGGCGGCATAATGGCGATCGGCACGTATACCTTTCTACCGTGGCTGCGGCAAGGCGTCGCCAATAATATCCAATCAGCGGATCTGGATGCTTCGGTCAAAACACGCACCAGTGTCGCCGTCAGTCTGAATATCAAAGGCAGCGGCGGCGAAGGCGGCGATGTAGCCGCTCCGGTCAATAAGAACGTTGCCCTGTACGGCCCCGGCGATATCGTCGGTATTGAGTCGAGAGCGATTATCAAAACCGAACCGCTCAACTGGATCACCAACTTCGAACCGAATTACCTTTGCCACATCGAGTTTTACGATGAAGATTTTCCCTGGCGTTACACCCCCGCCGCACCGGCGGGATCGCGGTTGCGGCCTTGGGTCACGTTGATCGTACTCACCGAAGCCGAGTTTGCCGAAGGCGGCAATATTTCCGGCAAGCCGCTGCCCTTCATCGATATCAAAGCCAATCCGCTCACAACGGTATTCCCCAAAGCCGAGGAACTGTGGGCGTGGGCGCATGTGCACGTCAACAAAAATATCGCCGGTAACCAGGATGCGCCGCAAGCGCCGGACATCAACACTGCACTGTCGCAATTGCAAACTGTGCTGGCGCAAAATGCCGACGAAGCCTATTCGCGCATCGTCTGCCCCCGTAAATTGACGCCGAACGAACGCTACCACGCGTTTCTGATTCCGACCTTTGAAACCGGCCGTTTGGCCGGACTGGGAATGAATCCCGACGACGCGCCGCATGCAACGTTCTCCGCATGGGGCGAAGGCCGTCCGGCACCGGCGCAGTTTCCATTTTATTACCGTTGGTTTTTCCGCACCGGCTCGCAAGGCGACTTTGAGTATTTGGTGCGCCTGCTCGAGCCAAAACCGGCGGATAGCCGCGTCGGCCGTCGCGATATGGATGTACAAAATCCCGGTTCCAATATCAGCGGCATTCAGAATCCGGATCTCGAAGGCGTACTGAAACTCGGCGGCGCGCTGCTTGCACCACTCAGCAGCGAGGCCGAACAGGAAATCGCCAAGTGGGAAAATTGGGATCAGCCGTATCCGCATGTCTTCCAGCAGGAATTGGCAGCTTTTCTGAATCTCTCCGATGATTACGCCCGGCTTGCCGCCGATGCGGCTCACCAGAACACTGATCTGCCCACGGAAATCCAGACCGATCCCGATCCGTTAATCACTCCGCCGATTTACGGCCGCTGGCACGCGCTCAGAAACCGCGTACTGAAAGAAGCCGATGGCAGCGATGCACCGAACAATGATAACTGGTTGCACGAACTCAACCTCGATCCACGCTGGCGCAGCGCCGCCGGTTTCGGTACCGATGTCATCATCGCCAATCAGGAGGAATACATGGATGCGGCGTGGGATCAGGTCGGCGACGTGCTCGAAGCCAACCGCCAAATCCGTCTGGCACAACTGGCTAAAATTACCGCCAATAGCTGGTATCAGAAACAAGTGCTGCCGTTGCAACAAATCAGCCACGATAAAATTCTGCTTATGACAGCACCAGTGCAGAAACGCGTCATTAGCCAAGGCATCACGGTTTCTCATCGAATCAAACAAAGTCCGGTCACATCCGCGCTGACCTCCGCGCCGCTACGGCGCATGCTGCGACCGAATGGCCGCTTGCAAAAGCTATCCACTTTCGATGAAAGTATTCACCCGAACAATTTAATCACGCGCGTCAACGATGGCATCGTTACCGCTGCGCCGCCGCACGTGATTCCCGCTACGTTGCCGTCGCTGGATAATCTTTCGCAAGATGCGCAGCCGAAGAACGTGCCATCCTGGCTGCTGGATTTGCTGAAACGCTATCCGTTCATTCCTTACCTTTTACTGGCATTGATTCTGCTGCTGGTCGTCGTGCTGGCGATCACCGGTGTCAGCACCGGAGTCTGGGCTGTGGCGGCGGCAGTGAGCGCGGGATTATTGTGGGCTTACCGTACCGCGCAGCGTTTAATTACACAAATGAATCAGGCCGATTCGGTATCCGAAACCGCGCAAACACCGGCTGCGGTCGACGCGATGCCGCCCAGCAGTAACTTTGTGCTGACGCCGGAACTGAATCCTTTAGCGCTGGATCCGGCCAATCCGCCGCAACCCGCTAGCGCCGGTGGAACCGACAGCATTCAATCGAGCCGCTTTAAAACAGCGCTGAAAGACTCTTACACAGTGCTGCAAAACGGCCTGCAAGCCGGTGTCATTCCGGCAACCGTACCGGTCAATATGGCTCAGTTGGCAACGGATACGCTGGTTAAACTGAATCCGGCGGTGACGATTCCAAAATGGACACTGGGCAACATCCTGCTACCGGCGCATATCCTCGAATTGATCGGCGAGAAATTTGTTGAGGCAATGGCGTACCCGGAATTCGATGTCCCCATGTACAAACCACTGGTCGACAAATCCACCGAGTTGTTTGTGCCAAACCTGAATTTCATCGCACAAAATACCATCACGTTATTGAAGACCAACCAGCCATTCATCGAGTCGTACATGGTCGGCCTCAATCACGAATTCGCGCGCGAGTTGTTGTGGCGCGAATATCCGACTGATCAGCGCGGTTCCTACTTCCGTCAGTTCTGGGATGTCAGCGGTTTCTTGAGTCCGACCGAGGACAGCAAACAACGCCGCGAGGAATTGAAAGACATTCCGCCGATCCACCGCTGGTCACGATTCTCCAAACTTGGCGAGCACGATCACCGTGAGCAAGGTTTGGAAAACGAAGAGGAATTGGTACTGGTGATTCGCGGCGAATTGCTGAAAAAATACCCCAATGCGGTGATTTATGCGCAAAAAGCCAAATGGCAGCCGATCAGCAAGACCAATCCGGCACCGAACAAAAAAACCGAACGGGTATTCGACGACAGCGTGCCGATCAAAACACCGCTGTACGAAGCCCAAGTCAAACCGGATATTTACTTTTTTGGCTTCGATTTAACCGAAGAGGAAGCGCGCGGCAATCCTGAAGTTGACAACGAGCCGGGCTGGTTCTTCGTGATCAAGGAACGGCCGGGCGAACCACGCTTCGGCTTGGATATCGATCGCGAAGGCCCGATCCAGGTTTGGAACGATCTCGCCTGGACCGATGTCGCGCCCGGTATCAGTGACGGCGAATTTATCGACATCGCCGCCGCACCCGCGCGCAGCCTGCCAAACACACAGCCGGGCGGCACCGCACAGGAAAAAGCGGAGCAGTGGAAAGAGGATCATTTGCTGAGCTGGACCAATAATATCAATTCGGCGGAACTGGCTTATATCCTGTTCCAAGCGCCGGTGCTCGTCGGCGTGCATGCTGCCGAAATGCTGCCGCGCGATTAAGCATGGTTACATAAGTACAAAATCTCAACCGACAGAAATGGCTTATGACTCAATTTAAAGACACGCAAGAGCAGATCGATCAAGCACGGCGTCAGCACCGGCAAAGCCGGTTGAATTGGTCTGCCGCCAACGAGAAGCTGCAAAAAACCGAGCGCTTGATCGCAGCATTGCGCCGTCGCTCCGACGGTGCAGCCAAGGAACAATTGCAGACTTTGCTGCGCGAGCAAGAAGCATTGCGGGCTGATACTGCCAAGCTGCAAGCCGAACTTGAGCGCAACCGGCAAGTATTGATCGACCGGGAATCGCTGTTCGAGACTTTTTCCGATCCGACCCAAAATATCGGTCAATTGAACGATATCCATCCGATCCTGCTGTTTCCGATGCGCATCGAGACGCGCTTCAAAAAAGTCACCGGCCCCGGCGGGCGCGATGTCAGTACCGATCAACTATGGGTGCGCATCTACCCGGATGACATCAGCGTCGATACTTTTGAAGAAATTCCATCCGAAGTTGAAATCAGCAACACCCGCGTGTATTGGACCAATATCTGGAAAGCGGGCGGTGCCGATAGCGAAAAACGCGCGGCGTGGCAAGCGCTGGTGAAAAGCCACGGCACGGGCCGGGGGTATTGGTTGAGTCAATTATTCAAGCCGCTGAATCTGACTGAAGAACCGGTCAAAGCGGATGGTGATTATATTTTGGTGATCGTTTCGGAACAGCCGCTGCCCGCCGCGGAGAAACCATTCGTACAACAATACTGGCAGGCTGTTTTCAACGCCAATAACGATGCCACGGCGTTGGATGCGGCGTATACCAAACTCAAAAACGATCTCGGCGAAACACGCGCGCGGGAAATCATTGCGTCGTACCAGCCGCAGAATCTGAACGTCAAACCCGCACAATCGCAAATTATCACCAAGGTGCGCGTCGAATTCCTGGAGTTACCCGTCGTCGATGGAGTCGATACGCAGCTACAGGCTTGGACCAATCCGGCACGCGTGGCGCTGTTGCCGGAACGGTTCGTGGTGATGGGTTTCAATGGTAAAGAACAAACACTGCTGCACATCGGCCATCCGGTGCCTTCGGAGCTGATCGTAGGCCCCAACCCCAACGCACCGCAGGATCAGCAATTACGTCTCGAAGACGACGAACTGATCGTACCGGACGAAATGAAATGGATCACTGATTTTGACGAAGCGGTCGCCAAAGGCATGGGCTTCAAGATTAATCTGAACGATATCCAGGCGCGGCGCGGTTTCGACCGGTTGTTCGTGCTCGGTGTGCGGCTCAGCGCCGATGTCGATAAAAGCCGTGAGCAATTGCAGCAGTTGATTCAGCATCATCAGCGCAGCCGCAAAGGATTCAGTTTCCTGATGCAAGGCGCGCCGACCAACAACGTCGAAGATCAGGAAAGCGGTTATACCTGGTTCAGCGACGCCGATGCCAGTTACGATCACTATTTCAATCAATACGCCAGCGACGACGACCCTGCCGATTGGCGCACGCGCAAAGATGGCCGTTGGCTGGCGCAGAGCTTGGGTATCGACGCAGCGATCCTGAAGCTATCACCGCAGTATTACGCTAACGATCAGATGGAAGCCCGGGCGATGAACGAAGCGCTGTGGCCGGCAACGCTCGGTTATTTCATGGAACAGATGATGGAGCCGGTGTTCAGCGACGGCACCATCACCAGCACGCGCAACTATTTCAACCGTTATGTGCTGGGCCGCGGCACGCTGCCCGCGATCCGCATCGGCAAACAACCATACGGTATCTTGCCAACCGCACCATTCTCACGCATGGCGTGGATTAATCGCAAATTGTTCAACGACGACCGGTTGGAGCCGCACATCTCCGGCTCATTCCTGTTCCTAACCCGGCTCTACAGCCTTATCAAGAAGGCCGATGAGCGCTGGACTTCACTGCTGCCGCAGGTATCGTACGTCGGCAAGCCGCAAACCGATCCGCAACAAGCCTTGCTCGACATCGTCGGTCTGCACCCCGCATCGGTCGAGTTTTATCAACGCTACGCGGAAAGTGCCGAGCAGCCCTACAACCGCTATAAAACTTCCGGTATCAATGGCGCGATTTACGCCACGATTGCCTCGCTGTTTTATACCCAAAGCGGCCTTGCGCTGCTGGCGCAATTGGGTTATTCAGCGCAGGACAACAGCAAAATTCCCGACATTCTGAACAAATTTTTCACGCTCGCCGCCAACCTGCTGAAAGGCCCGCTGATCGACGATCGAACGCTGTCCGAATTCAACCCGGTGCGCGCTTATCGCCCCGACGGCACGAATTACCTGCAGTGGCTGACTGCGGCAGCGCGCGATTCGCACAACACCTTGCGCCTGCAACAAGGATTTATCGACGATAAACCGCCGGTTGCCTTGCTCTATTTGATGCTGCATCATGCACTCGATTTATCGTACCTCGATACCAGTCTGCGCCTGCACCTGGAAGCGAATGTGCTGAACCAACAGCAATTCTCATTGGCGAAACGCGAACCGAAGTTCATGCATATTCAGGAAGTTGAAGACGACAAAGGCAGTCCGTGGCAGTACCTGTACAAAGCGGAACCGGCGATCACCAGTCAGCCGAATTTGCAAATCGCCGACTTCATTCCGCAAATCCTGACGCTACGCAACCCTTACCTGAATACCCAAATCAACGCGCTGGAACGTTTGCAGCACACACCGACGGCACGGCTGGAGCGGATTTTCGCCGAACACATCGATTGCTGCAGCTACCGTCTCGATGCTTGGTGGTTAGGGCTGCTGAACGTGCAACTGGACATCATGCAGCAAATTGCCGGGCAAGCGCAGCCGGAGTCCGGCACGACACTGGATCATGGTAACGCTGCCAACTCGCATGGTTGCTACTTGGGCGCTTACGGCTGGCTGGAAGATGTCCGGCCGGAAAACAAAAATCTGACGCCGGTCAAACTGACCAAGGAGCTCAATAAAATTTTCAACAAGCCCGGTCAAGCGCCGTTGACCGCGGACGATAAGAATTTTGGTTATATCCACGCTCCGTCTTTAAATCATGCCGTCACCGCTGCCGTATTGCGCAACGGTTATCTGGCCAACGCCACACCCAGTAATCCCGATAGTCTGGCGATTAATCTCACTTCCGAACGCGTGCGGCTGGCGATGAACGTCATCGACGGCATGCGCAACGGCCAGAGCCTCTCGGCGCTGCTGGGTTATTACCTGGAGCGCGGTTTGCACGACGCCGGTGATTTATTTCTCGATAGCATCATTTTCGATCTGCGTAAGCAATTTCCACTCGCGGGCGACCGGTTATCGACTACCGCAACTCCTAGCAACACACCGATCAGCGCCGTGGAGGCGCGCAACGTCGTCGACGGGCTGGCGCTGATCGAGCATGTACAAGCACAAACCGGCGCAAAGCGGAATTATCCGTTCGGTATTGCGCAACTTCCGGCGATCACCGAGCAGAACAAACTGGATGCCATTAACCGCGAAGTTCAACACATCATGAATATCAACGATGCAGTTGCCGATCTGGCGATGGCGGAAGGCGTCTATCAAGTGGTGCGCGGCAATTACGAACGCGCCGCCGGGACACTGGATGCCTTCAGCAAGGGACATTTCCCGCCGGTACCGGAAGTAGTGCAAACACCACGCAGCGGTGTCACGCTGACGCATCGGGTCGGTTTGCACTTGCGCGCCGGATTGAACCCCGCCGATCCCGCCAACAGCACGCCACGCGCCATAGGCGAACCGGCCATCAATCAATGGTTGACGCAGCTGCTGCCGCCCATGAGCGATATTTTCTGTACCATCGGCTATTACAATCAAGGCAACGCGCAACAGGAGCAACAAACGATCAGTGCGCAAGATTTGGGCTTGCTGGCAATCGACCTGATGTACATGCTATCCAGCGATCAGCAGCAAATGACTGCGCTCGACGACCGTATCCTGACCCAGGCTTATGCGATTCCCGGCGTGCGGGTCGATAGCGATATCAAAATCCAATACCGCGGCAAACAAGCCGGAAAATATTCGTTCTTTGAAGTGATGCCGATGTTGCACGATCTCAAGGCATTGATCACGCAATCGCGCCCGCTTAAAACCACCGACGTCAAACTGCCGAACGAAGCATCGCAGCAAGAAGATAGCGTCGCAGCGATCCGTGCGGAAAAAGTCACCGCGGTGCGCGATTTGCTGCTGCCGCAACAAACGGCCCTGAACGCGTTGAAAGCACAAATCGATACCTGGTTGAACGATCCCGACCCGGCTGTCGCGGAAAGCAATGCCCTCACTCATCTGGATGAAATGATCAGCGCTTATCTGCCGCTTGCGCTGGCGGTCAATCGATTCGGTTTGAGCGGTGCGGCAACCGGTTTTGTGTACGATTGGCGGCGAACCCAATTCCTGGCGTTGCTGGAAAAACTGCAAGGCATCGTCACGCGCTGGCAAGCGGCGCTGCTGGAATTCGAACAGCGCATCACCGATTTTGCCACGCTCGATCCAGCGACACCGGTCGAAGACAAAATGCAGTATCTGATGCAAGCGGCGTTATTGATCGTTACCAAATCGATCCCGATCCCGGCATCGAACGATCCCAACGATTTGCTCACCACGCTGAACACCACGCATAAACCGAATTTTCAGAGCAGCCTGAACAATCTTGAAAATCTGCTGGCAAGCGCCAGCCAGGTTGGCGCGTTGTATGCATCGCTACAAGCCAAGGAAAGCGATATTGCATTGCACGACACGCAAACATTGGATATTACCGGCAACAAAGCGGCTCTCGTTAGCTTTGCACAAACTTTGCAAGCCAAAGTGACGGGCTTGGCGGCGGATATCGACAAACGCCTGGCGGCGGCAAACAGCCTGATCACCGGCGACGCTTCAGCCACTGTCGAGCAACGTATCGACGAACTGACACAAGCGATCCGGCAGTTGACGCATGACGATTTCGTCATTCTGCCCGAGTTTAATCTGGCCGCCGCGCACGGCAGCGAGTGGCAACAAGGCTACGACAATCGTGCACAGTTGCTGAGTTATCAAAAAAATGACTTGAGTGTGGATTTTCCCGAGGATAACTGGTTATACGGCGTTGCACGGGTGCGGGAAAAATTACAGCGCTGGGAAAGCGTAACGCAGTTTGGCGAAGCATTGAACAATGTCAGTTTAAGTCTGACGCCGTTGCAGTTTCCTTATCACACCGGCAATCACTGGCTGGCATTGCAATACCCCGATACCCAGCCCGGCACCGGCGAGCCGTTTGTGATCGACAGCGATAAATTGCTGTACACCGCGCATTACGTCGATACTTTTGCACAGAACGCTGCGATTTGCGGGTTATTGCTCGACGAGTGGACCGAAGTGATTCCCACCACCCAGGAAACCACCGGATTGACGTTTCACTACGACCGCCCTAACTGTGAGGCGCCACAGTCGTTGTTGCTGGCGCTACCGGCCAACTTCACCGGTCACTGGCAGTGGCAGGATTTGGTCGATACCCTGCACGAAACCTTGGATATGGCCAGCAAACGCGCCGTTGAACCGGCGCATTGGAACGAAACCGAGTACGCGCGCTTCCTGCCCGCCGTGGTGTCTTCGGTGACTCGCTATCCGATTATGATGGCGCTCGATCTAGCATTCAATAACGCGGTGCAATTCAAATCCAACGCAGAGAGTTAATCATGAACGATTTTATTGCGATAAAAAATATCCAGGAAGTCATTGATCGCAAAGTCTTGTTACCTACGGTGGTGCTATGGAACCGCCTGGAAGGACGGCCGCGCACCAAAAACTTTATTCGCGCATTGCGCGCTGAAATCCGCGATCCGCTGTGGATGCTATGCAAACAGTGGCAAACCGGAGAATTCAAAGGCGACGATGCCGGATCGCCGATCTTCGCCAAGGTACATATGGCCACCACCGAGCTGACCAAATATCAACCGGGGGATGCCGCCGCGCAGGATTTCGACCGATCGGCGCCGCTGGAGGCGATCGTCGAACAACGGCCGCTGCCCTACAACGGGCAACAGCACATTCTGTCGCTGGATATCCGTTTGCTGATGGGGCGGCAATGGCTCAAGTATTTGCAATCGGCCGGTTTATCCGCATTGAAACCGCAATACCTGCAACATCCAAGCTATCGCATTGCCGAACCCGATCCTGCCAGCCGCAGCGATGCTTTCCTGACCGCGCATCCGGCAGTGTGGCAAAGTCTCTCGGCCATGGCAGGGCGCGCCATGGATGGTGCCAATCTGTATTTTTATCTGAAAGCCGACAACTCGCATCACGCTTACGACGGCATCACCTTGGCCAACGACGGCGATAAAACGACCATCGACGGCTTGGCCGGAAAATTCGTACAATGGTACGAGCAGTTGTTCTATCAGCCGGATCAAGGTCAAAACGATGCTTGGCTGCCGCAGCAACTGGAATATCAGTTTGCGGTGTCGGCACCGCAACATGGTGCGGAAAAAATCATGACCGCCGAGGAGTATTACCAAGGCCGGTTGGATTGGTACAACCTGGATGTTGATCCGGCCCGGAAAAGCTTAGGTGGCGACAGTGGCAATCCGGTGGAAGGAGCCACCACGCTATCGTTCTTCCCAACCGCGATTCAGTTCGAGGGCATGCCGAATACGCGCTGGTGGACGTTTGAAGAAGGTAAAACCAATTTTGGCGACATCAAACCCGATACCACCGACATCAACAAATTGCTGCTGATGGAATTTGGCTTGGTGTATGCCAACGATTGGTTTCTGGTTCCTTTCCAGTTGCCGGTCGGCAGTATCGCCGATGTGCAAGGGCTCGCAGTGACCAATGTGTTCGGTGAAAGAATCTGGGTCACAGCTTCCGGATCGGGCAGCGATGAAAACTGGCAACGCTGGGCGATGTACAACCTGTCGGTCAAAGGCAGCAATGACGTGCGCGCCGATACCTCGCTGTTGCTATTGCCAACCGTGCCTAAGATTCAGGAAGGAAAGCCGCTCGAAGAATTGTGGTTCGTGCGCGATGAAGTTGCCAACATGGTGTGGGGGATCGAAAAAAATATCCCATTGGCAACCGGTCGCAGCAAACCGGGCAATGAGGCAGGACGCGAGCTCTTCAGCCGCCTGGAAAGTATTCTGGATGGCGAAATCGAGGGTGGATTGGTTGTTCCGGACATTCCGGAAGCAAGCGCCGCCATCCGTTATCAACTGATGCAAGGCGTACCGGAAAATTGGATTCCGATGATTCCCGTGCATCTGGACAACAACAACCGAGAAATTCAATTGCAGCGCGCGTCAATGCCGCGCATCATCCTGGGCGATCCCAATCCGCCGGAAAAAATCAAACCGCGCACGGTATTATTGCGTCAAGGACTCGATCAGCAAACGCCGCAACCTTATTTTCTCCACGAAGAGGAAGTACCTCGGGCCGGGATTCAAGTCACGCAAGCGTATCAGCGCACGCGCTGGAATAACGGTCAGGTCTTTTGCTGGCTCGGCGTGAAAAAACAAACCAGCCGTGGCGAAGGCAGCAGCGGTTTGGCTTTTGATCGCGTCAAACCGGTTAATCAGCGCTTGCGGCACGCACTGCGCGGTCGATGAGCAGATAATTACTTTTATCTGCCGGAACCCGCCTCCGTAACAACCTTTCCCCCAGCTCGCGTTGTATACGCTCGACGGCAATGCGCGGAGTCGGGCCTATCTATAGTCATGGCAAATCCTTGGTTGACCGCAAGTCTCGCTGGCAAGCTGAAAAAATTACTGTCATCAGTATATAATTTCCCCTTTCATTTTTTCTTCGCTCAAACAAAATGCAGGAACCTGAACCACCGGTTATACAACCATTCACTTTTGTTTTCAGTTGGCGGCGTTTTCTCGTGCACAGTGCAATCATGAGTATCTGCATACTGCTGGGCTTGATGACGTGGTATTTTGGTAAACCGCCTAGCATCCGTTTTTATGAAACAAAATCCGAAGATACCCTGGTCACTACGATAGCACCCGGTATCAACATGGCACTCGATACGCGCAGTTCCGTCGCGGTAAAAGAAAGTCAGCCGCTACAAGTCGAGCTATTTAAGGGAAATGTTTATTTCGATATCAAAAAGGATACTATCAATCAACTTGAAGTCAAAGTTGGCAATGCCATCATCAAGGATTTCGGCACTCGCTTCAGCATCGAGATGCATAAAGATGGCATCAGTAATATCGCAGTCGCGGACGGACACATTAAGATCCAGGTCGCTTCAGGAACTTATCAGATCAACGCGCTTGAACAAGCTGATTTTGATGACACCAGTATCAGTAAACACCGGTTAATCACAGAACGCGACATTGCGCCTTGGCGCTCCCTGCCGCAGTAAAAATTAGAGGAACCTAAGCTCCTCTAATTTCCAGAACAGAATTCTCTTTAAGAAATCTTACGGCGGCGTGCCATGAATCCTAATAAGCCTAGCCCTGCCAACAACATTGCATAGGATTCAGGTTCCGGCACCGGGGTCAGGATTGCTGCAGTTAGAAAAATTCCATCTTCCGGCTGATTCGGGAAGGTACCGATAACACTGGTACTAAATGCCCCGGCCGCACTATCCCAAAATATATGGTACATGTTGTGATTGCCTTCATCGGTAATCACTGCATCACCTTTGTAAGCTGAAAATTCGCTTGCACCGGCTTTAATCACATTAACGGGATAATCCGCAGCATAAAAACCCTCCAGCGGATTGCCGCTGTCACCTAAGTTTAAGGGCACAAAGCTCAGCATTTCAGGTGTACCAAAGTGGAGTCCCAAGTCTTTTTCTGTGCCATCGGGGGAAATAGCTGTCAATCGCCCGGTACCTTCCGAGACAACGACCAATGTATGCGCTGGAATATCGCCAAATGCCTGAGGTGTAAAATCCAAACCTTCAGCATCCGCACCGACATTGGCTAATAAAGTGGCGGAACCCGAGCTATCGACTCGATAGACATTACCCGTCTGTGTTGTCACCACCATATTGAAACCATAGTTGCCATAAGGATCAAAAGCGATCCCGCGAACATCCCCGTTCAATCCGGTAGCAAACAGCGATTGCGTTGATCCGTCGTTTGAAAAACGGTAAACATTGCCCGCCGCTTCTGATCCGGCAAATATATCGCGCGCGTCAGTCGATCCGAACCCGCCCAGTCCCAAAGAACTGGAAACATATATTTCACCAATGCTGCCACTGCTGATAGGCAACGGCGCTCCGAAAGGCAGAAGATTGCCGCCGCTGAGATCCGTTTGATAGAGTTGATTGTTAAAATAATTCGAACCTACGAATTTATTGCCCGCATAGGCAAATCCGATGGGCGAACCGCCTGTACCACCTACAAAAGTACTGAAGCTGACCGCAAGCGCATTGCCAGTCCACAACAATGCGAGACTTCCTATCACTGATAATGACGTTACCAATTTCTTTTTCATTTTGTTCTCCTGTCGATCAAAGATAATTTGTTCTTATTGAGTGAATGATCATAAGCTTGAAGAGTCCCTTAAATAAGGGAAGTCCGTACCATTTCATCTAGGTTATTTGTCCTGCTTTCGGGGCATTTAATACCTAAAATCAAATAGTAATGACAGGAGTAGCTTAGCACAAATTTTACCGGCGGCCTATGATAGGCGGTTTCCGGTGTTGTCCAGCCAGTTCGATGGAAAAAATCGTTTTATAGGAACCTTACGATCGCACCACAAGACATCCCATGCCCTGCCGCACTAGACTCTGACAGGCCGTACGCGCTTGGTTTTCCTGCAAACCTACCAGACGCGCCCGGTACAATTTGCGATTACTGACTTCCACTTCGGTAATTACCACTTCGCCCGGTATCAAGCGTGCGGCAACCTGAGCTTGTGCACGCGCCCGGTTCGATTCCTGGTAAGAACCGATCTGCACCGCCCAGCCATCGTTCGGCAGCATAGCCGCCTTTTGCGGCTGAGATTGCGGACTGGCTGATGGTTTAACGGCCAGTTGTTGTGCCGCAGGTTCGGCTGTTTTCTGAGCAATCAGAGTGGACTTGGGCAGTGGAGCTTGGGTTCTGGCTTTCTCTTTCCGTTCGCTAGGCGATACTGTTGGTACGGCTCGGCTATCCGTGGTATTACTGGCCAAATGAACCGCACCCTGATTAAAACTGCGATCCAGCAATTGCGCCATGTGTTGATCGCGCGCCACCGCTGTGTTTCCTCCCATTACAACAGCAACCACGCGACGATCGCCGCGCTTGGCGGAAGTCGCCACATTAAAACCGGAAGCCCGGATAAACCCGGTTTTTAAACCATCCACACCCGGTGTATTACGCACCATGCGGTTGTGACTTTTATAAGTGATGCCTTTGTGGTTGAACGACTGCGTGGAGAAATAATGATAATACTTGGGAAAATCCTTGATCAGCCGTGCGGAGAGAGTGACCATATCCCGTGCTGTTGTCTTTTGTTCAGGATTGGGCAGACCTGAAGCATTGCGAAAGGTGGTGGAATGCATACCCAACTTACGCGCCTTCTCTGTCATCATGCGGCCAAAATTCGTTTCACTGGTACCCAAAGCTTCGGCCACCACAGCCGCCACATCGTTTGCAGAACGCACAATCAACGCCGGAATCGCTTCCCGCACACTGATACTATCCCCGGCGCGCAAACCGATATTCGTTGACGGCATCGATGCCGCATGCGCAGATACCGGCATGCGGAAATCCAGCGTCATTTTGTGTTGCTCGATCGCTTCAAACAACATATAAAGCGTCATCATTTTAGTCAATGAAGCCGGATAACGGCTGGCATCCGCATTGGATTCATGCAGCACGGCGCCGCTACTGGCATCGATTACGATAGCCGCAGAACGCGGATTCGCTTGCGCCGGACTCACCATAGTCAATAAAACCGCGAGAACAAAAAAAACTTTCACTCCTATACGCTCCGGTATCGTCATACGATTCACTCCTTCTGAAAGTCTGTGCATAGAAAGAAGCTTAAATGACCGGTATAAAGTTTTTTTCACATGCCGGATCAACGCTGCTCCCGCTTGCTGAGATAATGACAAATATCCATTGATAGCTGCTTTTTTATTATTTATTTTGCTGATCATATATCGATGACTCAAAAATTTCCGTGGCGTAATTTCTCATCTGCACATTTTACTGGAGCAGCGTAGTTCTATATTTCGTAATAAATAGCATATTTCCCTCTATCTACAAAGTATTTTATGCTGCAACGCGCTGTTAAATGCGCGGCCATTGAACTTTTCAGATTCCAAAATAAGTAATCCAACAAAAAAGCATTTTGAGCATGACAATGGCAGGCTAGTAAAAACCAAGGCACTACAAGACTATCACCTTGATTCAAAGATCTAAATGACTACGGGATGAATATACTAACCGTGGTTGAACCGGCGGAATATTCGGCATGCACGGTGGGTGAGTGTGGAACAGAATGCGCTGACTGGCTCGCCAATCAGCGCAGCGCAAGGAGATATTATTTTCGGAAGGGATTGATCTTGCTGAATTACTACGGATAACAAACAAGAGCGCCGCCTCGCATGGCAGCGCTCTTGTACAAGTACTTAGAACTCTTCCCAGTCACCACCACCGCCTGCGGCAACCTTGCGCGGTTGAGATTCTGGTGCTGTCGAGCCCGAGTTGGGATTGGCTGCAATTTTTCTGGTAGCAGACCCGCGATTAGGTAGTTTGGTAACCGGCGCCGTTCGATTGCTTCTTTTAACCGGCGTGACTGCGGTACTGCTGCTGCCATGCGATAACTTGAAGGTGCTGACCGCTTGTGTCAGGGAGTGCGCTTGGTCTTGCATGGACTCGGCAGCGGCGGCGGCCTCTTCCACCAATGCTGCATTCTGCTGTGTTACCTCATCCATCTGCATGACGGCTTGGTTCACTTGCTCAATACCCGAGCTTTGCTCCTGGGACGCAGCTGAGATTTCCGCCATAATATCCGTGACGCGTTTCACAGCATTGACGATCTCATCCATCGTCGAGCCCGCCTCATCAACAAGGCGAGAACCGTCTTCCACTTTGGCGACAGAATCACTGATCAACTCCTTGATCTCTTTAGCTGCTGCCGCTGAGCGTTGCGCCAAGGTACGCACCTCTGTCGCCACCACGGCAAATCCACGCCCTTGCTCACCCGCGCGCGCTGCTTCCACCGCGGCATTCAACGCCAAAATATTCGTTTGGAAAGCGATACCATCGATGACACTAATAATGTCAACAATCTTTTTGGAACTTTCATTAATCGAACTCATGGTTTGCACAACCTGACCGACTACCGCTCCCCCTTTCACTGCGACCTCGGAAGCGCCTGCTGCCAGCTGATTGGCTTGACGAGCATTATCGGCATTTTGTCTAACTGTGGAAGTGAGCTCTTCCATTGAAGAGGCGGTTTCCTCCAGGCTGGATGCTTGCTCTTCGGTACGTTGGCTCAGATCCGAATTGCCGGAAGCAATCTCACCGGAGGCCGTTGAGATTTGATCTGTACCTGCACGCACCTTATCCACCAGATCCGACAGATTGTCATTCATGGTTTTCAGTGCTTGCAACAACCGCCCGGTTTCGTTGTTTGAATTGACTTCAATGCGGCTGGTCAGATCACCGGATGCCACGGCATTTGCCACTGCGACAGCTTCATTCAGAGGGCCGATAATTGCACGTATCAGAAGAAAACCGATGATTACTGCCAGCAGTATTCCTAATGCAATCACAACCACACTGGTGATAAAAATATTCTCGTAGTTTTTTTGCGATGCCGCGTATTCCTTAGCACCCTCATCACGCTGAAGATCGATTAATTTGAACATGGTGGCATGCGCCCCATCAAATTTAGGCGTTGCATTAGTAGCATTTACAATCGCCGCATCATAATCCCCAGCCGCTGCCAAGACCATTGTATGATTTCGAGCTTCCGTATAGGCTTTCCATTCGTGATTAAAGTTTTCTATCAGTGTTTTTTCTGCCGGCGTCAAATTGGTTTCCACGTACTTTTGCCATGCTGTGGCAATCTCGGCATCCCGCTGATCAGTCATTGCCTGCCGTTCTTTTACCACCTCAGGCTTACGCGCATAAGCGGACAATACTGCATTCAAACGCGTACGTTGCATCCGGTCAATAACCAAGCCCAGATGCCCCAGGGGCACAGCGCGATCCTCATATACTCCTTTGAAAGCATCGTTTGTTTGATTCATTCCATAGATACCCAAACCACCGATACCGGCCAGCAATATCGACAACAAACTTATTACAAACACTAATCGCGATTTTATTGTTAAGTTATTAAACACTGGTGCCTCCTTAAAGTTTCTCTATTAAAAATTACTTTACCTACATCAACCTATACTTCGTTCCAGCAAACCCATATCGCTATTACTCATCAGTCTCTCGATATCAATTAATATCAACATCCGTTCTGCAACAGTTCCCAATCCCGTGATATATTCGGTATCGATCACAGCGCCAAATTCAGGCGCAGGGCGGACTTGATTGGCTTCAAGTTCAATCACATCCGATACGCCATCCACGACAATCCCCATGACTCGCCCGGCGACATTCAAAATAATAACCACAGTGAATTGATTGTATTCCACACGATCCAGCCTGAATTTGATCCTCATATCGAGGATCGGGACAATGATCCCCCGCAGATTAACAACCCCTTTAATAAAATCCGGAGCATTCGCTATTTGCGTAACAGAATCATATCCTCTGATTTCTTGTACTTTGAGTATCTCGATTCCGTATTCTTCATTACCCAAGCGGAAGGTTAGAAATTCATTAGTCATGTGTTTAACCGCAGAACCGGGTGATTCAATGAGTACATTAACCGCTTGCTCTTGCAACATGTTTAGCTCCTCTACACACTAACTAAAAACTGAATCAGTCGATCGTTAATCAGTTTTCATCGATTCTTCATTAAGATTTCTTCATAAACTTCTTAATTTTCATAAATTCTTCTATTTCATAAAATGCAGTTCATTCTTACGGAATTCAAACCTATATATTTTGCCGGTCGATTCTTCTTTTATCCTAAGAATTAATGGCATGAGTTTGCAGGAATTATCTTACTTACTAAAATTCCATTCTGATAACACTGCAAAAATTATGAATATTACGATTCCGCTGAACAATTCTGACCACTAGAACTGCCGGGGCCATTGATGAATCTACAAACGCGAAGAGATACTTTTTATCAATAGAAATGGGGCTATGCGGCCCATGGAAAGAACGGATTGTCAGCAACCGAGTGTTCCGGGCCAAATTTCACTGGCACCTGGAAGACACACAATTTAATAGCTATTGATGAAAATTGAGTCTAAAAAGACTGCTTGATGGTGAAAAATAACTTTCAAGTACTACAGTTTTTTTTCAAAAGATTGTGTTTGAATAAAAAAACACCACCCGGAAATCCGGATGGTGTTCTTGAAACTACTCAGAAAGTTTTAGAACTCTTCCCAGTTATCGTCACCGCCTCCGGCAGCTACTTTACGTGGTTGCTCGGGTAACGTTCTAACATCCGGCTCGGATTTTACCGCCGTTCTTCTCCTTGCAGGACCGCGATTCGGCAGTTTGGTAACTGCGGTTGCGCGATTACTTCTCTTAACGGCCGTTGGTGTTGAGTAACCGCCGGATAATCTGAATATACTTACCGCATGAATTAATGCTTGCGCCTGTTCTTGCATGGATTCTGCCGCTGCAGCAGCTTGTTCCACCAAGGTAGCATTTTGTTGTGTGACTTCGTCCATTTGTGTCACAGCCTGGTTAACTTGCTCGATACCGGAGCTTTGTTCTCGCGATGCAGCTGAAATCTCACTCATGATATCGGTGACACGTTTGACTGCGTTGACAATTTCATCCATCGTCGTACCCGCTTCATCGACTAGACGCGTACCATTTTCCACTTTCGCTACCGAGTCACTGATCAATTCCTTGATTTCTTTTGCCGCTGCCGCTGAGCGTTGCGCCAACGTGCGTACTTCTGTCGCTACCACTGCAAAGCCACGGCCTTGTTCACCGGCACGTGCTGCTTCGACTGCGGCATTAAGAGCCAATATATTGGTTTGAAAAGCGATGCCATCAATGACGCTGATAATATCAACAATCTTCTTGGAGCTATCGTTGATCGAACTCATGGTTTGCACCACTTGACCAATCACTGCACCACCTTTCATCGCGACTTCGGATGCGCCTGTCGCCAATTGATTCGCTTGACGAGCATTATCCGTATTTTGTTTCACGGTGGAGGTTAGTTCTTCCATTGACGATGCGGTTTCTTCCAGACTGGATGTTTGTTCTTCGGTTCGCTGGCTCAAATCCGAGTTGCCGGAAGCAATCTCGCCGGATACCGTTGAGATCTGATCGGCTCTCATCCGCACCTTACCCACCAAGTCCACCAGACTATCATTCATCGTTCTCAATGCTTGCAATAAACGCCCGGTCTCATTCGTTGAGTTGACCTCAATACGGCTGGTCAGATCACCGGATGCCACGGCATTGGCTACATTGATGGCTTCATTTAAAGGATTTACAATCGCCCGGATCAACAATAACCCAATTACAATCGCCAATAAAACACCTACTATCATTGCCGCGGAAGACAGCTAGACGGGCCTTTATTGTCATGATCTCCTGTGTAATTTATTTCTCATGAGACTGTAGCTTTCTATTAATTTAAACTTTGTTCAATCAAGCCCATATCGCTGCTGCTCATCATTTTTTCGATATCAATCAATATCAGCATGCGTTCGTCAACTGTTCCCAGTCCCATAATATATTCCGTATCAATCACCGATCCCAATCCCGGCGCAGGACGCATCTGCTCCAGCCCCAGTGTGATTACATCCGATACTCCATCCACAACGATCCCCATCACCCGGCCCGCTACGTTCAAAATTATCACTACGGTAAATTGGTCGTACGTCGCACTTCCTAACCGGAATTTAATCCGCATATCTATAATCGGGACGATTATTCCTCGCAAATTCACTACACCCTTAATGAATTCAGGAGCATTCGCTATCTGCGTTATGGCGTCATAGCCTCTTATCTCTTGTACTTTTAGTATCTCTATACCATATTCCTCGCTTCCTAAACGGAATGTCAGAAATTCATTCGCCATTTGATTCATCGCCGAACCAGATGACTCAGTGACTTTATTTATTGCCTGCTCCTGAAACATAATTTAAGCTCCTCTCGTCTTCTATCTAAAATCGATTCAACAATCGTTAATAGATCGTATTTATGACTTCTTAATTAAACTAATGAGGTTTTTCTTACGGGAAAAGAAAAAATTTTCTTTAATCATTTTTAGAATTCCGATTGCAACACTGATTTATCATCATTGAATAGAAGACTTTTCATCATTTATTTACGAGTTCAACACGATGACAATTGAAGGAATGAATCATTTCACTGTAGTGAGCAATGATTTGGAAAGAAGCAAGGCTTTTTATATGAATATACTTGGATTGAAAGAAGGCTACCGCCCGCCATTTGCATTTCCGGGCGCATGGCTTTACGCCGACAATCAAGCGATTCTGCATATCATGGCGGGCAAGCCCATGCCGCTCAACGCAACCGGTGTAATCGATCACATGGCTTTTACGGCAACCAATCTGCAGGCTACGGTTGATTGCCTAAAACTGCACGGTATTCAGTTCGATTTGCACCGCTTGAAAGGGCTGGAAATCTGGCAATTGTTTTGCCATGATCCGGACGGTGCCAAGGTGGAATTGGATTTTCCGGCCAGTGAACCAGAACCCAAGTCTTAGATCGTTACTTAGCACACTTCGGATTCTTACCCGCAGCACGCGCTTGCTGCATCAATGCCGTAGCTTTGGGTAAATGCGCACGTAAATCGTCGATACGTGTTTCGTGTGAAGGATGGGTTGATAGGAACTCTGCCGGTTGCGCTCCCTGACTGGCTTGCGCCATTTTCTGCCATAACGTGACGCTTTCGGCGGGATTAAATCCTGCTTTTGCCATTAACTCAACGCCTATCATATCCGCCTCACTTTCGTGCAAGCGGCTGAACGGCATGATCACCCCATATTGCGCGCCAACTCCAAGTAGACTCACTGCCGTTTGTCCCATGGGCGTCGTTGGCGCAGCGACTGCGGCAATCAGTGAAATTCCCATTTGCGCGCCCAGCTTTTGCGACATCCGCTCATTACTGTGCCGCGCCTGCACATGGCCAATCTCATGACCGATTACCGAGGCCAGTTGATCCTGATTATCCACAAGCTCAACCAAGCCGGTGTGCACACCAATCTTGTTGCCCGGCAAGGCGAAGGCATTCAGGGTAGCATCTTCAAACACGACCACTTCCCAAGTACCGCCTACTTCACGGGTGATCGCATCGGTAACGCAGGTTACAAACTGGTTTTCTTTTGTGTCTTGACTGATTTTCTTTCCCTGCTTCAAATCCGAGAAAGCTTGCAACCCCATCGCGTCTACCTCATTGTCAGGCATAAAAACCAGCTGAGTTCTACCCATCGGTGAAGTGGCGCAGGCCGTCAAAGAAAATATAATCAACAAAGCACATAGTATTCTGAACTTCATATCAAACTCTCTCCATAGCGTGGATGTAAGGGATTTTTCTCGTCGCCGTCATGATATTCCTTTTAACCAGCAAAAAAGCAATTTTCTTTACCATCATTATATTAAGATTCAGACGTAGCAGATCACTTAAAGTATGATATAACGCATTTTTTAACAAACAAAAGGAGCACCAAAATGAGCGATCATGTGTACAAAGTTATCGAAATCGTTGGTTCGTCGACTAAAAGCAGTGATGATGCGATTCAGCAAGCCGTCGCTAAAGCGGGTACATCCTTGCATAACCTGGATTGGTTCGAAGTAGTGGAAACGCGCGGACATATCACGAATGGCAAGATTGCACATTACCAGGTTAAGTTAAAGATCGGTTTCCGCCTGGATTGAGGCGATTAGCGCATCGATAATACTGCAACAAAGCCTCAGAACCTGAGGCTTAATCCCAGCAAAACCTCACACTCTCCCGGTAGCGGTTTATTGATCAAGCATCACACCGCAAACAGCGCAAGTTGCTCCCTCTCGCACCCTCATTGCAGCGCTCTCTCTTCCACATGCCAGCGTCAAGCCCACCGGTTCGCGGTATAATCAAACAATTTACCCAATAAAAACATCGTTCCCATGCAAGAAAAATATCATCCCCAGGAAATTGAGAAAAAAACCCAGCAGCACTGGGAGCAAACCGCCGCATTTAAAGCCGTTGAAACCCCCGGCAAACCGAAATATTACTGCCTGTCGATGTTTCCCTATCCGTCCGGCAAGCTGCATATGGGACATGTGCGCAATTACACCATCGGCGATGTGCTGTCGCGTTACCGCCGCATGCAAGGTTATAACGTATTGCAACCGATGGGTTGGGATGCATTCGGGCTGCCAGCGGAGAATGCCGCAATGCAAAACAACGTCTCGCCGGCCAAGTGGACCTACGACAACATCGCTTACATGCGCAAGCAACTGAAAAGTCTGGGGTTGAGCATCGATTGGACACGTGAAATCGCCACTTGCGATCCGAGTTACTATCACTGGAATCAATGGTTGTTTTTGCGCATGCTGGAGAAAGGGCTGGCGTATCAAACCACCGGCGTGGTCAATTGGGATCCGATCGATCAAACCGTACTAGCTAATGAACAAGTCATCGACGGTTGCGGTTGGCGTACCGGCGCACCGGTGGAAAAACGCGAAATACCGATGTACTACCTGAAAATCACGCAATACGCCGATGAATTGCTGGCTGCACTAGACACGTTGGGCGGCTGGCCGGAGCGCGTCAGAACTATGCAGGCCAACTGGATCGGCAAAAGCTATGGCGTCGATATTACCTTTCCTGCCGATACCGGATCCGGCACACCGCAAGATCTGAAAGTATTCACCACCCGTGCAGATACGCTGATGGGCGCAACCTATGTAGCCGTCGCCGCCGAACATCCGATCGCCCTGCATGCCGCACAAAATAATCCCGCGCTGCAAGCCTTCATCCAGGAATGCAAACTCGGCTCCGCCAAGGAAGCCGATCTCGCTACGCAGGAAAAGAAAGGCATGGATACCGGTTTGTTCGTGATCCATCCGCTCAATGGTGAGAAACTGCCGGTATGGGTCGCCAACTATGTGTTGATGGGTTACGGCGAAGGCGCAGTCATGGCTGTACCGGCACATGACGAACGTGATTTTGCTTTTGCCACGCAGTACCGGTTACCAATCAAAGCGGTTATCAAACCTTTGGAAGGCAATCTGGCGCTACCGCTCACCGAAGCTTACACTGAACATGGCATCACATTCGACTCGGGCGAATTCTCAGGATTAGAATTTCAGCCAGCAGTCGATGCGATTGCCTCTGCATTGGAACGAAAAAACCTGGGCAGCAAACGCGTACAATATCGCCTACGCGACTGGGGCATTTCCCGGCAGCGCTACTGGGGCTGCCCGATTCCATTGATCCATTGCACCGATTGCGGCGTGGTACCGGTACCGGACGATCAATTGCCGGTGGTGCTGCCGCAGGATCTAGTACCGGATGGTTCCGGTAATCCGCTCGGTAAAACACCGTCCTTTTATGAGTGCGCCTGTCCTAAATGCGGCAAGCCCGCGCGCCGGGAAACCGATACCATGGACACGTTCGTCGATTCTTCCTGGTATTACGCCCGCTACGCTTGCCCGGACCAGCATAATGCCATGACCGACGAGCGCGTCAATTACTGGCTGCCTGCCGATCAGTATATCGGTGGTATCGAACACGCCATTCTGCATCTGCTGTATTCGCGCTTCTGGAGCAAGATCATGCGCGACCTGGGCTTGCTGAAACTGGACGAACCGTTTACCAATTTGCTAACGCAAGGCATGGTGCTGAATGAAATTTTTTACCGCAAATCCGGCAACGGGCGCATCACCTATTTTAACCCGACCGAAGTCAGCCTCCAGCATGACGAGCAAGGCAAACGTTGCGGCGCGATCTTACTGTCGGATAATCAGCCGGTCGAATCGGGCGGCATCGGCACGATGTCGAAATCCAAGAACAATGGCGTTGATCCACAAAAACTGGTGGAAGAATATGGCGCCGATACCGCGCGCCTGTTCATGATGTTCGCCAGTCCACCGACGCAAACACTAGAATGGGCGGACGCTGGCGTCGATGGCGCGTACCGTTTTCTGAAACGCCTGTGGCGGCAAGCCTTCTTGCATCTCCAAGATGGCGCGGTCCAAATCGACCCGGCATTGCATGCCACGCTGTCCGCGGAACTCAAAACCCTGCGCTGCCAGTTGCACCAGACCATCGCCAAGGTAACCGACGACCTGGAGCGCCGCCATACCTTCAATACCGCGATTGCCGCGGTAATGGAATTGATGAATGGCTTAGCAAAATGCCTGGACACCGGTGCCGCCAGCCGCAATCTGATGCAGGAAGCGCTGGAAAGCATCGTGCTGTTGCTGTCCCCGATCGTACCGCACATCTGTCATGAACTCTGGCGCGAACTCAGACCGGGCACCGAGCTGTCCGGTCAACCCTGGCCGCAGGCGGATAACGCCGCGATGGCGCAGGATGAAATCAAGTTGATCGTGCAAGTGAATGGTAAGCTGCGTGGACAAATCAATGTCGCCAAGGATGCCGGAAAAGAAGCCATTGAACGCACTGCCCTGGCCAACGAGCATGTACAGAAATTTATCGAAGGGCAAACAGTGAAAAAAATCATTGTCGTACCCGGCAGATTGATCAACATAGTCGTATAAAAATACTGACGCCCATACCCCTATGAAACTGAGTAAACAGCACATTCTTATCCTGGTGATCTTGCTCCTGTTGACGGCTTGCGGTTTTAAACTACGCGGGCAAATTTCCTCGCTGCCATTCAAAACCCTGTATATTTCCGCGCCGGGCGGAAACACCATCGGTATGAATCTGGAGCGTGCCATCGGCACGTCATCCACAACCAAGGTGGTTGCCAATGCGGAAGATGCCGAGGCTACTTTGGAGGTTATCAGCGCCACCAGTGAAAGGATCATCCTGTCGCTGTCCGGAGGCGGCCGGGTACGTGACTTTAACTTGCTTTACCGCGTCAGATACCGTCTTTACGACAAACAGAATGTAGAAATCGTCCCACACACGGAAGTTACCTTAACGCGCGTCCTCCCGTTCCTGGATGCGCAAATCCTGGCGAAGGAAGCGGAGGAGCGGCTGCTGCAGAAAGATATGGAAGCCGACGCGATTCAGCAAATGATGTGGCGTTTGTCGACCATCCAGCGATAGCTGACTCGCAGATCGGAGATCTCTCTGCTTTTAATCTACGCGGCGCCATCATGCGGATAAAACTCGAACAGCTTCACCAGCAGTTGCAGAAACAAACCGCCCCGTTGTACACGTTATTCGGCAGCGAACCTTTACTGATTCTGGAAGCTACCGATCAGATCCGCGCACACGCACGCCAGCAAGGCTATACCGAGCGCGAATTGTTCACAGTCGATCAGCATTTCGATTGGGCGGAGCTGCTCAATGCTGGCAATAACCTATCGCTGTTTGGCGACCGCAGAATCATGGATCTCCGTATCCCTTCCGGCAAACCCGGCAGGGAGGGTGGCAAAGCGCTCGAAACCTATTGCACCGCGTTACCGCCCGATACCGTGACGCTGATCACACTGCCGCGCATCGACAAACAAGGGCAAGCCAGCAAATGGTTCAAAGCACTCGAAACGGCGGGTACGTTGATCGCAGTTTATCCCATCGAACGCGATCAATTACCCGGTTGGATTGGTCAGCGTCTCGCCAAACAACAGCAAAAAGCCGATGCCGTCACCTTGCAATTTCTCGCTGACCAAGTCGAAGGCAACCTGCTCGCGGCGCATCAGGAAATCCAGAAACTTGTGCTGCTCTATCCTACCGGTAACCTGACATTCGAGCAGGTAAAAGACGTGGTGCTGAACGTCGCGCGCTACGATGTCTATCAGCTATCCGACGCCATGATTACAGGCGACATCGCTCGCTTTATGCGCGTTCTGACCGGATTACAAGGCGAAGGCACCGCCCCGCTGCTGATCCTCGCCACCCTGGCTGAACAAATCCGCCAATTGATCATTATCCGTAAAGGCTTGGATAGCGGTCAGCCACCTGCGCAATTACTGCAAGCGGCCAGAATTTGGGGCGACCGGCAAAAACCAGTCATGGCCGCCGCCCAGCGCATCAGCATTCAAGCACTGTTACAGGGACTAACCACTGCCGCAGAAATTGATCGGATGATTAAGGGCGTGGCACAAGGGGATGCTTGGGAGGGATTGTTGCAATTGGGGTTGAGTTTTACCCGCCACAAACTTAGCAGTTAACCACAACTGATCCCAGTGCATTCGATAGCCGCAAAAAATCAGTTATATTTCCCGCTACTTTTTCTGATCTTCAGCCTTTTTGTCCTTTGTAATCGGATTCTGCACACCATACCCAGCTTCCTTAGCCTTATAGCCACCGTACGCACCGGCTCCCCCTACCGCAAGAAGCCAACAACCCGATAGCATTGGGATCATGAGCAAAATGACCATGTAATGTAATAATCTCGCTCTCATCGCAACCTCCAAAAAAATTCATCGAAACCTTTACACTCGCTTTCTCATTCTATTACCGGCCCTTGTAACCAGGGAATAAGCATAATGCTTATTTTTAATTCTATACTTGACAAAGTATTTGAA
Source organism: Nitrosomonas oligotropha (assembly GCF_900106555.1). Classification (GTDB taxonomy): domain Bacteria; phylum Pseudomonadota; class Gammaproteobacteria; order Burkholderiales; family Nitrosomonadaceae; genus Nitrosomonas; species Nitrosomonas oligotropha_A. Next base: position 18,627 of record NZ_FNOE01000017.1, on the reverse strand, counting down.
TAATAAAGAGAGTCAGCAAGTGCATTATGCAACATCACGCTCATAGCATCGCAAAAAAATGGGAGCCAAAGCTCCCATTTTTAATACACGATCAATCTGTGTTATTACACTTGCGCTGCTTTTCTACGGCGTGCGGCGAAACCCGTTAACACTAAACCAGCCAGTAACATGGCATACGTTTCAGGTTCGGGAACCGGAGTTACCTCAAATCCCGCATATCTCACATTTTCCTGTGAATTATTGTAGAAACCAAACTGTCCGGAAGTAAATGTAGTATCAACGACCGTAACGTTCCACAATTCGGTAGCACCTTGGCTTACAACAATATGAATTTCGCCTGGATTCACATTAAAATCAAGGTGGAAATTGTATAGCACATTGTCCGCCCACCCCTTAGAACTGGAGTGATTGGTAGCAAGAATTTCCATATCGCCAAAATTAGTCGTGTTTTCCCAGAACTCTTCCAACGACAAGTCTGCTAGGCCATTACCTGTAGCGCCATGAAATTCCTTAATGGTCATACCTTCCGCCGCGTTACGGCCAACATAGCCTTGCGCTACTTGTTTCCAGTCAAACAAATAAAAATTACTCGAATTCTGGTAACCAAAAACAAACCCCATGTAATCATCATCGCTTGTCGTCGTAACCTGCCATGAGCCGTCGACCGAATAGCTGCTAAGATTCAGGTTATTCAAAAAGAAAGAAGGGTCGGCATTAATGACTTGTTTAACTGCCGTATTGCCAGGTTCCAACACCCAGCTGCCAGCACCTTGCCCGCCTGGATAATTCAGCGTTAATGGTGTCCAGCTCGATAAATCGATCGGTGCAGCGTGAGTAGCGAGTGGAGTTAATAAGAATAATCCGGCTGTTGCCAGGTAACGTAAATTTTTTTTCATCATGATAGGTTCCTCTAAAAAGTTTTTATTATAACAAGGCACTCCCTCATCAATAGTATCTTATTATTATCAATAATTTACCTTGCATTTTCTGGTGTAAAATTAACTGTTATCAGTTTCACCAGTTGCGATACTAATACTTTCAGGTAATTAATTGAAGCAAAATTTACTGGTTTTCTGGGTTTCAGCGTACAAAATAACCGAAAAAAAACAGCACCAACACTTTCTACAGACGGTATATGCGAGCAAACCATGCTCGCATGGGTTTCTCACCAAATTACCGCTCGTACGCCAGTACCGGCGCCAGCCACCGCTCCGCTTCCTCCAATGCCCAGCCTTTGCGTTTGGCGTAATCCTCCACCTGATCTTTACCGATTTTTCCGACGGCAAAGAAAGTGGATTCCGGATGCGCAAAATAGAAGCCGGATACCGCCGCGGTCGGCACCATCGCAAAGGATTCCGTAATGATGATGCCGGTGTTTTCAGTGGCGTTCAACGTGGCAAACAGCGGGCCTTTTTCTGTGTGATCCGGGCAGGCGGGATAACCCGGCGCGGGACGAATACCACGGTATTCTTCGTTGATGAGTTGTTCGTTAGTCAGTGTTTCGTCCTTGGCATAACCCCAGAATTCGCGGCGCACGCGTGCGTGCATGTGTTCGGCAAATGCTTCTGCCAGCCGGTCGGCCAGCGCTTTGAGCACAATCGCGCTGTAATCGTCATGCGCTGCTTCAAACGCTTTGATGCGCTCGTCAATGCCGAATCCGGCGCCAACGGCAAACAAGCCGATGGTATCCTTGATGCCGGTTTCTTTCGGTGCGATAAAGTCAGACAGGCAGCGATTCGGTTTTCCGGACGGTTTTTGATCCTGCTGCCGCAAGCAGTGGTAAGTCATGGCGATTTTGCTGCGCGACTGATCGGTATAGATCTCGATATCGTCGCCAACGGAATTGGCCGGGAACAAACCGATCACCGCGTTGGCGCTGAGCCATTTTTGTTCGACGATTTTCTTCAGCATCGTTTGCGCGTCCCGGAACAACTGGCTGGCCGTTTCTCCGACCACTTCATCGGTCAGAATATCCGGATACCGCCCGGCCAATTCCCAAGCCTGAAAGAACGGTGTCCAGTCGATATACGGTACGATTTTATCCAGCGGATAATTGTTCAATGTGCGCACACCAATCAGTTCGGGTTGGTACGGCTGGTAATTACTCCAGTCGGTTTTGTATGCATTGGCGCGCGCCTCGGCGAGCGCCAGCAGTTTCGCCGGGCCTTTTTTGTTCTTGTGCTGCGCGCGCACTTTCTCGTATTCGTCCTTGATTTCCTGGATATAACCCGCTTGCAAATTCTGCGATAGCAGATTGCTGCACACGCCCACCGCGCGGCTGGCGTCGGGCACCCACACGGTCGGGCCGTTGTAGTGCGGGGCAATTTTGACTGCAGTGTGCACCCGCGAAGTGGTCGCACCGCCGATCAGCAACGGAATAGTGAATCCTTCACGTTGCATTTCCTTGGCCACATGCGCCATTTCCTCCAGCGAAGGCGTAATCAAACCGGACAGACCGATAATGTCAGCTTTTTCGCGCTTGGCCATGTCGAGAATTTGCGCACTCGGCACCATCACACCCATGTTGATCACTTCGTAGTTATTACATTGCAGTACCACGGTGACGATGTTCTTGCCGATGTCGTGCACGTCGCCCTTGACGGTGGCGATGACGATCTTACCTTTCGGCTTGTTGTCGCCCGATAATTTCTTTTCGGCTTCGATAAACGGCAGCAAATGCGCCACCGCCTGCTTCATCACACGCGCCGATTTGACCACCTGCGGCAAAAACATTTTTCCGGCGCCGAACAAATCACCGACGACGCCCATGCCTTCCATCAACGGGCCCTCGATCACCTGAATCGGACGCCCGCCCTGTTTTTCGATTTCCACCCGAGCCGCTTCGGTATCTTCGACAATATACGTGGAAATACCTCTGACCAGCGCATGCGTCAGCCGCTGTTGCAGCGGCTCATCGCGCCAGGCCAGATCTTCCACTTGTTCTTTTTTCTGCCCTTTGAAGTTCTCCGCGAATTCAACCAAGCGTTCGGTTGCATCTGGGCGCCGGTTCAGAATCACGTCTTCGACCTTTTCCAGAAGCTCTGCGGGAATATCCGAGTAAACACCAAGCTGTCCGGCGTTGACGATCCCCATCGTCATCCCGGCCTTGATCGCGTGGTACAGAAAAGCGGTATGAATCGCTTCGCGGATCGGTTCGTTGCCGCGGAACGAGAACGAAACATTCGATACCCCGCCGCTGATCTTGGCGTACGGCAGTGTTTGCTTGATAGCGCGGGTTGCATTAATAAAATCGAGGCCGTAGTTGTTATGCTCTTCGATACCGGTCGCTATCGCGAAGATATTCGGATCAAAGATAATGTCTTCCGGCGGGAAACCGACTTGATCCACCAAGAGACGATAACTGCGCGTGCAGATTTCCACCTTGCGTTGCAGCGTATCGGCCTGTCCCTGTTCATCAAAGGCCATGACAATCACCGCCGCGCCATAACGGCGTGCCAGTTTGGCATGTTTAATGAATTCTTCCTCACCTTCCTTCATGCTGATCGAGTTGATGACCGATTTGCCCTGCACACATTTCAAACCGGCTTCGATCACCATCCATTTGCTGGAGTCGAGCATAATCGGCACCTTGCAGATATCCGGTTCGGCGGCGATCAGATTGAGGAAAGTCACCATGGCTTTTTGCGAATCCAACATCGCTTCATCCATGTTGATATCGATAATCTGCGCGCCGTTTTCCACCTGACTGCGCGCCACATTCAGCGCTTCTGCGTAGTTATCGCCGAGAATCAGGCGCGCAAACGCGCGCGAACCGGTCACATTGGTACGTTCGCCGACATTGACGAACAAGGAATCGTCGCCGATGTTCAAAGGCTCCAAGCCGGATAAACGCAGCTTTTTAGGAATATCGGGCACTTTGCGTGGCGCGATAGCACTAACCGCTTGCGCAATCGCCTTGATATGCGCCGGTGTGGTGCCGCAGCAGCCGCCGACGACATTGACGAATCCCGCTTCGGCAAAACCTTTGATCTGATTCGCGGTATATTCCGGCGATTCGTCGTAACCGGTTTCGGAAAGCGGATTCGGCAACCCAGCGTTGGGATGCACGCTGGTGTACACATTCGCCACCCCGGATAATTCTTCGATATACGGGCGCATCAATTCTGCGCCCAGTGCGCAATTGATCCCGACCGACAACGGCCGGGTGTGGCTGATTGAGTTCCAGAATGCTTCCGGTGTTTGTCCCGACAGTGTGCGGCCGGATGCATCGGTAATCGTCACCGAAATCATAATCGGCAACCGTATGCCGTGATCCTCAAAGAATTGATCGATGGCGAACAATGCCGCTTTGGCATTGAGCGAGTCGAAAATGGTCTCGACCAGGAGAATATCCACGCCGCCATCGACCAGACCGCGAATCGACTCGGTGTAATCCGCGACCAACTGGTCATAAGTAATGCCGCGAAAACCCGGATCGTTAACATCGGGAGAAATCGACGCTGTTTTGGTGGTCGGGCCGATGACACCGGCGACAAAACGCGGCTTATCCGGTGTTTTTGCTTCAAAGCTTTGCGCGGCTTCACGCGCCAACTTGGCCGCGGCGCAATTCAATTCATACACCAAATCCTGTAAATGATAATCCGCCATCGAAGCCGCATTGGAATTAAACGTATTGGTTTCAATGATGTCCGCGCCCGCTTCCAGATAACCCGAGTGGATCGAATGAATGATATCGGGCCGTGTCAGCGTCAACAAATCGTTATTGCCCCTCAGATCATGCGGAAAATCAGCAAAACGCTGTCCGCGAAAATCCGCTTCGGTAAGCTTAAACGTCTGAATCATCGTACCCATCGCGCCATCCAAAATCAGGATGCGTTGCGCAAACAGGCTTTCCAATAGGGCAGTGCGGGATTCTCTAGTCATGGATGTTTATGTTGTGAAAAGATGAAAAGTCATTATACCTGAGCTGTTCCGCTCTATCGCGCAGGCTATCGGTTTTGAAAGCGGCTAAATACGCAGAACCCGCCTATAGTACGTTTATGATACACAATGAACTGTTACCTGGTTAACAGAGAATGAGCGATATTTTCATTGGTTATTCGAGCAATGACGGTGCAATTGCAGAGCAATGGTTGCAACAGACTGCGACCGGCTGATCCTGTACTGGCTATCGGATGCCGCTGCGCTTATCCCCTTACAAGTCCTCCGCTTCAATCCCGCTCAAATCCTCTACATCGGCCAGTTTAGCCAGTAACCGGGTGTAATTTCTCAATTGTGTTTGCAAAGCTTGCAATTCCCGGCGGAATTGCTGGCATTCCTCAGGCGAAGCGAAAGCGCTTTGCTGGCTTTTGCGGTGCCATTTAGCAGTAAAGGGACGCACGATCTGGTTCAGGACGACAACCGCGATTCTGGCGAATTGAATGCAATCCCGGCCATGATCCTTGAGTGTTTTGCGCGTGATACCGAACAAGGCGTGTATGCTGTCCAACGCGGTTTGTTCCACACCGTCTTCGTCCGGCAGCGGTTGTGTTGTGATGCGGGTAAGCAACTCCACATAGAGATCCCAAGCGGCGGCTTTGTCGGGATCGGATGGCTTCCACTCCAAATCCAGGAACGGCGCTTTGATTCTGACTCCGGTCAGATTCCAGTCTGCAAATAGGTCTTTGATCTTCATGATTTTATCCACTGGATTAAACGACTATTGATAGTTCAAGGATACAACAGCAATAGGCGATAGCCCAAGGCATTCAGCTGGCTGCTGTCAAAATCCAGGCGGATATCCATTTCATGCCGAGGTGCAATGAATGTCAGGGTTTTATCGTCTTCCAGCAAATAATCCTGCGCGCTAAAAATTCGGCTGGCGATGACTTGCTCCTGCGCGTCCAGCAACAACAGTTGCAATGCCGGGAAAGCTTGCGGGAAAGGCGCGTGATTGCTGATGATCGCGCGCATGGTGGTGACTTCCGGCTGGCGCGCGGGATTTTTCTGCAAATCGGATGATTCGATACTGAGCTGCTGGATATCTTGCGCGTAAGGCACCTGACAGCCGACAAACGCGCAATAGCGCTCCCAGTACGGTCTGGTTTCCGGTGCGATAATGGTCAATTCAGTGCGATAGCTATACGCGATCTGTCCGAGCAACAGCAATAACAACAATACATTCGCCAATCCCCACCAACCGTATGACTTTTTGACGGGCTCTGCATCGAAGAGATCCACCGGGGATTCCGCGGTTTCTTGCTCCCAATCTGGAAGAACGGGTTGATCCATGCCGTTATTCACATGCGGCATCAGCGCGCGGCTTTCCAACGGTGATCCTGCTTGTTCGTCTTGTAGATCGTCCTGCGGTTGCGACGGCGGCGGATATTCAATCGCCGATTCATGCACGGTGATCAAGGTGGCAAACCCATTGAATACCCGCTGACACTGGCCGCAGCGCACATCGCCTCCGTGCGCCTGCAATTGCGCGGCATTCACGCGGAACGTCGTGCCACAACTGGGACAGAGTGTCACCAACGCCATGGGCTACTTGCTGTATTTATTCGCATTGATATCACCGGTTAATAGGTAACTGGATCAGGTATCGGCAGGGTTATGACTGATTTACCTGCTTTCAACCGGCGGCAAATTACTTCACCTTTTGATTCCAGTCAACAACACCCAGCCTTCCTGCTCGCGGGCGATGCGCATATCGAACCACTGTTGATAGACAGCTTTGACTTCTTCGGCCTGCTCCTTGAGAATCCCGGATAGCACGATATGGCCATGTTTCCGGGCAATTTGCATCAGCAGCGGCGCTAATATGATCAACGGATTGGCCAGAATGTTAGCGACGACCACATCCGTTTGCTCTTCCGGTTGCATACTCCGTTCCGTGGCTTGATGTGCTGTCGCAAAATGAAATTTTTCCGGATCGCACTGATTGCGCAGCGCATTTTCCTGACTGGCTTTGATCGCCTGTGGATCGATATCGATACCGGTGACAAACCGCGCACCGAGTTTTAAAGCGGCAATAGCGAGTATTCCGGAGCCGCAGCCATAGTCCATAATTTTGTCGCCCGGCTGCAGATTCTGATCCAACCAACCCAAACATAGTTGCGTCGTAGGATGGCTGCCGGTGCCAAAAGCCAGCCCGGGATCGAGTATCAGATTGATGGCCGCCGGATCGGGTGATTGGTGCCAGGTCGGCACGATCCATAAGCGCGCTGAGATTTGAATCGGATCGAATTGCGACTGGGTCAAACGCACCCAATCCTGCTCTTCGATGCGCTCGATACGGTAGCCGAGCGGCTGATCCGATTGTATTATCTGCGTGACATTGCGCAGGATTGCCACAATATCCGCATCCTGATCAAACAGCGCGGAAACCTCCGCGTTTTGCCAGATTTCCCCGCTGGGCTCTCCCGGTTCGCCGAACAGCATTTGCTCGTCTTGCGTATCGGCGGCGGCATCATGAATATCCACCGACAATGCACCTTGTTCCAGCAGCGCATCGCTCAGTACCTCGGCATGCGCCGCATCCGTTTCGATAATCAGTGTCACCCAGGACATGCCGCGTAATGAGGATTGTTAATGGATGGATCGGATTCGATACGCCAGTCTGTCAATTCGATTTGTTATGCAGTGCGAGCTTTTGCTCTAAATAGTGAATCGAAGCGCCGCCACGCAAGAAGGAGGCGTCATTGAGCAAGTCCCGGTGCAGCGGGATATTCGTTTTAATACCAGTAATCACCATTTCAGACAAAGCAATGCGCATACGGGCAATGGCCTGTTCGCGTGTATCCCCGTACGTGATGATCTTACCGATCATAGAATCGTAATACGGCGGCACCATGTAATTTTGATAAATATGCGAATCCACGCGCACACCCGGTCCGCCCGGCGCGTGATATTGCGTGATACGCCCGGCCGATGGCGTTAACTTATAGGCATCTTCAGCATTGATACGGCATTCGATCGCGTGCCCTTTCATGACGATATCTTTCTGCTTCACCGGCAGCACAATACCGGCTGCGACGTTGATTTGCGCTTGCACCAGATCGATGCCGGTCACCGCTTCGGTCACCGGGTGCTCCACTTGCAGCCGCGTATTCATTTCAATGAAATAAAATTCATTGTTTTCATAGAGAAATTCAAATGTGCCAACACCGCGGTATTTGATGCGGCGACAGGCTTCCGCACAACGCTCGCCGATTTTGTCGCGTAATTTTTCCGGTATGCCGGGTGCAGGCGCCTCCTCGAGAATCTTTTGATGGCGGCGCTGCATGGAACAATCCCGTTCCCCCAAATGCACGGCATTGCCGTACTCATCAACCAGTAATTGAAACTCGATATGCCGTGGATTCTCCAGAAATTTCTCCGCGTAAACCACCGGATTACCAAAGGCTGTTTGCGCCTCATTGCGTGTCACGATAATCGCATTGGATAACGCAGCTTCGGTATGCACCACCCGCATACCGCGCCCGCCACCGCCACCGGCGGCTTTAATGATGACCGGGTAGCCGATTTCGCGCACGATCCTTTTGATCTCATCGATATCTTCCGGCAATGCGCCATCCGATCCGGGAACACAAGGCACGCCAGCTTTTTTCATGGCGTTCTTTGCACTGACTTTGTCACCCATCAGACGGATGGTTTCCGGGCGCGGACCGATAAACACAAACCCGCTTTTTTCCACACGCTCGGCAAAATCCGCATTTTCGGATAAAAATCCATAGCCGGGATGAATCGCTTCGGCGTCGGTCACTTCAGCCGCGCTGATAATCGCCGGCACGTTTAAATAACTGTGCGTTGCCGCAGCCGGGCCGATACAAACCGATTCGTCGGCCAGCTTGACGTATTTCGCTTCGGCATCCGCTTCGGAATGTACCGCCACCGTCTTGATACCCAACGCACGACAGGCGCGCTGTATCCGCAAAGCGATTTCGCCGCGATTGGCAATAAGAATTTTCTCAAACATAGTGATCTGGCCTTTATTCAGACGATCATTGGATAACGAATAAAGGCTCGCCGTATTCGACCGGTTGACCATTTTCCAGCAGGATTGCTTTAACAATCCCGCCTTTATCGGCCTCAATTTCATTCAGCAGTTTCATGGCTTCAATGATGCACAAAGTATCACCTTCCTTGACTCTTTGCCCAACTTCCACAAATGCGTTCGCACCTGGCGATGGTGCGCGGTAGAAGGTGCCGACCATCGGAGACTTGACGACGTGGCCGTCGGGTATCGCGCTTTTATCGGAACCATTGCTTTCACCGGCTTTCGCATCGCCGTTTTTATCTCCATCCGGCGCGGACAGTTGCTGTTGAACCGGCGCCATCACCGGCTGCATGGCAGGCGGCATGAACGCATAATTTTGCACGCCAGAGCCGGACTTACTGATACGAACCTTTTCTTCGCCTTCGGTAATTTCCAGTTCCGCAATACTTGATTCTTCAACCAGCTCGATGAGCTTCTTAAGCTTTCTTAAATCCATTTTCAATCTCCCGAGACCATGCCTCGTTAAAAGGTAGTGTTATAACTAGAAAACAAAATACTGCGTGTAAAAATGCGCAAATTACGGCAACGTAAAAAGAATTTCACCTAATGCATCAAATGTAACCGGTTAATGAGATGTTATTGCGTATTCCAGAGCAAGTTCGTAGCCCTTGGCACCCAAACCGCTGATGACACCAACCGCCAGATCCGAGAAATAGGATCGTTGCCGGAAAGATTCACGAGCATAAACATTTGATAAATGCACTTCGATAAAAGGCCGTTTCACCGCAGCAAGCGCATCGCGCAATGCCACACTGGTATGCGTATACGCAGCTGGATTGATGATTATAAAATCCGTCCCGTCATGCAGGGTTTGCTGAATCCGGTCAATCAACGCGAACTCAGCGTTACTTTGAAAAAAATCCAGATGAATGCCTTGATTTTCGGCTAATTGACTTAAGTTTCTGTTAATATCTTGCAATGTAGTAGCGCCATAAATCTCCGGCTCGCGAAGCCCCAGTAAATTCAAATTCGGGCCATGCACGATCAGAATATTTTGCACTTTTACATTCTTGGAATCCATCCAATAATTATGGACTCTTATCGCAGAAATGTACAGATTTTTGGCGAAATTCGCCGAACTTAGACGAAAGTCAGTCAAAAAATATGGAATAGGATTGTGCAATAAACAATTTTCAATGAAGAAAAAGCACAAACAATTGAATTCAACTCTTTATCATTTGCCCGTAATTCCCCAACCATCTATAATACGCCGCTTGATTTAAGCAGGGCTGTTGTAGCTCAGTTGGTAGAGCAACTGATTCGTAATCAGTAGGTCGGAGGTTCGACTCCTCTCAACAGCACCAATTATCAATAACTTAGAAACATAACTGAATCTGTTTTACTTCGATTGTGCCAAATTTGTGACATTCAGCACGCCATCCAAGACCCGGGCATGTTGAGCAAATTGCTCAGGTGCAAGGTGAGCATAACGCCTCACCATCTCAGCAGATTCCCATGCGCCCATTTCCTGAATGACATTCAACGGCACGCCATTCTGAGTCAGCCAGCTTGCCCAGGTATGACGTAAATCATGCCAGCGAAAATCTTCGATACCGGCACGTTTTAACGCCTTATACCAAGCTTTTGTATTCACTTGCGTGATTGGCTTGCCCTTGTAACTAAATACTGATCTGGGATGCTTGCCAATTTGCCTAGTCAATACCGCTATTGCCGTAGCATTCAGGGTTACATGGATCGGTTTTCCTGCTTTGGCCTGATCGCCATGTATCCATGCAACATTTCTCTGCATATCCACTTGTGACCATTCCAGTTTTGTGACGTTCGACCGTCTCAAACCTGTAGCCAATGAAAATGTCACCATATCCCCTAAATGCTGCGGCAATTCCTGAATCAGAATACTAGCCTGTGTTGCACTCAGATAACGCACCCGTCGCTTTGCCTCACGATACAGCTTAATCACTGGGGGTTTATCAATCCATTCCCAGTCAAGAGCCGCACGGCGCAGGATTGAACGGATCAGAGCCAATAAACGGTTGGCAGTCGCCGGACTCGTTTCTTTTCGCTTTAATTCGCCAATCCCTGCAATAACATCGCGCGTCAATTCATCGAGATACTTGCCCCTAAAGAACTGTTGGAGCCAGTTTATTTTAGCCACGTCATCATGATGTGTCTTTTTATCCTGTGTTTCCATCAGCCATTTATAGGCCGCTTCATCCCAAGTGCGTTTTGGCTTATCCCCCAGTTTCACGACCCGCCAAGATTCAGCTTTCAGCTTGTCGTGGAATTCCTGTGCTTGGGTTTTATCTTCTGTTGCAGCAGAGCATCTAACTCGCTCGCCGCTTGGTGTGGTGAAACTAATCCACCACGTCTTACCGCGTTTAAAGAGTGACATAATTGTTTTTCTCCATGTCCCACTTGCAACGCTTGCCGGGGAGTAGCATATAACGAGCGCAGACAGGTAACAAGGTCGTCTTCAATAAATACCCAGCACTTACCCATCTTGGCACCGGGAATAATTCCCGCTTTGGCGCGACGGCGCAGTTCTTCAGGATGGAGTTTGAGAAATTGAGCAGCTTCATTTAAGTCGAGTGTCTTCATTCACCATCCGATTCCTTGCGGTAATCTTTGGCAGCTTTATCAATCGTGAGCCGCTTTTGTTCCGCTTCATTAACATTCAGGATGGTGTTGTACTCTTTTGCACGAAGACGCACTCTTTCAAGAATAAAATCTTCTGCAGATAAACCAATGAATTCTCCGCATGTAGAGAAATGCTGATGCAGCGCCAAGATGTAACGATCCAAACCTTCATCAAAATCGGTAATGCCATGCTTGGCCATGAAGCAGGCCATTGAACTGGCGCCTAATGTCAGTATCCGTTTATCTTCAGGTAATCTTGTTGCCTTAAATGATCTAGAAAGCGTGTTTAAGTCTGTTTCCCAGTCAACAGATGAGATATACCCCCATAAGGGATGAATCGGCCAGCGTGAGCGCGTTTGATCATCGGGATTAGGTAACGTAAGACGCAGCCATTCTGTTGAAGCATAACTCCATAGGCCGTTTAGATTGGCCAGTACAGTATCCAGGCTAATCAAACCATGTTCTACCAATACATCGCGCATCAACTGAAATTCAACACGCCAGACGGGTTCATCCTCTTGCCATCCGGCTTCTTTCCATAACGGAACAAGATCGGTTCTGCCACTGGTATGAATTTCTAACAGCTTGTTATACAACCGACAGGAAATCTTGCCACCCAGGCCAATCGACCAGCCTGTGAATTTCTCATTAACTGCATGGGCATCAATTTTCTTACCGCGCGTTATCCATGCTTCCCGATCCCAGGATTCCATATTTTCATGGGAAACGAAATCAGCACAGAGATCGATGCGGCTGACATGGGCAGAACTTTCCAATGTGCCCAGTTCATTCAAAATCTGGCGCAAGTGCATTTCAGCTTCGATTGGCTTGATGCTGCATAGATACCGGGAGGATAGCTTCACATACGCCATCGGTGTTTTCTTGCTGGTTCTGGATAGGCTGATGCGGAATGCGCCATCTTCCATCACATACGGAAATATTGATGAGCCTTTATCCTTAACTTCAAAGATATGTCCGGCAATGGCATATTGGGCTTGCGCTTGTTGATCTATCTCGGAATGTTGCGCCAGTTGCTTAAGCTTGGTTAACCGTTCTTTAACTTCCGGGAATAATTCACCTTGATAGGATAAATACAGACTATCAACACAAAACCTTAAAAGCTTGAAATACTCATTATTGCAGTTATAGGGTACTGTGTTACTAGGCGGCGTACCCTGTGAGAATGAAACTGACTGATGCAAGGCATCCGTCAAATCGCTTTCCACCTCACCATCGCAACGCACAACCTCGCTGCCGCTCGTAATGCGATGCGCTGGCTCGGCGGTATTATTTTGTTGGGGTGTTAAAGCATCAGGTAAAACATTAGCTTCTTCCTTCATGATAAAAAATCCTTATCCGATGGCGACCATGCGAATGCTTGTCGCAACGGATACGAACTTTATGGATCAAGACAAAAAATCTGAATGCACTAAAAATTATTTTCAGTGCATTGACTAAAAGCCAATTTTCTGCTTCTTGCGATATTCCAAACGACGCTTGATTAAATAACTTTCATCTTCTATTCGATTCTGGTAACGATCAAGCCTAGCATCATCACATACGTCCAGAATCTCAGTCGCTGTAAAATCATCCAGCCATTTAAAGCCATCCAACACAGCAAACAACATATACAGTGCTGGAAATCTTATTTTTCCCTGGATAGGAGGACGATTTAAATGGGATGCAATCGCCTTCAGGAATTTTGGATCTTCTCCTGTTAGCAATCGCGCATAAGTGTCTCGAAAATAAGGATGACCTGTCAGTAAATTTCGATCTATTTGCACAGCTTTGCAGAATGCCTTCTGGTTTCCTTGCAGCGCAAGCGGAACCAGTGTTGTTAGTTTCTGCCCATGCACCATAAGCGCGATATGATTGTAAAAATAAGCATAGAAAAATGCGAAGAAAAGCTGAATCTGGCTAAGAATCTTTGCTTTCTCATCTTCAGATATTGATTCCCATTCTTTTTGAGCAGTTTCACATGCTTTAATAGATTCCCCTTCAGTCTCTAAAGATGACTCTGAAAGATTATCGTTCTCCAATTCATCTAATAATCTTTCTACCAGCTCTAATTTGTCTTTTTCAGCAGTAGCAATCAAAGCATCATCAAATTCTTTTAATTTCTTGACGGTATCTTCAGGGCAAAGAAACTTCATTAAACAAGATAAGATTCTAGGTTCTGCCTCATAAGCAAGCACATACGCATCACCTAAGCCCGAATGCTTGCGTATCTGTTCTATCTCTTCGGGCATTTTAATCCAGCCATCACGCTTGGCACGGTACAATGACAATACTTCTCCACATTCAGGCGCAAACTTCACAACCAGTAGTCGGGCAATTGATTTTTCAACGCGTGATTGCATGTACGTATTAGGAGCCCGTTGATGGGATTCAAGGTTCGGGTTAAAAGATAAATGCATCCGGTTTTATTAAATATCCAGGCATTTCACTTTTTATCGGACTAAATTAGTGTTTTATTGAGAATCGACACAACAGCTTTGCTTATTGTGTCTGATATGGCAACAGACTAACTATGCCGAATAGATACGTATTGGCTCCATACTCTCTAATTAATAAGAACTGTTGCAAATACTCAAATTTCTTAGTGATGTTAGTCGAAATACGCCTTGTGTTGTCTGAATCATGCCTTTCTGATAGTTACAACTAAGATCTGAGTTGTTTGACATCTCAAAACTTTCGCAAAATTCGGTCACATGACTAGCCATTTTTCATAAATGGCTGGCTTAATCTATGCAGAAAAAATATTTTCTGGAATACTTGTCTGTGTATTTGACTGCATAAGGGATTCTTGATACTTTTGCAAGAAAATGGAAAGGTTTTTTTCTCAATATCCTGCCTACATATTTATTCCATGATGCCAATAACTCAGGTATTTTATAGCAACCGTTACTCTACTGATAACCGAATTCATTCAGCGACAAGCACTACGCTTAGTAGCTAACTAGGTAGTTTATCTCACGACGATGTCACTTTCGCAAAATAGTCAGCTTTTGGTGAGTGCGCTTGAAGCCATACCACTATTGAATGGACGATTTGAGAAGATCAAATTGATTAACGTTAATTCATTTAATAATGAAAAGCGCGGCTGTTTCTCATTAGTGTTTTCAGCACACGACATCATTGAGGATGCCCCAGTAGCGCTAAAGTTTTATGATATTCATCCTGATTTGATGAACGATGATTATCGTCGTGCATGTTTCCGACGTGAGCACGATATTCTTCAAATTTTAATAAATAAAAGTCGCTGCCTTCAATTAGTTTCAGCATTGTCTACCTTTAATCTCATTATTCCATTTGAGAATGGATCTGAAGTAACTCTTCCATGCGAATACTTCGCCGTAGAATGGATCAATAATGACATTGACGATTATTTTTATCGTCAAGAAAATTTTGACCCATTGGACAAACTTCAATTATTCAATGAACTTACTCTTGCGATTGAAGCACTTCATCGACACGAAGTTTTTCATCGAGATTTAAAGCCAGATAATCTACGTCAATATCAAGATGCACTTAAACGAATAGTAGTGGCTATTGATCTAGGTACGGCAGCACGTTTCTCTTCAGGTGCAATCCAGCAGCGTTATCAACATAATGTAGGGGCTCCTGCATATGCAGCCCCAGAAGCGATTATCGGTCTCGCAGGTCACAGGAAATTGGCACCATATACCGATTGTTACGCATTAGGATGTATGCTCTATGAGCTTTTTAATCGCGACATCTTCTATCGTGCGTTACTTGCTAGGAATCCACGTTGCCATGCAATTTACGCATGCATGAGTATGGAATTACAAGGTATTACTAATGAAGATGAAAAACTCAAAGCATGGAAGCAGGCAATAGGAAAATTTTCTTCTGGCATCGAACCTGTCCATATCGACGCTCCCGGTAACACGGTACCGCCAGGTATAACATCTCTTTTGAACGAAGTTCTAAGATTACTAACTCATATAGATTATTCAAAAAGACCAATTAATCTAGGATGGGTGCGTGCTCGTATTGGAGCCACCATTAAGATCTTAAAGCACGAAAAGCTTTACCAAAAACGGCTTGCATCGTCTAGAGAAATGCGTCTCAAACGTATGGAAAAGCAACAAAGAAAAATCAATTCTCTCCATAAATTTGTCTCATATAGAAACAATTATGCTAACGAATAATCTTCCTGCTCAGAGAGAAAATCTAGAAGTTACTCCTAGACCGATAGAGCTTATGCTTTCGGAAGACGGAGTACAACCTTTAACACTAATTCTGCAGCCACTTGAGGACATTGCTGAGATGCAGACTTACAGTAAAGTAAACTTTTCTCTAAAAGATTTTACGATAATTGAATGGGGAAAATGGGAGCAAATTTTTGTACGTGAACTGGAAACACTCAAATATAAAGAGGCTAGATTTCATGATTCCCCAATATTTTTTAACCGTCTGGCCAACATGGCCGAGCTTATCGGGGAACGAGATCGAGAAGAAAGCTATCTCTTACGTGTACGTGATCTTGTAAATGATGAGTTCACCGCACATCGTCTTGGTGACAATTTAATTGCACGCAATCTGTTTAATGACGCTGAAAGAATTTTTTCTGGTCTCAATCTCGAGCGGGATGTTTATGCAAATTTGCGACTTGCCTATTTTCATGTGCAACGAAGGGATTTAGATTCTGCGCTAGCATCTGTTAACCGTGCAGCACTAATTGATCCTCTCGATTTCAGTGTTCGTTTATTTGAAGGTTCTTTACATCTCGTGCGAGGTGAATATGAGCAGGCGATACAAAGTTTCCGATTTGCTGCTGAGGAAAGACAAACTTCATGTCCTTTGTTTACTAATCTTGCTCTGGCATATATCTACATAGGAAAAACAAAAAAAGCATTAGCAACGCTTCGCAAAGCTGCCGCCTTAGATCCATCAAATGAAAATTCAATTGCACTACTCGCTGATTTGGCATTCAGTGAGAAACGTAATGAGGATGCGATTCCAAGTCTTCGAATGTTTTTACAGTTCGAGCAGAAGAATCCTGCTATGTGGGCTAGACTCGCACGTGCACTTCTTGAAATAGGCAAGACTGATGAAGCAATAGCTGCCTTGAAACGGCAAGGAAGCATTGAGAGTACCAGTCTAGTCTGGAACAACCTTGGTGTAGCGTATCACAAACGCCGTGATAAAAAGAAAGCATATGAAGCATTTAAGTACGCAATGCAATCAGAGACTAATTCGCGCTCTAGAAATTTTTTCCTTGCTGCAAGAAATATATCTGCATTGCTTGTGGAAGATCGCGCCTATAAGGATTTACTGACCTTCACTAGAAGCATCCTTTCCGACGACTGCAGCCAGATGGTACTAGGTGATTCTCAATTGGCTGAAATGTACATATTTTACGTCAGCTCACTTCATTATACTGGCGACAGTAAGAATGCTGTACGCGTTGCTGAGCAACTATTATCCAAGACGGGTGTAGCACCCAACATCGTTGCATGGTTGGCGGCATCGCAAATCTCATACTATTCACTCCAAGTTGAAACCCTTCCAACAGCTCTTGAGTTGGCCAGGTACTATAAAGGATTGTTAACCTCCTTGCATCCCAAACACTCCGGAATCAAGAACATGCTGACAAATAATATTGCATTTTCTTATCTAGAAGCGAATCAAATTGACACCGCCAAACAATATTTGCAGAAACTTAGCCATGTTATTCACAAGGAACCATACTCAACTGCAACGCTTGGCTTGCTCCATATGCGGAAGGGTAATGTTAATCACGCTGAGAGCCTTTACGAAGAAGCTATTCACTTGGCCAAAAATCCAGAGGACAAGAAACGAATTCGGCAGAAACTAAATTTTGAGCTTGGGCTTAAGTTTTTTGATTCTGACCCATCGCGTGCTAAGCGCTATCTTCAAAAAGCTATTGAGTACGACAATTCGGTCCCACAAATTACTGCACGTGCACGCTCCCTTTTAAACAGTCTATCGCTAGGATAATGTAATCGCCTCATATCATTATTTTCAATTTAAGTATTAATAATTTTAATTACCGTATCTCAGATAACTTGGCTGGATTATGGAACAGAACTTCAGTGAAGAGCAATTAAAAAAAGAAGTGCTCCGCTTAGAGATACGAACCAGAAAGCTCCAAATATGGATTGCAATTTTGACACTTATTGGTATTTCTATAACAACACTTAGTACTCTAATACTTAGCCGGATTGATGATGTAAAAATTCTTCTTACTGAAAAGCCACTCGAAGGAATTTGGCAATATTCCTCAAAATATGAAAACTACTACGATGAGCCAGATCCAAATATGCTTAATGGATCTGGTAAGGCAACTATAATATGGAAACGTCAAGAGAAACGGTACGATGTCCATGTTAGTTATGGGATACAAAGATCACATATATCAGATAATTCTCAGCCACTTGTTGTATTGTCCCTACATGGCTTTCTTGATGCTAATGATGACGGTTGGCCAGAGAGAGAAAATTTCAAAATAGATAGCTTAACAATTATCAACCGCCTACATTATAAAAATTATGTCCCCAGCCTTCCAATTTATCAATTTAGTAACTGTGATCTAAATAAGAGAAACCATCGGCCGGAAAAAATTACTTGTGATTTTGAAACACCACAGACAAAATCCAAAATTACATTGAAATGGTCCAGACCTTTACACTAACCTCCCAAAAAATCTGGGATCCTTGCACCGATTCAATAATACTATGATAACTCTTGATAATTTCTCCAGATAAAAATCTCTCGTGCAAAAATTAATTGTGTCAAATTTGTGCCAGCCTATGCTGCGAATATTATTGTTTGTGACTGTATGACACTGCTTTTATGTATGGCAAACATTGCAAGTAATTGATTTGTATATTACTGCAATTCCTGGTTATGTTTCGTAATCAGTAGGTCCGCGGTTCGATTCCGCGAGCTATGATCTTTTCTGGTGTATGACAGTAGAGGAGAAAGCGGTGTAACCTGTTGGTAAAGATCTGGGCAGATCAACCAATAAAAAGGAAAAC
>NZ_FNOE01000066.1 GCF_900106555.1 Nitrosomonas oligotropha | reverse complement strand
CATTAAGCACTTCGCATTGCCGGGTAACCGGTCAATAGCTTTTGTGCCGTTCAATCCAGGCGTACTTCACACTGATTCCCGCGCAAAGTACGCCGCCGCTTTTTTTAGAATGTCACGCTCCATCTTCACTCTTGCAAGCTCTGCCCTCAGGCGCGTCAATTCCATTTGTTCCGCACTGACCGGCTTGGCTCCTGCACCTGCCAATTGGCCTTTTGCCGCCTGCCGAACCCAGTTCTCTAATGTCTGACTCGGCATCCCCAGAACTTTGGCTGTCTCTGCGCATGATTGACCACCCTGAACCAATCGCACCGCTTCCAATTTGTATTCCAGTGTATACGATGCTCTCCTGACCTTTTCTGCTTTCATTTCTTCGTCTCCTTAGCTTCTATAGTTTAACCTCAGTTAAGAAATACGTTTCTACAGGGCAAGGTCACTGCATCGTGCACATGGTTTGTAACAGTCTCAACTACGTCGGCTGGAATAAACGCAAGGAAGTAGCTGCTGATTTACGTTTGGTCTACAGCGCCGCCACCGAGCTAGCAGACTTTGAAGATAAGTGGAACAATGCTTATCCACCGATTGCTCTGTCTTGGCGCAATAATTGGCAGCGCATCATTCCGTTTTTCGACTACCCGCCTGAGATACGGCCCATTATTTACACCACCAATGCGATTGAATCTGTCAACATGAGCCTACGCAAAGTCAGCAAAAACCGTGGATCGTTTCTCAACGATGAAGCCATGATCAAATTGTACTATTTGGCTCTCAGCAATATCGCCAAAAAATGGTCTATGCAACTAAGCAATTTGTACTAAGCTTAAGTTTTGACAAACTGAATGCCATTTTTCTCTCGTTCATCGATTTAGTTCTTAGCGACGGAAATACTCAGAATGTAGAATAATACCTAATAAGTTGTCAGAGCCGCAGGACTTGGCAGAGATAAATTACCTGCCGCATCAAATGCTCTAACAGTGTAACTATAGAGTGATCCGGTAGAACTGCCATAAATCACATCTCTATAACTCGTTGTAGTGCTCTGGCCAACCTTTGTTCCATTTCGATATATGTTATACCCCGCAACCGCTATAGCATCCGAGGATGCGCTCCAAGATAATCCAACCCCTGCGGCAGTAGCATAATCATATAATTTTAGCGTCAGTGAAGTAGGTGTTGAAGGAGCGGCAGTATCAAAATTGCTGCACGACACACCCTCTCCACATGGAAAACCATCCCATATTTCCAAGCCTGTGGAATGAGATTCGACAGTTGGATAACCAGCACTATAAGGATTACTAATTATAATACGAGTTATCGGAAGATTGTAGCCCCCCATATTCGGACCAAAATAATCGACAATCTCTTTACCATCGACTGCCGCCCAGAAACGCCCGTCGCTACCCTTTGACCGGTGCCAGTAAACTTCAAATTTAAACCATTTACCTACAGGAACAGCAACGGTACGGTTGTCTATAGTCCAATAATCCACTCTCGGCCATGGGCCATTGGCCACGTTGTCACCCTTTGTCTGCCAATAGAGCTGGCCATCGGTTCCCTTCAATATAACTATACTGACTCGATAATCACCTCGCCAATCATTCAAATACCCCCCTGTTTTAAATGCGAACATATCACGCCACCCCGCCCCCGGTACATCACGGGTGAGTTTGGATGGAAAGTCTGCCGGAAATTTAAGCCAGTAAGTTATATACAAATCATTCACATCACCGATTGTCCACGGTCTGTTAATCAATAACGGAGCTTGTGAACCGGCTTGCCCTAAATCGCCTTTTATTTTGACATTTTGGAAAAGCTCATTAACTAAATTCCCCTTCGGCCCAGTAACTTGCCTGATTTCATTGGTTATATACTCTCCGACTGATGTGGAATCAACTGGGTCAATTGTAATCATTTGAATACCTGAGAAATCTGCACCCAGAGCTTTAATGGGCCAAGAAAATCCAGTTTCCTTATCTGCACCGAGAATGTGTTGCCATGCTCCATTTCTATAAAAGCCGGTGGGCGTCCCTAGCGAAACGCCAGGCCCGAAATTCGACTTAAATAGCAAATTAGCGGCATGAGTCACTGGAGCAAGAAAACACAAAGCACTAATCAATACAAATAGAATCGTCCTAGTGACACTAAACCGGGTCATGTGATTCTTGCTTGATTGCTTTATCTGGGCTGTCTTGGTGATTGGTGCAAGTAAACCAGGAGTAAGCAATGCTAGTTGATAAATTCTCATATTTACTACCTCACTAAAATTAAAAGTACAAAGTTGTGAAAAAATGCATTGAAGCCATTTGTATGGTGCTAATCAAATTTGATCCGGTGCACTCTATTATTGGATGAATACCAAAAGCGCTCTAAACGATGAGTCGCCCAAGACGGTTAAATGTTGAATTCCACTGGGCTATAGCGTACTGACCTGGGCAAGTAAAACCGGACACTCCAGTTAAGTGATTTTTTTCAGTTCTTCCATTTCTACTTCATATTGCTTCGGACTTTTATACCCCAAGTATGAATGCAGTCGATGCCATGTTATAAAACATGGAAATATAGTGCAGCACATCTTGCTGAACTGCATAACGGGTTTGGTAATGGCTCCAGTGGATTCGTTCCTGTTTGAGGCTACCAAAAAAGCTTTCTGCTACGGCATTGTCGAAGCAATCGCCGGTGCGGCTGATACTACAGAAGCTTCCGGTATTCCTTACTGGCATATTGTGCCGATCCGAATGCACAATCAATCCTGCTTGTGGCTAGCGCCGCCAGATCGCCATTCTCTGTGCATCACAAACCAGCTTCGCTTTCATTCTTGACCCCATGCTCCAGCCAACAACCTTCCTGGAAAAAAATCAATGACAACAGCCAGATACAGCCAGCCTTTTCGTGTCCAAATGTAAGTAATGTCGCCAACATAGACTTGATTCGGGATAGCAGCATTAAACTGTCGGTTCAGCTTGTTCTCGAATACCGGTTGTTTGTGATTGCTATTGCTTGT
>NZ_FNOE01000022.1 GCF_900106555.1 Nitrosomonas oligotropha | reverse complement strand
CTTCCCGATAAAACCCAGCATAGTGCAGCTTGCTTTCTCACAAGCACTGTTGCTCAATGTCCTTACCAGATCGACTATGCTTATTCTGACAACGGTAAAGAATTTAAAGGAACTGACAGCCACGCTTTCGTCAAAGCTTGCAGGCAGCACGGTATCGGTCAGAAGTTTACCCGCATCAATCGTCCGCAAACCAACGGTAAAGCTGAGCGGGTTATCCGCACCCTGATGGATATGTGGCACAGCAAGATTCACTTTAAAGACTGCGCCGATCGGCACATTCAGCTTCTCCGTTTCATTAATTTCTACAATACCGTTAAGCCTCACAAGAGTTTGAATAATGCCACCCCTTATGAAATACTCACCGCTTATTTCAATCAACCTATCTGTAAACAACTCTGAGATTTCTTACACCTAAGCAATTCTTCTACGTATGCGCGAGATGCTTCTGGCGAAACTTCGATGTAGGCCAGCACGGAATCTCGAAATACTTCAAGTATGATTTCCTTAGCATCACTGACACTATGATTTTGCTCGTGATCTTCTATTGCCGGACGCCAAATAGATGTCCATCTGTCGTTATCGAGTTTGGCCAAAACACTCTCAAGCCGGGCTTGAAGAATTTTAATGACTTCTATACCAAGTTCTTTTCCCGCCTTTCCAGCTACTGCCTCAGTAACTTTTCTTGCATCCCAATGACGGAAACGAAGTCGGACTTCTTTTTCATTTCCAAATTCATGTTCGGATTGGTGGAACTCCAATCTGTAAATAATATCAAGCAACTTAACTGCCAATCTCTTACAATGATCATTGTTACTCTCCAGCAAAGCCGCAAGCCATTTCACACCAATTTCTTCAACGATGAGTCCACGCTCATAGGGATCGTTTAGCCAATAATCAATAAGAGCGATATCACTTTCTTGTATCAATTCTGATGGAATGTTTTGAATAATCTTTGCAAATTGCCACCAAGTTCGAAAGTTACTGATCTTATGCTCAATAGCATAATTTGTGACAGACCGGATAATCTCGATAAATTTCTCCGCGAATGGTTTGTTCTCTGCAGAATGGAACTCTGAACTTGCAGAAACCAAATATTCTAATGCTGGCCAAAAAGGAATTTGTACATAGCCTTCCTCTCTGGCCGATACAGGTTGTGGATTCTGATCAGGATTGAAATAACCAGCTTCACATAAGCTATCGAACCATTTCAAGCCTTTTACTTTTTGGAAAAAATATGGACGTAATTCTTCCTTATCTCTAATTCTTTTTAATAAATCAAGTTCATCCACAGTGAGCTTAACCATTACCAAGTACCTCATCTATCCGCGCAATATCATCAGCTAATAGAGGTTTTTTTATCTGCATTTTTGGCACCCAGTTTTTTAAGATGATTTCTTGTTGTTTGTAGTCTTCATGATCTCGCACAAATCCAATTAAATGAACACCAAACGATCTCGAGTAATACTTATAAAGATTTTCATAAAGTGGGTTTTGGCTTTTGAAATAGCCTTGCAATGCGAATCTTCTCCGATCCGTTGTTGATTCAACAGCACCTCTTCTTAATATATGTTCCAGAATCTCAACTTCTTCAAGCCCATAACCAATAAACAATACAATCTTCTTGCTAAACAATTCATGAAGAAAATGTTGTACATTTTCATGGTCGTAATGTTCCAGGTATTGCTTAGTAGTGATCACCATAGTATCCGGTCTACTAATAGCTCCGTGTAAGTGAATTACGGTTCCAGGTTGATCTAGGAATTTTGCGAAGAAATCATTCTTATCTGAAATACGATGGATATCATTGGGTTTAATTGACATTGATGGATCATTTCTTTTCTCATGGAATCTTGGTGCTAAAAGTTCATCATAATTGGTTGTTACACAAACTGATCCAATATCATTGATCGATTTATAGATACTGTTTTCTTCAGATTTTTCTTTGAAAAATTTCGCAAGACCGAGATCATGTTGGTTCTCTTCAGCAATAAGTTTTGCAATTGATAATTGCTTTTTTGGATCAAGAAGCTGTAATTGCTCAAGCTCAGAAAAGTCAATCCAGCCTTTACTTCTAGCCCATTCCAAAACATCTTTTGCCAATTCATTCCAACTCGGTAAGCCCAGTAACTTTGATACTCCAGCTCCCACAAAAATGACTAATTGACCATTCAATGCGGCTTCACAAATTTCCGGCGGTAATTCTGGAAGTTCTCGTAATGATGGCGGTTTATTCATTTGATATTCTCTTTGGCTTGTACGCACCCGCGCGGACATTGAGCGATTTGATGAAAGGAAACACCTGATCGCGGAACACGGCGAACTTGCGCTCGGGATCGAAATCCTTAAAGCACGACCAGCGCAGATCGCTTTGATCGGATTCAAAAATAGAGTTCTCAATCGATTTGCCAAGCAGGCTGGCCTGTTTTTCCTTCGCAGTATGCAACTCATCCAGGCGCTTGGCGAACAGTGAATAGGTGATCTGCTCGGTCACCGACAGCGGATTGGATACGCCGCCCGACCAAAAGGTGTTCCAGATGTGATCGACCTGATTTTTGATGGCGCCGGTCATCATGATTTGGACACTTGTGCTCTATCTTGAAAAACCCCAGCGTAAAACAATCGGTACGGAAAATGAACGAAAATCTGCCGCCCGGCATTAAGCACTCCATCCTTTACCGTCAGGTATTCGCTCGGCGTAAAAATATTACCGTTTAACCATCCTCTTCTGTCAACGAATAGTAACCTGCTTCGTTAATTGCTCTCGAATGACAGGCTCCCGGCTTGATGGGAGTACCAGAATTGCAGCTTTACAAAAAATTTAACTTATAAAATATGCTCGCTCCGCGCTTGTTATGAGAAAACTTAATATCGCCTATACCTGTAACGTAAGAAAACCATGGATGGAAGACGAGCGCTATGGTGAGTTTGAAGGTCCGGATACCATCAAAGCGGTGACGGCAGCGCTGGAGCGCATCGGCGCGAATGTCGAATTGATCGATGTCGGGCCGGATATTTACGCTCAGCTCGAGCAGCGCAAAGAACAGATCGATTTGGTATTCAATAACACCGAAGGATTGGATGAAAAGGAATTGCGTGAAGCCATCGTGCCGTTCTTTTGCGAACACCTGCATATTCCCTACACCGGCAGCAGCCCTAAGACTTTCATCAACAAGATGGATAAGGCGACGGCCAAGAAGATCGTTGCGTATGACGATGTGCCGACCGCACGCTTTCAGCTCATGATGCCGGAAGAACAGCTCGGCGATTTAGCTTTCCCGTTGATGGTAAAACCCTACAGCGAAGGCACCAGCATCGGCATTAGCCAAAAGAGCAAAGTGCACACGATCGCAGAGCTCAATGAAGCCGTGGGCGCGGTTTATGCGCAATTCAACCAACCGGCGCTCGTTGAAGAATTCCTGCCCGGCAACGAATACACCATCGGCCTGATTGGCCATTATGTGCTGCCCATCCTCGAAATCGACTTCGCCAAGATTCCCGGACAACCGCATGTACGCGACCCGCATGTAAAAGATATCGAAAACCCCTACATCTCGCATCTTGATTGGAGCGAGAAAGCGAAAAGCTACGCGAAAATTGCCATCGAAGCGCACGAAGCGCTTGAAGTGCGCGACTATAACCGCATGGATTTTCGCGAGCGCGACGGCCAGCTGTATTTCCTGGAAGCCAATGTGATTCCTGGCGTTCACCCAACCGAGGCGGATCTGACCAACATGTGCCGTCACGCAAACATCGCGCACAACGACATGATCGCTTTGATCGTTTACACCGCCGTGCAGCGGCTCTCACTCAGATACCCGGAACGATTTGCAGGAAAAACCGAATTGCTCGCAAACCTGGTGAATCAGGCCATCGGTAAAGCAGCTCACGCAGGTACGATCAGCTATCGCGACCGGATGTACACCTTTTTAGGAAAACCAACGGCAGAACACACATCATGATTGTATCGATCTCAAAAGAACTGCACGCCAGCCTGATAAAAATTGCGCTGCAAGACATTGGCCCCATGTATGAAGCAGCCATTCGTGGCGAACTGGAAGACATCGCGCGCGGTAAGAATTTTGGCGTTTGCGCCATGGATGACGGAAAACCGGTCGGTTATGCCATTGCCAGAAAGACGGTTGATACCTATCACCTGCTGACATTGGCGGTTGATAAGGAACATCGCAACAAAGGGTTCGGTTCTCTGATGCTGGATAGTGTTTTCGCGGAGATCGAGCGGCAAGGCGGAAAAATCCTCAATGTCGTAACCGACGCCGATGCCAATGAAAGTTTGCGGTTTTATCTGAAAAACGGCTTTGCTTTGACCGGCATTGTGCAAGAAGAATTTATCCCGGGCGTAGCCCAGGCGCATCTCACAAGGCGGGCGGGCTACAGGCCCTTTAGCTAGGCAAGTAAGCAGTATTTCTTGCCATTTCATAACGATGCATTCAAAAAATGGACTGGATCATGAGAATTAAAGCGACAAAAATGGATGGGTGTGGCAATTCTTTCCTCGTGGTGGATGAGATGAAAACGCCTTTGGCTGGGTTTAATCGATCGCTGATTTCAAGCGCGCTGGCTACGCAGCACGAAACCGACGGCATTCTTTTCGTGGATGTGGATCCCGTGCAACGCACGCCGACAATGAAAATCTTCGATTGCGACGGCACTGAGGAAACCATGTGCGGTAACGGTCTACGCTGCGCGACGCGTTATTTTCACGATACCTATATCCGTAACGATATTTTCTCGATTGTCACCGGCGACGGCAAAAAGGAAGTACGCGTCATTGACGATTTGACCGAGGTGAATTTAGGTGAAGCGCGAGAATACCGGCAAATTAACGATCAATTGCATTACGTTTTCACCGGTGTTCCGCATGTGGTGGTGATCGGTTCGGAAATGAGTTTGGAAAATGCCAGAATCTTTGGCCGATCGATACGCGAAGAAAAATCGTTGTGTGAATTTGTCGGCCACCCGGAAGGCGTTAACGTTAATTTTATCTGGCGCGATACAGACGGCATTTCCGTGCGCACGTTTGAAGTCGGCGTGGAGGATGTCACGCTGAGCTGCGGAACAGGGAGTGCGGCAAGTGCGTATGTAGCCGCAAAAGTCTTCGGCACACCGTTACCGATAATCACTAACTCCCTTGGCGGCAGCCTGAAAATTTCGGACACTGACGGGCGCCTGTCAATTCGCGGCTTGACGCGCTATCAAGGCAAGGTCATCGGATTTGTGAATAACATCCACCCTAAATCCACCAGTCCGATTGACTATCATCACCAGCAACAACAAAACTGGTGATTCACAACCCACGCGAGTGCTTACTTAAGGTTATTCTTCATGGAATTTTCAATTGTTACGTTTTTGTTAATCATGGCTGCAATGGCACTCGCTGATGTTTGCTGGACACTATATTTTATCGATGTGGAAGAAAGAAGAGCACACCCCGCCGCATTCTGGTCTGCAATGATTATTCTGGTCACCGCATTCACCGTCACCAATTACGTCGAAAACAAAATTTATATTGCAGCCGCTTTTTTGGGTGCGTATTGCGGCACCTACGTAACAATCCGGTGGAAACTGAAAAAAGAAACTGAGATGAAGCAAAAATCGCTCGTTGAATAACCCTCACCCAACATTCAATTCCCTCTCTAGCCGATCCTCAATCGGCTAGATCGCAAAACTCAAAGCAACCATTCTCTTCTTTGCCGTTGTGACCGCCTCGCATTTAAAGCGAAGCGGATGCATTCGAATATTAATTAATCAAATCATCAAAATAATGTATATTTTTACAAATCATTCAATTGACTGTGAACGGAATTTGTATCAACGAATCATAGACGTCAATTGGATTTTCAGCGGTACCAGTGCATTCCATGGCGATAACTTTTTATTCGCAATCAAGGCTAGTTGATCCGCGAAATAGCGACTCCGCCATTGATTCTACTGCTAGAAGTAAAACAGGCTTTGCCCTTTTCTCTCATTGATGAAAGAATGCGCGGGTTCCGGAAAAATCCGGCATTGGCGTTTCCATCGCCTGTATTCACGAAAAGTCAGGCGGATGATTCTAGCGGGCTTTGATTAATTACTAGAAAGGATACTTTGCTATGAAAAAAATTCTCATGATCGGCTCATTAGTATTTTCCTTGCTTCTCTACGGAAGCTTTATACTAACCGGCAATGGCGCCGTACTTGCTTTTGTATTATTGGGGCTCGTTATCTCTTTTATCTGCGCAATGTTGTTCTTGTCGAATAAATAGATCGCGCGAAGGTATTTAAATTTTCCCTATTGCCATTATATTAAAGCAATACACAGCATCACCAATGTGCTATAAGGTTGGAAATAATAGAAATTCACTGGAAATAATGCTCAAAAATCACTGAGCAATTTTTGCGGCATAGTTTATGGTAAAACAGTTTGAATACAAGATATTTGCTATATAAACAAACTGTTATGAGTACTGATGGTGCCCAGAAGAGGACTCGAACCTCCACACCCGAAGGCACATGGACCTGAACCATGCGCGTCTACCAATTCCGCCATCTGGGCAAGCGACAACCGTGTCAGGCTGTCAAAGAACGCGTAATTCTATAGGAAACCATTGTTTTGTCAATTAAGAAGAA
Source organism: Nitrosomonas oligotropha (assembly GCF_900106555.1). Lineage (GTDB taxonomy): Bacteria > Pseudomonadota > Gammaproteobacteria > Burkholderiales > Nitrosomonadaceae > Nitrosomonas > Nitrosomonas oligotropha_A. The sequence continues at coordinate 39,241 of NZ_FNOE01000022.1, read as the reverse complement.
TCAAAAACTGCGTAATCTGGATCCGCATCTCAAACGCGAGAAAGAGCGCTACAAAAGTCCATTACCAAGCCGGGAATATATTCTGCAAATTTTGCAACAGCAGGGAATCCCGTTGGCTGAGCAGGTATTACAGAAATTACTGGATATTACAAAAAAAGAAGAAGAGTTATTTAACCGCCGGTTAACGGCGATGATGCGCGAAGGTCAGATTTTCCGCAACCGCAAAGGCGATCTCTGCGTGATGGAAAAACTCGATCTGATCAAAGGCCGAGTACAGGGCCATCCCGACGGATTCGGTTTTCTGATTCCCGATGACGCCAGCCCGGATTTGTATCTCAGCGCAAAAGAATTGAACAAAGCGCTGCATGGCGACCGGGTCCTGGTACGCGAAATCGGATTGGACCGGCGCGGACGCCGGGAAGCTACCATTGTGGAAGTTCTGGAGCATACCAATACCCAGCTGGTGGGACGGTTGTATATCGATCATGGCATTTTATATGTCGTGGCCGAAAACAAACGTATCAGCCAGGATATTCTGATCGCCAAGGAGCATTCTCTCAAAGCCAAAGCCGGTCAAATTGTCATTGTCGAAATCATCCAGCAGCCGAATAAACAAACGCAGCCGATCGGCAAGATTATCGAAATTCTGGGCGACTACACCGCACCAGGAATGGAGATTGAAATCGCTTTGCGCAAACACGACCTGCCGTACATTTTTCCACCCGAAATAGAAAAACTCTCCGCCAAGTTTCCCAAAAATGTTTTAAAAAAAGAACTGAAAGGACGCAAAGATATCAGCCATTTACCGCTGGTCACCATCGATAGCGAAACCGCGCGCGATTTTGACGATGCTGTTTATTGCGAGGAAATCGGTGATGGATACCGGTTATATGTAGCGATTGCGGATGTCAGTCACTATGTCAAACCCAAAGATGCGATTGATCAGGAAGCGCTGAGCCGGGGCAATTCCGTGTATTTTCCGCGCCGCGTCATTCCGATGCTGCCGGAAGCGCTCTCAAACGAGTTGTGTTCGCTCAATCCGGACAAAAACCGCTTATGCATGGTGTGTGAAATCCAATTTCAAAAAAATGGCGAAATACTCGATTATGTTTTTTATCCCGCGGTGATGCGTTCGCACGCGCGGCTGACTTACAACATTGTTGCGGCGATCCTGGCCAATCCGAAAGGTGCCGAAGCCAAGGAACACACCGCGCTGCTGCCGCACTTGCAACTCACTTACAAATTGTTCAAAGCGCTGCTCAAGGCACGCAAAAAACGCGGCGCGATCGACTTTGAAACCACCGAAACGCAAATGTTTTTTAACGATCAAGGAAAAATCGAAAAGATTGTGCCGGTGCAACGCACCGAAGCACATCGTTTGATCGAAGAATGCATGCTAGCAGCGAATGTCTGCGCGGCGGATTTCCTGCAAAAGAACGGCCAAACCACACTGTATCGCATCCATGAAAGCCCGGTTCCGGAAAAAATCGAAGCGTTGCGCAATTTCCTGAAGGAATTCGGCATTCAACTGGGCGGCAAGACCAAACCGGGCGCCAAGGATTACGCGCAAACCTTGCTTAAAATTCAAGGCAGACCGGATGCGCAATTGCTGCAAACCGTCATGCTCCGGTCGTTGAAACAGGCTATCTACAGCCCGGACCTGAGCGGACATTTCGGGCTGGCGTACGATGCCTATACCCATTTCACTTCACCGATCCGGCGCTACCCCGATTTGCTGGTGCACCGCGCGATTAAAGCAGTCTTGCAAAGTGAAACCTACAATCCCGGCGATTGGAACGAACTGGGTCTGCATTGCTCAATGACCGAGCGGCGCGCCGACGACGCCACGCGAGATGTCGAATCCTGGCTCAAGTGTTTTTATATGCAGGATAGAATCGGTGAGTGTTTCGATGGCGTGATCAGCAGCGTGACCGGCTTTGGTTTGTTCGTTGCCCTGGATAATGTGTATGTTGAAGGGCTGGTGCATATTTCCGAGCTACCGAGTGATTATTTTCACTTCGATGCAACCAAGCATCTTTTGCTTGGCGAGCGTAGCGGCAAGCAATACCGCCTCGGCGACCGGCTACGCGTGAAATTGGTCCGTGTCGACCTGGAAACCAGCAAAATCGATTTTGTGTTAGCCGAGCCGGATAAAAAACCGGAACGAGTCAAAACCCAAGCAAAAGGCGAGGCAAAAAACCAAGCAAAAGATCAAGCAAAAACCAAGACTCCGGCCAAAGGTAAGAAATTGCATTCATGAATGATGAATTGCTCTAAAATACGCGCAAAAATCAATCATTCAGCAAAATCAGCCGGTCATTTCCCAATGGAGTTTTTAGGTTAAAACGTGTCCAACACTCGCTTTATCTTTGGCTTTCATGCCATTACCAGCCGTTTGCGGCAAAATCCGGAGAGCATCAAAGAGATTCTGATCGATGCGGCGCGGGACGATCAACGCGCACGCACACTCATCCAACTGGCTGAAAGCCGGAAAATCCGTCTGCTCCCGTGTGATAGCGCCAAACTTAGCGCTATAACTGACAGCGAACGTCACCAGGGCGTTGTGGCCAGTATCGACAGTGCACGCAGCCACATCGGCCTGGATGATGTTTTGGATACACTAACCGGACCGGCGCGGCTGCTGGTGTTGGATGGCATTCAGGATCCGCACAATTTGGGGGCGTGTCTGCGCGTCGCCGATGCATTCGGCGTGCATGCCGTGATCGCGCCGAAAGATCGCGCGGTTGGGTTGACTGCTACGGTTTACAAGGTCTCCAGCGGTGCAGCAGATACCGTGCCCTATATTGCCGTCACCAATTTGGCGCGCACTTTGAATCAATTAAAAGAACGTAACATTTGGATATTTGGCACTGCGGAAGATGCGGAATACGACTTGACGCATTTCCCGATCCAGGGCGCTGTCGCTTGGGTGCTTGGTTCCGAAGAAAAAGGACTACGGCGCTTGACGCGCGAGAGTTGCGACCAATTGGTACGGATTCCGATGCAAGGCAGTATCGAAAGCCTGAATGTCGCTGTCAGCGCCGGCATCTGCCTGTTTGAAACGCATCGCCAGCAATCTTTGGTCTGAACTGTGCACCTGCTAAAATACCGCTCATTTTCCGGCAACGGCGATTCCCGTTATGCACAATAATGCAACACCATAAAATTTTATATCTTTATTCTCAACCATGAATTCATCCGCTCACCCACATTTCAAAACCCATTTCGTCGAGCTATTCCGTGCAGCCGCCCATGCCATCGCCACACCGGATGCCAATGTCCGCATCGAGTTGACGCGCACCAAACAGGCCAATCACGGCGATTATTCATGCAATCTGGCCATGCAACTGGCTAAACCGCTGCATAAGAACCCGCGCGAAGTGGCGAATTTATTGATCAATGCCCTGCCCCCCTCACCTTATTTGGAAAAAGTAGAAATAGCAGGCGCCGGATTCATCAATCTGTTCCTGAAAAATTCCGCGAAACAGCAATGCGTGCATCACGTGTTACAAAGCAAAGAGACATTCGGCCACAGTGATTCCGGTCAAGGAAAAAAAATCCAGGTGGAATTCGTCTCGGCCAATCCGACCGGCCCCTTGCATGTCGGGCACGGACGCGGCGCCGCGATTGGTGCCAGCCTGTCGAGTGTACTGACCGCTGCCGGTTTCAATGTATCGCGCGAATTTTATGTGAACGATGCGGGCCGCCAGATGGACATTCTGACGCTTTCCACCTGGCTGCGGTATCTGGAGCTTAACGATATCCATATTCCGTTCCCGCAAAACGCGTATCAGGGAGACTACGTCAAGTCGATGGCCCATTTGATTCATCAAGCACACGCCGAGCGTTATGTGCATCACCCGGAATTGGTGTTGGACGGCTTGCCCGTCAGTGTCATGGAAACCGTCGTGAGTACCGACGAACATTTGGATCAGTTAATTGCCAATGCCAAAAAAGTACTCGGCCAGGATTATGCGTATATTCATAATTTTGTGCTCACAGAACAATTGGGCGATTGCCGCAACGATCTGATGGAATTCGGCGTTGAGTTCGATACGTGGTTCTCCGAGCAATCGTTATACGATAATGGCTCAGTCGCACGTACCATCCAATTGCTCAAGGAAAAAAAATATTTATACGAACAAGATGGCGCGATCTGGTTCCGCTCCACCGATTTCGGCGATGAAAAAGACCGGGTGGTGCAGCGGGAAAATGGCCAATTTACCTATTTCGCATCCGACATCGCTTATCACCTGAATAAATTCGAGCGCGGTTACGAACAAGTCATCAATATCTGGGGCGCGGATCATCATGGTTATATTCCGCGCGTGAAAGGCGCATTGCAGGCGCTCGGGCTGGATCCGGCAAAACTGGAGATCGCTCTGGTGCAGTTTGCCGTGCTCTACCGCGACGGTAAAAAAGCGCCCATGTCGACCCGCTCCGGCGAGTTTGTCACGCTGCGGGAATTGCGCGAGGAAGTCGGCAAGGATGCCGCGCGGTTCTTTTACGTAATGCGTAAAAGTGACCAGCATTTGGATTTCGATCTGGATCTGGCCAAATCACAAAGCAATGAGAATCCGGTTTATTACGTGCAGTACGCTCATGCGCGGGTATGCAGTGTATTGGCGCAATGGGATGGCGATGCCGCCGATCTGGTTGAAGCCGATACGGCAGAACTATCCAGTCCTGCCGAGTTGGCATTGCTGCAAAAATTGATTGATTTCCCCGATACCGTGGAAATGGCGGCGAAGGAATTTTCTCCCCATCTGATCGCGTTTTACCTGAGAGAACTGGCCAGCGAATTTCATAGTTACTATAATTCAACACGTTTTCTGGTACCCGAGATTGCCTTGCAAAACGCCCGTCTAGCGTTGATTGCAGCTACCCACCAAGTACTGAAGAATGGAATGACGCTACTCGGCGTCAGCGCACCTGATAAAATGTAACCGGATTACTGTATAAGGATACACATGAGTCGAGATTATAAGACCCGCAGACCAACAAAATCCACACCGGAAAAAGGCGGTTCCGCGTTTTTTGGCGGATTTGTCGGTTACGCATTGGGTCTTGCGAGTGCAATTGGCATATGGCTATATTTTAATTATGCGCCCAGTCCGTTTTTACCGGCTGACAAAGTAGTGAGCTCATCGGAAAAAAACCAAACACAACCTGCCTCTGAAACTCCAAAAGCCGCGGAAAAACCGGCACAACCAGAACCTTTGGCCGTCGTGGAAGAAAAACCCCGGTTTGATTTTTACAAAATACTGCCGGGCATCGAAGAACCGGAGATTGACCAGGATTTCAAGCGTGCGGCTGAACCGCCCGCACAACCGAAAATAGCCGCGAAAACACCGGAAAACAATAAACCGGCCGAAATCGTGCCACAGCCTGTTCCACCCCGCGCAACAGTTATCATCCCGGTCACTCCTCCTCCGCAACAGATCGCTGCGGTACCACCACGCGCGCTCCCGGCGGAACCGAAGCAACCGCCGCAGCCGCAACAACAGCCCCCGGTAACACCACAAACCAAAGCGCCCGCAGCGGCGAAAGAGAAAATTTTCCTGCAGGCCGGATCATTCAGAAAAAATGACGAAGCGGAAAATATGAAAGCGCGCCTCGCGATGCTGGGTGTATTCGCATCCGTACAACCGATCGATCTGGCGGAAAAAGGAACTTGGTACCGTGTGCGGATCGGACCGTTCAACAACAAAACGGATAGCGACCAAACTAGCGCATCACTCAGAGAAAATGGCATAGAGACGCAATTTGTCAAATTACAATAACAGTGCATCGCCACCTTTTAGTTACACTTTCCCCAAGGTTATATCACCCGCCGCACCCCGTTAAATACTTTATTTAAGGAGTAATAGCATGAATCGATATCAAGCCGTTGCAGTTTTCTTCTTAGTATTAAGTTTTGGTTTAATCAATCTGCCCGCGGCCTACGCCGACATCGTGGAAGGTAAGGACTATACCGTTCTGGCAAAGCCGCAGCCGACCGAAGACAGCAGTAAGATCGAAGTTCTGGAATTCTTCTGGTATGGCTGCCCGCACTGTTACAGCCTGCACCCGCATCTCAAAACCTGGCTCGCGAATATTCCCGGTGATGTCAGTTTTCAATATGTGCCCGCAATTCTTCGCCCCACTTGGGTTCCCGCCGCAAAAATATTTTATGCCATCGAGGCGATGGGAATAGCCGGTACGCTGCACGATAAAGTGTACGATGCCATCCATCGCGACAAAATTGACCTGAATAACGAATCCGTCTTGTTCGATTGGATTGAAAAACAAGGCATCGACAGAAAGAAATTTGAAAATACCTACCAATCCTTTGCCGTGCAAAATCAAGTATCAAGATCGACACAAATGTCACGTCAGTATCAGCTCAACGGCGTTCCCACACTGATTATCAATGGCAAGTATCTTACCAGCGGAAGAATGGGCGGCTCACCGCAAGATACCATCAAAACTTTGGAAGCATTGCTTGAGAAAGTACGCAAGGAAAAATAGCGGCACGCCGGTTTTATCTTTCCGGGTTTAATTCCTCGCTCCCTGAAATCTAACCGGCAACTTGTAAAACCTACTCAGCACCTCGCCGCTTGCGGCGGGGTGCTTTATTCCCCCCTACCATAACCGGTCACAATCCAAAAAATACTAATTCAATACTGTATTAAAATACATATCACCAGAAAACTCGCCGCATATGACGGCAAAATCTCAGCAAAATTATTTCAAGAAAAACGGCATTCTTTAACCCTGTTATCAACTAACCTTTATTTGTGCCACTAATAAAAAACAATATATATTGATATTAGATTTTGATTTTCAGCAGAAAAAATCTAAAACCAACAGCAAAAATTTTTTACGCCAATCCAATGGCAATTTTTCTTGAAAGAAATTTAAAATGGGATTTATTCAATTACCCAATACTTCGGAAGATACATCCAGCTTCCCGGAAGCTGCTACAGAAAAAAATACGCGCACCAAAACCATCAAAGATCGCCTGCTCGAAGCAACCACGCATCATCCAGTTGTCCTCATCCGATGATCAATCCATTCAACAATTGGCCTACTTCGTGTTAGCGGCTGTTTCATTAACACAAAAAATTCTGCGCTTATCCAACTCCGTCGCCCACAGAACCGGATCCAACAAAGTCAACACCAATATCACCAAGGCCATATTTCTGCTGGGTTTTAACTCAGTCAAGACATGCGCGCTGGCCATGCTTTTGGTAGACGGTATGTCCGGCAAACGCGCAGAGCTGGTTCGCACTGAATTAATACATGCGCTGGCAGCCAGCATGATCAGCCACGAGCTCGTCAAGGCCAGCCATTTTATCGATGCGGAAGAGACAGCGATCACCGCTTTGTTCAAGAATCTTAGCCGTTTATTGCTTGCTGCCTATGATCATGACTTGTATCAAGAAATGATGGCACTCATAGCGCAAAGCACGCATACGCCGGTGCAAGCATCCATGCAGGTTTTGGGGTTCAATCTTGATACCCTGACAGAGACTATCCTGGAAAAATGGTGCATTCCCAACACGATTATTCAAGGACTTAGAAGCAGGCCTTTCGGCAATCTCGGTGTTGCCAGAAGCAAACAAGAGTGGATGCAACAAGTTGCTGAATTGAGTGAAAAGGTCGCGCCGCTGGTCGTAGAAACCGGTAACCCGGAAGATCCGGAACTGAAAAACAAACTGCTGACACGCTTCGGTAAAGCGCTTAATCTCGATAAGCCCAAATTGGATCAGCTGATACTGGATGCGAAAATAGAAACACGCGCCTTGCTGATCAATGCAAACTTGCTCGATGCGGATCGCAACAAAACAGTATGCACAGAAATAGCACGTGCCGAATTCAACATGCCTGTCGATGAAGACTTATTGAGCGAGTTGATCATTGCCCATGATGAAACGGAAAATACGCAAATTATCCAACGTTATCCCAGCGGCAAGCCCTATAATGCATCGGCATTATTATTAACCGGTGTGCAGGATGTCAGTGAAATTATGGCGCCCGGCAATTATAAATTGGACAGTTTGATCATGCTGGTTCTGGAAACTTATTATAATAGTTTGGGCTTTCGTTTCATCACACTCTGCCTTAGGGATCCTAAAATGAATCAATATCGCGCCCGGAGTTCTCTCGGGGAAAACAACATGGACTTCCAGAAAGCGTTTAGCTTTCCGATGTCATTCTCCCCCGATGTGTTTCATTTGGCGCTGAAAAGAAATGCCGATCTATTGATTTCAGACGCCTGCACAGCCAAAATCCATACACTGATTCCGCAATGGCATAGAGATCTATTTCCCGATGCGCGCAGCTTCATGGTGCTTCCACTGGTAGCAAACAATAAACCCATCGGCTTATTCTATGCAAACCGTGAAGCGGAAGCCCCGGAAGGAATTACCGCGGACGAAATCCGTCTGATCAAGACATTAAAAGGTCAAGCTTTAACAGCCTTTAATTCAAGATAAAATAATGATTGCATACATGACAGGCAAAAAATGACGCAATTGACAGGTTACTTGTTTATCATCAGCGCACCATCCGGAGCCGGTAAAACCAGTTTGGTCAAATCGTTGCTGCGCTCGGACTTGAATCTCAGTCTATCGATTTCGCACACGACACGTCCGCCACGTAACGGGGAAGTCGATGGTTGTGATTACCATTTTGTAAATAAAGAAACATTCCAGCAAATGCTGCTAAATGGCGAATTTGTGGAAAGTGCTGAAGTTTATGGCAATCTTTACGGTACCTCGCAACAATGGATCAATCAGGCGACCGCATCAGGACAGGACATTCTGTTAGAAATCGACTGCCAGGGCGCAAAACAAATACAGCAAATTTTTCCTCAAGCTATCAGTATTTTTATTCTCCCGCCTTCCGCTGATGCGCTGGCAGCGCGCTTAAAAACACGTGCGCAGGATGATCCCGAGGTTATCCGGAAGAGACTGTCCGCAGCACGGGAAGAAGTCAGTCATATTGCAGAATTCGATTATATTATTATCAACAATCAGCTTGATGAAGCACTGAATGATCTGATTTGTATTATTAAAGCGGAACACTTAAAAAAAGAACGGCAGATAATAAAACATCGTGCACTCATCACCGAATTGTCATAATGCATTTCCAGCCAGATAGTGGCATCATTTTTTGTCTTTTTATTGTAAAATCCATCCATAACTCACAATAGGAACGCATACGATGGCACGAATTACCGTTGACGATTGTTTAAAGAGAATACCTAACCGGTTTGACATGACTTTGGCTGCAACGACACGCGCCAGACAGCTGGCGATCGGCTCGGCTCCATTGGTGGAACCTGGACGCAATAAAGCGACCGTCATCGCCTTGCGAGAAATCTCGCAAGGCAAAATAGGGTTGGATATACTGAATCCCAGAAACATGTAATACAGCCTTTGTACTAAGACTGTCTTAAGTTGTCATCTCTTTCCCACGGGATGCGTGCCAACAGCCAATGCCTCGATTGCCGATACTCCTGTAACGGTTGCCAATCCAAGTTAAAACTCGAATAATGAGTTGCGCATGATTTGGCTGGCATATATGGGATTTATAAAACGCTATGCCAGAAACAGAACAGCTATTCATAGAAACATCGCAATATCTCAAGCCGGAGGATATTACTCAACTTAGAAATGCTTATTCTTTCGGCCAAGGGGCGCATTCCGGCCAATTCCGCAAATCCGGCGAGCCCTATATCTCTCACCCGGTTGCGGTTGCGAGAATTCTGAGCAAGCTCCATCTTGACGCTCCCACGCTGACAGCCGCTTTATTACATGATGTGGTTGAAGACACGGCTATTTCCAAAGCGGAAATCAGCGAAAGATTTGGCGAACCGGTAGCGGAACTGGTTGACGGTGTTTCCAAACTGACCAAAATCGAATTCCAAACCCAAGAAGAAGCGCAAGCCGAGAATTTCCGCAAGATGCTGTTGGCCATGGCGCGCGATGTGCGGGTCATACTCATCAAACTGGCGGATCGATTGCATAATATGCAAACACTCGACGTCATGCTGCCGGCAAAACAACGTCGCATTGCCCGCGAAACCCTGGAAATTTACGCCCCGATCGCACATCGGCTGGGGCTCAATAATATTTACCAGGAACTGCAAGAATTGGGTTTCCGCTATTCTTATCCATTGCGTTACCGTGTTCTGCAAAAAGCCACCAAGGCCGCGCGGGGCAACCGGCGTGAAGTCGTGGGTAAGATTCTCGATGCCATCAACCTGAAATTAAAAGAAGCAGGACTCGATGCGGACGTGACCGGACGGGAAAAGCATTTGTTCAGTATTTACATGAAGATGGTGGAGAAACGTTTATCATTTTCCGAAGTGCTGGATATATACGGATTCCGTGTGATTGTTAAAGACATTCCGTCCTGTTATGTCGCGCTAGGCACGCTGCACAGCTTATACAAACCCATTCCCGGCAAGTTCAAGGACTATATTGCCATCCCCAAAACCAATGGCTATCAATCGCTGCACAGTACATTATTGGGCCCGTTTGGCATACCGATTGAAATTCAAATCCGCACCGCCAGTATGCACCGGATCGCCGAAAACGGCGTTGCTTCGCATTGGCTCTATAAAAGCTCAGATGGCGATTTCAATGATCTGCGCTTAAAAACCAGCCAATGGTTGCAAAGTCTGCTGGAAACGCTCAGCGACTCAACAGATTCCATGGAATTCCTGGAGCATCTCAAGATTGATCTATTCCCAGGCGACGTTTTCGTTTTCACCCCGCAAGGAAAAATTCTTTCCTTGCCAAGAGGCTCAACTGCCGTCGATTTCGCTTATGCCGTGCATTCCGATGTAGGCAATTGTTGTGTTGCGGTAAAAATTAACAGTGAAAATGCGCCATTGCGCACCAAACTGAAAAGCGGTGATCGGGTTGAAATCGTCACCGCCCCATACGCCAAACCCAATCCCGCCTGGCTCAGTTATGTCGCAACCGGCAGAGCACGCTCGCATATTCGTCATTTCCTCAAAACCATCCAGTACGACGAATCGGTCAAATTAGGTGAACGCATGCTCAATCAAGCATTGCTATCCTTTAACATGAATCCGGATACGATTACCGAAGCACAGTGGGAAAAATTAGTACGCGACAGTGGTGTTAAATCGAAAGAGGAATTGCTAGCCGACATGGCGCTGGGTAAACAACTACCGGCCGTTGTGGCGAAACGCTTGGCTTCTCCCGCAGAATCCATTTCTCCTGCACAAAAAGCAGGCCCGATCACGATCTTGGGAACCGAGGGAATTACCGTTCAGTTCGCCAAATGTTGCCGCCCTATTCCCGGAGACGCCATTATCGGTGTGATCAAAAAGGATTCCGGATTGATCATCCATACGCATGATTGCGGTAATGTCACCAGCAATCAGAAGAATCCGGAAAATTATTTGGATGTAACCTGGGGTAAAGACATCACTCGAACCTTTGAAGCCGCCATCAAGGTCACGACGGCGAATAAACAAGGGGTACTGGCGAGGATCGCTGCTGAAATTGCCAAAGCCGAGTCCAATATTGACGATATCGCCATGGAAAGCGAAGACGACTTCATGCACATGCGCTTTACTCTGCAAGTCAACAACAGACATCACCTTGCACGGGTTATGCGCAGTTTGAGACACCTGCGGGAAGTCGCAAAAATCAGCCGCACGAAAGGCTGATATTGTTTACACAGCGGCAATAAAACTACCCGCTGGAATCCCCGCCGCGGGCGTCAATCCTGCTAATAACGGCTCAGTATAATCTCCAGCACGAACTTGCTGCCAATATAGGCAAGTAATAAGGTGACAAATCCCGCCAACGTCCAGCGAATTGCAATTCGCCCCCGCCAGCCGTAAAACTGCCTCCCGGTCAGTAAAGCCGCAAAAACTCCCCAGGAAATAAAACCGAACAATGTCTTATGTGAAAAAGTCAAAGGCTGGCCAAACACTTCTTTTGAAAACATCACACCGCTTAAAAGCGTCAGCGTCAATAAAATAAAACCAACCCAAATAATGTGAAACAATAATTTTTCCATCGCCAGCAACGGTGGCAAATTCGTCAGCACCGAACGCGCGGCCGGATGATGCAATTGGCGCTCCACCACGGTCATCAGTAAAGCATGCAATGCCGCGATGGTCAGCAAGCTGTAGGCCATCATGGCAACCAGCAAATGCGCTTTAAATGCTGGCAGTTCGGTATTCTCGAGTGTTCGCAACGATGGAAAAAACAGCGGCAATAAAACCGCAATAGCGGAAGCTGCGGCAACGGGCGCAACCAGCGTTTGCAATCCTTGCAACCGTTGAAAAAATCCAGAGAACCAGTAAATAAAGGCAGTCAGCCAAACAATCACCGAAATTGCATTACTTAACCCGAAGCTCAACCCCGCACCAGCAAACATCGACTGATAAAGTGTGATGGCATGCAATGACAAAGGAATAAGCATGGCATAATGCATCCAAGTGACCGATGCGGGTGCACGATCATTTGCGGGCAATGAAGATTGCCCCCACGTAGTGCGCCAAAAATACCAACCGATCAGTATATAAAGCAAAAAAGCCGCAGGATAAGTTAAAATGCTGGTCATTGAGGGTATCAGTTTTAAAAGGCAGAAATAACTGTTAAGTCTACATGGCACGTTAACAAATTCAAAGTACTCACCCGGAATTTGTTAATCCCGGACACGCCCATTGTTCTAAATTCATCTTATTTTATGAGGTCTACAGCATGTTTGATAACCTGACAAGCCGTCTCAGTGGCGTCATTAAAACATTACGCGGAGAAACGAGGCTTACGGAAAGCAATATCCAGGATGCTTTGCGCGAGATTCGCCTGGCGTTGCTGGAAGCCGATGTCGCTTTACCGGTCGTCAAAGATTTCATTGCCAGCATTAAAGAAAAAGCCATCGGCCATGAAGTCATGAGCAGCCTTACTCCGGGACAAGCTTTGGTTGGCGTAGTTTACCAGGAATTGATCGCCATCATGGGCGGCGACAAATCCGACCTTAATCTTGCAACGGTGCCGCCTGCCGTTATCCTCATGGCGGGGTTGCAGGGCGCCGGTAAAACCACGAGCAGCGGCAAGCTGGCCAAGTGGATCATGGAGCATAAGAAAAAGAAAGTATTGTTAGTGTCTTGTGACATCTACCGCCCGGCCGCGATTCACCAGTTGGAACTGCTGGCGCAGCAAACTGGCGCCGATTTTTTCCCGGTTAAAGATGGGCAGAAACCGGGCGAGATCGGTGCAGCCGCCTTGGATTTTGCACGCAGGCATCACCATGAAGTCATGATCGTCGACACTGCCGGCCGGTTAGGTATCGACGAAGCCATGATGCAGGAAATCAGCGAGCTGGAAGCATTGCTGAAGCCGATTGAAACCTTGTTTGTCGTGGATGCAATGCAGGGGCAGGATGCCGTCAATACCGCCAAGGCATTTTCCGATGCGTTACCGCTAACCGGGGTCATTCTGACCAAGCTCGATGGTGATGCACGTGGCGGTGCTGCGTTATCGGTCAAACACATTACAGGCAAACCGATTAAATTCGCCGGTGTCGCGGAAAAATTAACCGGACTCGAAATCTTCCATCCGGACCGGATGGCATCGCGTATTCTGGGCATGGGTGACGTGCTGGGGTTGATTGAAGAAGCACAACGCAATGCCGATCAGGAAGAAGCCGAAAAACTGATGAAGAAAATGAAATCAGGCAAGTCGTTTGACTTGAATGATTTCAAAGCGCAATTTCAACAAATGCACAAGATGGGTGGCATGAGCGCGTTGATGGATAAACTGCCGACGCAATTCAGCCAGGCGGCGCAGAATGTCAAAGTGGATGACAAAATAATTCACCGCACAGTAGGCATTATCAATTCCATGACTCAGCAGGAACGCACCAAACCGGAAATTCTTAAAGCCTCACGCAAGCGCCGCATCGCGGCGGGCGCGGGTGTTACCGTACAAGAAGTCAATCGCCTGCTGGCACAATTCGAGCAAGCTCAGAAAATGATGAAGATGATGAATAAAGGCGGGATCTCTAAAATGATGCGCGGACTCAAAGGTATGATGCCGCGCATGCATTAACTGATCAATCGGCGGCAGGCGCCCGTTCCAACCCGGTGACTTGGGTGCCTGCGGTTATCTTTCTTACCGCGAACCATCCCTTATTCATTTCCAGCGCATATTTCGCCATTCCCGCCGCATCGTGCGACGTCAACGTTTCCGGCTGCATCTCGGCAATATTCAGAATGACGCCGCGCACATCGATAAAAGCAACACTCAGCGGAATATAGGTGTTTTTCATCCACATGCTGTAATAACCGCTGCCCGGAAAAACAAACAACATACCGGTATTCTCTTCCAGCGATTCCCGGTACATCAGCCCCTGCGAGCGTGATAGCTGGGTATGTGCCACTTCCGCGGCAATTTCATAGCCGGATATTGTCAATGGAATAACGTTGACTTCAGAGGAATAAGCACCGGCAGGCAGCAATCCCAAGACAATCAGCTGTATTACAAACCAGCGCATCAATGCTTCCCGGTGCTGCCAAACCCATCTTCGCCCCGGTGACTCTGATCGAAACTGTCCACCTGGTTGAATTCAACCTGAATCACGGGAACGATCACTAGCTGCGCAATGCGTTCCAGCGGATTCAGCTGGAATGACGTCTGTCCCCGGTTCCAACAGGAGACCAGAATCTGTCCTTGATAATCCGAATCAATCAGTCCGACCAGATTTCCCAGGACAATGCCATGTTTATGACCGAGTCCTGAGCGCGGCAATACCAATGCCGCCAACCCGGTATCAGCCAGATGGATCGCAATGCCGGTTGGAATCAAGTTGGTTTCCCCTGGATTAATCGTCATCGGTTGCTCAATACAGGCGCGTAAATCCAATCCGGCTGAACCTGGCGTGGCATAGGCCGGCAACTGTTCATGCAAACGCGCATCCAGAATTTTAATATCGATTTTTTTCATTCTTTTTTATTAGGTGAGTTGTACAGCAAGTGGATATGTTTGATCAAACGCCGTGCTTGTTCTATTTTAGATGCTTTGGAAAGAATGTGCTTACCCGCGTCATCCAATAAAATCAATTCGTTTTGATCGGAACCGATGGCATCTTGCGCTAAATTGGCCACCACCAGCGGCACATTCTTTTTGCGCCGCTTTATTGCCGCGTTTTTTTCAAGATTTTCTGTTTCTGCTGCAAAACCGACGCAGAAAGGTGGTTTTGGCATGTTTGCTACCGTTTCCAGTATATCCACAGTAGGAACCAATTCCAGCAGCAGCTTGCCAGCAGACTTTTTTATCTTTTGCTGGCTGTACTGGGCTACGCGGTAATCCGCAACGGCAGCGACACTGATAAAAATATCGGCTTGCGCTATTTCTGCTTGCACTGCACGCAACATATCCTCGGAGCCAACTACTGCGATGAATTTGCTTACGGCAGGCGGCGCCAAACAAACCGGCCCGGAAATAAGCGTAACGGTTGCACCGGCTTCAGCTGCCGCTTGCGCTATGGCGTAGCCCATCTTTCCAGAACTGCGGTTGGATATGCCTCGCACCGCATCAATCGCTTCAAATGTAGGGCCTGCGGTCAGTAAAACTTTTTTGCCCTGCAACAACGGAGTGGTTTGAAAAACCATCCGGACTGCTTCGGCCAGTTCATCCGCTTCCAGCATGCGGCCCATCCCAATTTCACCGCAAGCTTGCTCGCCGCTGGCTGGACCAACTATTTTTATGCCATCTTGCCGCAGCAGGGATAAATTGCGCTGGGTCGCCGGATTCTCCCACATTTGCCGGTTCATTGCGGGTGCTATCATCAACGGACAATCTCGCGCCAAGCAAAGCGTCGTCAGCAGATCATCGGCCATACCATGGGCAAGTTTGGCGATAAAATCAGCACTGGCCGGTGCTGTTAAAATCATATCCGCATCGCGGGACAGGTTGATATGCGCCATGTTATGCAGGGCATTGGCATCCCATAGATCGATATAGACAGGATTGCCGGTTAAAGATTGGAAAGTGACGGGGCCAACAAAACGGCAAGCCGCTTGCGTCATAACCGTTTGCACATCAACTCCGCTCTGCGTTAGCAGGCGGACCAATTCCGCTACTTTGTAAGCGGCTACACCACCGGTTACACCCAATATCAAACGTTTTTTCGATGCAGAAGACGCATATGCGGCCATCATAAGCAAAATTCCAAAATAAACTCAATCCGATCAATATACTAAAATCAAGAAATAATAGGCAACCCGGTACATGACTTATTTATTCTACTCAATAGAGCTCATCCGTTGCCGCTATCAGTTACCACTGAAGCTGTTCCGGGTCAGGTCGCAAGCGATCTGTAAATACCGGCGGCGGTTCTTATTTTACATGACTCAGCAATTCACTATGGCGATTACAAATTGGCCGGTATCCGAACGGCCGCGCGAGAAATTATTACAAAAAGGCGCTACCGCCCTTTCGGATACCGAGCTACTGGCGATTTTCCTGCGCACCGGGATTACAGGTAAAAGCGCCGTGGATCTCGCACGGGAATTACTTTCACATTTTGGCAGCTTAACCAATGTATTCACTGCCAGTCAAACCAGTTTCTGCCAAATACCTGGAATGGGTATTGCAAAATATGCACAACTGCAAGCCGTATTAGAAATGGCTCGACGCTCACTCGGCGAGGAGTTGAAAAGCGGCAATGCAATGAATTCCCCCGGCTTGGTCCGGGATTTTCTGCGTTTAAGTCTGGCAAACAAACAGCACGAGGTATTTCTCGGCATTTTTCTCGATGCCAAGAACCATACGATCGCCAGTGAAGAATTGTTCAGCGGCACACTGACACAAGCCAGCGTTTACCCGCGCGAAGTGGTCAAGCGCGCTTTACATCATAATGCTGCTGCAATAATCTTCGCACACAATCATCCATCCGGAGTTGCTGAGCCTAGTCATGCAGACAAAGTATTAACTCAATCCTTGAAACAAGCATTGGCCATGATCGATGTTAAAGTATTGGATCACTTTATTGTAGGCAATGGCACTGCTTTCTCATTTGCAGAGAATGATTTAATTTGAGTTCACTACTCAAATCAGGATATAATCTTCGTTTTTAAGAATTCTGGAGTGCGCTAACATGGCACGAGTATGTGAAATAACTGGCAAAAAGCCAATGTCAGGTCATAATGTTTCTCACGCAAACAATAAAACTAAAAGGCGTTTTTTGCCCAATTTGCAACGCCGCAGATTTTGGGTTGAAAGTGAAAGCCGCTGGATTAGTTTACGATTAAGTAATGCGGCATTACGTACTATCGATAAGAATGGTATCGATGCAGTATTGGCAAAATTACGCGCTGAAGGTAAAGGCATTTAAGAAACTCACCGAAGGTTAGTTAAGGAGTTAGCATTATGCGTGAAAAAATAAAACTGGAATCCTCGGCAGGTACGGGGCATTTTTATACAACGACCAAGAACAAACGTGCAAAACCTGAAAAATTGGAGTTGATGAAATTTGACCCTGTTGCAAGGAAACACGTTAAGTATAAAGAAACAAAGCTCAAATAATATCAGCAACAACGAGCGCAATAAAAAACCCGCCGAAGCGGGTTTTTTATTGCGTAACTTTTATTCAGTTAGTTACTATGCGTAACACCGTAACCGCTGGGAAAAAGTTCTTAGCACTTCGATACCGCTTTCTTCCGCACGTCGGCACCAATCTTCCAACTCTTTAACCAATTCTTCGGTTGATGCTGTAGAGCGTTGCCAGATTTTGGCCAGTTCTTCACGCATGGTATACACTTTATCCAATGTTTTGGCATTACTAAGCACTTGACTCAGTTTCTCGCGTTCGTGCTCTTGCAATGTTTTGGAATCGGCAAGAATCCAATGTTTCAAGGTATTGTTATCCACGCCGTATTGCGCAGCCGCTTCTTTCAAATGAATGACTTCATTTGCAAAAGTTACTTTCAGCGATTTCGTATATTTGGCAAGAACTTCATAACGATGAGAAATCACAGCTTGCAATGTGTCCGAATCGCATTGGGTTTTTGCTTTATCAATACGCAATTTCGGAGCGATTTTTTTAACTTTTGCAAGTCCGAGGATTTCCAATGTCCGGATATACAACCAGCCGATATCAAACTCGTACCATTTATTGGATAATCGTGCAGAGGTTGCATAAGCGTGATGATTATTATGTAATTCTTCACCACCGATTAAAATACCCCAAGGGACAATGTTGGTGCTGGCGTCTTCCGCGCGAAAATTGCGATAACCCCAATAATGACCAACACCATTGATAATACCAGCAGCAAAAATCGGCGCCCAAATCATCTGCACCGCCCATATCGTAATACCAATAGGACCGAACAGAATCACATTAATAATCAACATCAGTGCTACACCTTTCGCACTATGCTTGGTATAAACATTACGTTCCAGCCAATCATCCGGCGTACCGTAACCATATCTTTTCAAGGTTTCTTCATTCTTTGCCTCTGCTCTGTACAGTTCCGAGCCTTCAGCTAAAACTTTCTTGATGCCATAAATAACCGGGCTGTGCGGATCATCTTTACTTTCACATTTCGCATGATGCTTACGATGAACCGCTGTCCATTGTTTGGTAACCATTCCAGTCGTCAACCACAACCAGAAGCGAAAAAAATGACTCGGTATCGGATGTAGCTCCAGCGCTCTATGGGCTGAATGACGATGCAGATAGATCGTGATAGACGCAATTGTGATATGCGTCAAAACTAAGGTGACGACCACATATCCCCACCACGGCATATCAAACACACCTGAAATCAATGTCAGAAAATCAGAAATCATATAAATTACCATCCTTTTAGGGGCTTACTAAAGCGCAAGCCGATATATAAAAACAAACCACCTGCCTACTTCAATTGCCTGCTTGGCATTACCAACGGCAATTGCATCTTTCTTTACTCACTATGAAATACTAAATTTTTATTACACTCTCATACAAAATTCTATACTACACTGGATAGAAATGAAATATTAATCTGAATTCATTATCTGCTTTAAATTTACGGTTTTAGCAAAACTAAGCCACACGCCGTTTCTTCACTTTTCATTAAAACTTCTCTCCATCCACCGGAAAAAATTAAACAACCGTCATTTACTCCATTGGGTATCCTCCAGTAAGCGCCATTCACCAGGCGCCAAACCTTGCAAAGTATATGTACCAATGGCATAGCGGATCAGTCGCAATGTAGGAAATAATACCGCCGCTGTCATCCGTCTCACTTGGCGATTCTTACCTTCACTCAGAATCAAAGATATCCAAGTGGTAGCAATATTTTTACGGTATCGGATAGGCGGCACGCGCTGCCAGAGGTGATTGGGTTCATCCATTAGAAAAGCTTGCGCAGGCCGGGTTTTGTAATCTTTCAGAGTGACGCCCTGGCGCAGCTGATTTAATGCCATTTCATCCGGTTTGCCTTCAACCTGAACCCAATAAGTTTTGGGCAATTTAAACTTTGGATCGCTAATTTGCTGCTGCAGCTTACCATCATCCGTTAACAGCACTAAGCCTTCGCTATCCGCATCCAATCGGCCTGCCGGATAAAAACCCGGTAACGGAATGAAATCTTTCAACGACTGATGCCCGCTTTCCGGTGTGAATTGGCAAATCACGCCATAAGGTTTATTAAATAGAATTAATCGAGACATAATGTCCGAATTGAACTGGACAGTTCATAACATTTCTGGATAGATCACCGTGTGCAGTACTGGTTCATTTATATTTTCCTTTTCTTCGCACCGGATCCACCACACCGAACCTTTTTTAACGCGCAATCCGGGAGGAACAGACGGAATCAGGTAATTCGCAATTTCACCCAAAGTCGGTTGATGCCCAACTATCACCACCGTGCCTTCCGCATCAGGCCAGTTAGCTGCGGCAAGTACGGCACGAGCACTGGCACCAGGACCTATCGCTGCATCTGTTAAAAAATCGAGCTGCAATGCCATCGCCGTCTGCTGCGTCCGGCGGGCCGGGCTGACGATTATACGCGCTTTTTCCGGCAATTTTGGTTTAAGCCAATCCGCCACGCGTCTTGCTTGGTCCAATCCTTTCCCCGTCAATTGACGTGCCATATCGGGAAACCCCTCTTCCGCTTCGGCATGACGCCACAGAATCAATTCCATCGCTATTTCCTTAAGGTCCCTATTTAGGACGGTTAAATAATTGCGCACAGCAAAGATTAGCATGCAGACGATAAGCGGCATTCAATTTCTTATTGATGTAACCGGCGCCGCAACTCATCCCATAAAATCGGTATCTTTTACTGATTCACTACTATCAGACTCAAAACCGCCAAAACGAAAGATTTGACTATAATTCCATTGGCTATCGCAAGCAGCTCAAGAACCAATCAGCGGCAAACTGCGCAACCTGTTCCAAAGTGCCCGGTTCTTCAAATAAGTGCGTCGCTCCGGGCACCAGCACGAGCTTTTTCACGCATGTCATTAGAGCATAAGCCTGTTCGTTTAATTCGATCACACCATGATCCGCGCTGCCCACGATTAGCAGCGTCGGTGCAGTCACTTGATTTAACGCAACTGCTCCCGCCAAATCAGGGCGGCCACCGCGCGATACCACAGCAGCAACGGCATTTCCCATTCTGGCAGCTGCTTGCAAAGCTGCAGCTGCACCGGTACTGGCGCCGAAATACTCGGCTTTGAGCGCTTTCGTTTCAGGATTCTGCTGCAACCAATCAGTGGCAGCAAGCAAGCGCTGCGTCAGCAGATCGATATCGAAACGCTGGGCATAATTCTGATCTTCCGCGCGCGTCAGCAAGTCAAACAGCAATGTACCGATACCGCGCTGTTGCAACACTTTGGCAACATAAGTGTTGCGCGGACTAAAACGGCTACTGCCGCTACCATGCGCAAACAGCACAACGCCCGATGCTTCGGGTGGCAATACCAGCTCGCCACTCAGCTCAACTGACCCAGCCGGAATTTTTACCGTGGTCATGCCACCGCTCCGATTCTGACCGGAATGCGCTGCCGGCCGAATTGACCGGTGAATTGTTCAAAACGGCCCGCAGTGGTGGCATTGCAGTTTTTACAGCGGCCCTCCGCGGTCAAATGATACTGTTTGATCTCATACCAGTCGCGCACAATCACGGCACTGCCGCAACCGGGACAATAGGTCGTATCACCTTCGATATGGTGCACATTGCCGGTATACACATAATGCAGCCCGGCATCCAGCGCGATCTGACGCGCCCGAATCAATGTTTCAGGCGGTGTTGGCGGTATATCGTCCAGCTTGTAATCCGGATGGAAAGCGCTGAAGTGCAGCGGCACACCGGGCCCCAGTTCTTTCATGATCCAATGGCTCATGGCAGTGATTTCCTCGCTGGAATCGTTCAGTCCCGGAATCAATAGTGTGGTCAACTCAAGCCATACATCGGTTTCGTGCTTCAAATAGCACAATGTATCCAGCACGGGCTGCAAATGCGATCCGGTTTGTTTGACGTAAAATGCTTCGGTAAATGCCTTCAAGTCCACGTTGGCGGCATCCATTTTGGCGAAAAAATCACGCCGCGGCTGGGCATGAATATAACCTGCCGTCACCGCAACCGTCTTGATCCCTATGGCATGACAGGCATCCGCCACGTCCATCGCATATTCGGCAAAAATCACCGGATCGTTGTACGTGAACGCCACGCTCTTGCAGTGATATTGCTCCGCACAACGCGCAATCGCTTCCGGACTGGCCTGATCCAGCAACTTGTCGAAACTGCGTGATTTGGAAATATCCCAGTTCTGGCAAAATTTGCAGGCGAGGTTGCAACCCGCCGTGCCAAACGACAACACACTGCTACCGGGATAAAATTGGTTGAGTGGCTTTTTCTCAATCGGATCGACACAAAAACCGGATGAACGTCCGTACGTTGTCAGCACCATCGTATCACCTGCGCGTCCGCGCACAAAGCAGGCGCCGCGTTGTCCTTCGTGCAGTTTGCAATCACGCGGACACAAATCGCATTGAATCCGCCCGTCCTCCAGCCAATGCCAGTATTGGGCCGGAAATTGCTCAGCGCTACTAATGGGCTCATCCATGCGCAACCTCCCGGACATAATCGGTTTCACGCCATTTGCTGACGGTATAGCGCGATAGTTTGATATCGGCTGTCCAGAAATCTTCCGGCAGGCGGGCTTTTGATTTCAGTTTGGCAAGAAACTGTTCCGGTTGCGGCAAACTTTCCCATACCTGGGGCAGGAATGTACTGCGATAAGGTCCACATTCAAACACAATACCGTCAATATCCGGGCGCAATTGCGCGAGCGCATCGGCTTCACTGCGAAAGCTGAGCGCTTGCAGTTCGGAAAGCAATGATACTTCCACACTCACTTTGTCCAATTCGTCCGCCGTCAAGGGCATGAAGCGCGGATCGTGCAAGGCCGCCGATATGGCATTGTTACTCACATCGTCAATCAACGGATCGAACGCTTGCAAGGAACCGATGCAGCCACGCAACTCGCCGCGCTGCGTCAGTGTGACAAATGTTGCGCCCGGCCGGGAAAGCCAGAACATATGGCCATCCACCGGCGCCGGGATGCAGGCTACGCGCAAAGACTGGCAAATAGCAGTGCGCGCGATTTGCAGCAGTATTTTTCCTTGCTCATTTTTTTCAATCGCACCTGTCATATTCCTCCCTTAATTAAAGGCCATGGCTGCATAACCCACCACTCGATCGCGCGATCCCGCGGTATCTCCGGAGTTTCTTAAATCAAGCAAATGCGGTGTCAAATGATGCTGTTGCGCTGCGATGATCAGCCCATTGATCGCAATGCTGCCACACGCATGATCGTGTGCAATCGGCTGCCGTAACTGTAATATCGCTTGCACGGTTTCATTGTCCATGCGTTGTGCGGCAGCATAAGGTAAATAATGCGACAGATCGGAACTGATCACAATCAAGGTTTCTTCGCCGCCCCACAACTGCTCCAGTATTTCCGCTACGTCTTCTGCCGATGTCCAGCCAATTGCCAGCGGCAACAAAGTAAAATCACCCAGCACACGCTGCAAAAAAGGCAACTGCACTTCGAGGGAGTGTTCCAAGGCGTGCACTTCCCTGCTGACCGTCACTTGCGGAAAATGCGCAATCGCCGCGGCAAGCTCCTGATCCAGCTTCACGCTACCCAGTGGTGTATCAAAGACATCCACTCCGGGTAAAGCCAGACCATGCACCGCCACACGATGCGCCGGCCCCAGCAGCACCACACGCCGGATCGTTGCTGCGGCGGCCCGCAGACTGGCATATGCCGAAGCGGCAACCGCACCCGAGTACAGATACCCAGCGTGCGGAACTATCAGTGCTTTGGGTTTGAAATCATTGAATTTGGCTTCCGCCAGCAGATCGTTAACATCCTGCGAAAGCTGCCGTGCATCGGCGGAATAAAACAATCCTGCAACCGCAGGTGAACGAATCATAGTCATGCTGCTTTCCTCTCCCGAGTATCGTTAACATAAGCGTAAGACACACAATCCAGTAGAAGATTGCAAATCAGCACCGTCAGTGCACAGGTACTATCCCTCAGCACCACGACACGTGGCTCTGGAGAATACCGGAGGTTTAATTTGTGGTGGGATTGCGGGAGAACAAGCGGTTAAAGCAAGCAACCCGTCATCCGTAGCGAATGACAGGGCTTTATTGATGCGAGTTTCGGCTTACCAGCCATCGCGGTAAATATTCAGCAGCGTGATGGCATTATTGGTTAGGTCGGTAATGCTATGCCGGTCAAAACGCAAATCCAGCAAATCCACCTTACGGCTGGATAACATTTCCTTCAGCTTGAAATTGAATTGAATCAGCGGCGTGACATGATGGGAACCCAAGTATATTTTTCCGGTTTTATCGGTATTGGAAACCGGATCGTGCACATCGGCAATGACGAAAATCAGATCCTCGAGTTCTTCGGCGGGCAGCGTAATCCGATAGGTATCAAAGAAATGATCGGGAACCGGAGACGAATTGAATGCAAATGTTTCCAAGCCCAGTGTAGCGCCAACCGCCTGCGCCAGTCCACCGCCTAACGAGTGTCCCGCGACGGTAATTTTTGCACCGGGATTGCGGCTGATCACACTTTGAGCGAATCGGAACGCATCCTTGAATTGATCGCTCACTACGCCAGCTCCAATCGCCGTATCAGCTAAGGCGTCACTAGCGGTATCTTCCAGTTCCTTGAATGAGCAAGGAAAATCGCAAGTTTCCGTGCCACGGAACACCAGCGCCAGTTCATTGGTTTCACGGTTTCTAAAGACACCGCCATCCATTCCGGAGCTTTTCCCATTGGATTCAATCAAATCCCAAGAACCCACCGCCACATTATCATAATCGTAAATGGCATCGGCCAGTTGCGCATACGGAATCGACCGCGCCAGCAAATCAACCGCCCGCCGCTCATTGGGCAGCAACATGCCATAGGGCTTCCAAGTAGCATTCGGCACATAGTTGGGATTGACATACAGCGCAACCGTGGCCAGCTCAAACACTGACACGGCATCGTCCGTATCCACATCGCTATCCGTCACCCAATTCAAGCTGACGTTATAGCGCTCCGTGCCATTCGGCTTGGGGATATCGACTTTAGGCAGTGTCAGTTGGCCATTGATAAACGAAAAAGTCGGGCTGTCCGGCTCGGAAGCATCGTCCAATTCCGTGCCTAACAATATAAACCGGTTCGGATTATCCGCACCTAGCCATTGCAAAGAGGCTTTGTACAATTGCTCACCAGAGTCGTCTTTTACAATCACTTTCTGCAAACAGACGAGTCCGTTCGACTCAAAAAAAGTGACCGGTGCGGTCAAAGGCGCACAATCATCCGGTAGCGCCCGCGCCATCGATGCAACTAACATCAGAGCAGAAAAACTGATGAATCTAAATGAAAATAAATACCAATCTTTCATGAATTGCTCTCTTGTTTGGTTTAATCGGGCGCCTGCTATTTGACTAGCAGCAGCATGTGAACATACCCGCATTGTAACTGAAAAGTGAAATCAACCCGCTGCTTCCAATAGCGATCCCCCGGATTCCCCCTGCACATTCACCCACACATGTGGCAAACCCAGTGTACTTAGCCATTCGGGGCCATCTTCTTCTTTCAGCATACCGATGGTCGATGCGCTACCGGCAACCACGCAGAATTCGCCGATCACGCTGACAGCCGCCATAAAATGAACCGGCCAGCCGGTTTTAGGATTCAGCACATGACCGTAGCGGATGCCATTCAGCGTGATGCAACGTTCATAATCCCCGCTGCTGGCCAGCGCGCCGGAATGCAGCAACAATGTCTGCAAAACACCGCCGGGGATGCGCGGATGGCGGATGGCAACACGCCAGGGACTGCCATCGTCGTGCGGACCGATAATTTTGATGTCGCCGCCCAGGTTGACGAGACCATGCTCGATACCGGCATCCCGGCATAGCGATGCTGCGCGATCGACGGCGTATTCCTTGACCACGCCGCCAAAATCAATTTCCATGCCCGCAACCGTAAATGTCAGAACCGGGCACTGCCAGCTGATTTTATGCCAGCCAATCTTCTCCAGCAGCAACTGAACGGCTTCCTGTACCGGTATTTTTCCCGATTTAAAATCCCACGCGCGCCGTAAAATTCCGGAAGTGACATCAAACAAACCATCGCTTTGCTGGTGACAAGCCGCCGCATAATCGAGCAATCCGGCGGTTTCATCGTCCACCTGGATACAACCGCCTTGAGCCGCGACGCGATTCATTTGGGATAAAAAACTATCCGCCCGGTAACGGGAGTATTTAGCTTCCAGGCGATATACATCATCCATGACAATCCGGGCGGCACGTTGCGCTTTTTTTGCACTGCCCGCGTACAACTGAATCGAGCAAGGGGAGCCCATTGCTTTAAAATCGTAGTGGTAATAATTCAGATGCGTCATGTGATTTCACCCGGGAAGCTGCGCGCACCCGGGATTTTGAAAAGGAATACATCCTAGCTTAAAACTGATAGCTCCAGGTTGCGGACAACATGCCCTGGCGATTCAATTGATAACCGTTAAAGTCGCTGCGAATCGGCTGCACCCATTCAATTCCAAGTCGATTTCCGGCAAAACGGCCGCCCGGAATTTGCGCATTGACGCCAAACCCCATATCCCAGAATTGCCCGCCATAATTACGCGGAAAATCCATCGGCCCGATGCGCGCATTATATTGATTGAAGTCGCGATGTATCGCATCCTGCCAGGTATAAACACCACGCACAGAGGCCGTCAGCCAGCGAGCCAGGTCCAAGCCACCCCAGCTGGTTGCCTGAAACATATCGCCCAGGCGATAACCGGATTGATTCCGGTCTTCCATACGCTTAATGCCGCTGATTTGCGTACCCCACGACCAGCGGTTGTACTCGCCCAGATATGTCAGACTCGGCGTGAAGTCCCAGGTGCCGCTGCCCAACTGCATGCCGAAATGAATCAGTCCGCCATCCGCGTTAAACGAGCGGCGTATTTTGATATCAGTCTTTCCGGTTGGCGCGCTGAACCCCAGATTCACATGCACACGGTGACCTGGAATATCCAGCAGCTTGATCAGCGATGAAAAATAGGTATCGCCCACGGCGCCACTTTCATGACCCGCTGCGCCATGATGACTGTGCGCGCCAGAAGCGTCTACCCTTGCCCCAGCCAGCTGGCGTAAATTCATATCCATATCCATGAACGTCGGCATCAGCATCACGTTGAGCCACTTGGTCGGCGCATACATCAGATCGACCATATGCATCCGCATATCCATGAATTGCGGCGTAAATTGACAGTCTTTATTGCCGCAACCTTGGTCGACGATCGCCTGATCGCTGACTTTATGCGCGCCATGCATCATATTTCCACCGGTCCACTGATACATGAATCGATAGCCTGCCATGAAATCGCCGGGTTTATCGAGCATATGACCAAACATGACCGTAGCGGGCGGTATCTTATGATGGTGCAAGGAAGAATGCGTGTGGGCGGTGAAAGATCCGCTTGAAGTTGTGATTGGCATGGATGCATCCGGCTCAATATCAAACTTTATCGCCGCATTCGCCACATAGTAATCAAAATCGGCGAAGCTGTTATTCCCGCCGCCAATTTGCATGGAACTGGCGCGCGTATAGTATTCAAACCCCGCCTCCAGCGCGACACCTTTACCGAGTATTTTGCTCAGTACCACACCACCGCTTAATGAGCCAAAACCCGCCAAACGATGGTCGCTGGAAAAATGCGCAGGCAGTTTCCCAGCATCGAATAAGGTTAATTTCGGCTGTGCATCCACTGAAAACCCATCAACCGCACTCCCGTTCTGATCGACCAGATTAGATAGATCGCTCCCGTAGTACTGAACTGTAGGATTCTTTCTATCGATCCACACTTGCCGACCGAAACTATCGACTTCCTGATTTCTGTAATTTTGTTGAGAAAATAAGTAGGGCCGGTAAAAGCTTGCAGAATCCTGTGAATAGTAACGAACTCGCGGCGTCAGCGTCCATCCGCCACCCAGCGGCTGCACCCAGCTCGCATCAAAGGTATGCGTATTGACGCCCCAGTCGTCGACCGACAGCCGGTAGCCCAAATGCATCGCGGCATTAAACGGGCTAATATAATGCACGTACTTAGTGCTGAGGGCGACTTGATTGCGAATGTTGGGACGTTGTTCGATCAAAGCACGCACATCACCGATAATCAAGTTATCGTTTAATTTAGCCGGATCAATAAAGATAACTGACGTTGCCTTGTAAGGGTTCTCCAGAAATCCGCTGCTATGCGTATAACCGATACTGGCATCGATCAATGCATTCTTGCTTAGAATCTGCGTCAAACCGGTATTCGCCACCCAATCCTGCCGGTCACCCTTCAGAATCTCAGAACCGCGGCGATTGACGATTTGCTGGGCATACGCTGTTTTGGTGATATACGGCGATGAATCAGGATCCAGAATCGCACTGACCTGACTGTCCGTATAGCCACCACCGAATTTAACGCTGGTTAGCTTTTGGTTAAAGTCCAGCCGCCCGCCAATACTACCGAAACTCGAATGATAGTCACGCTCCCGGGAAAAACCACCGCCCACATTTAAAGCTGCCTCATTCCATTCGTAGCTCAAGCCGAAATTAGCTTGGCGGCGGGTTTCCGGAGAAGCCGATGACATGACCAGTACCGATCGGGTATCGACGACACCGGTCGATTGCTTGGTAATCGGGTCTCTTCCAATCGGATTCAGATCATGATCTAACAGTATTTGGCTGTTAAGAATAGGAGAAGCGCCGACCACGACCCCATTAACGGTATAGGGACGATTACCACCACTGGTGGCCAGTGGCGTTGTAGATACCGGCGTTGCACCCGACCAAGTGTCTTGGGTATAACCAAACGTAAATTTGGCGCGGTCGGTTAACGAGAAAATACCGCTGCCATGTAATACATCGGCCGAAATCGGCTTATAACTTTGGGGAACACCATAGAGATTACGCTCGCCTTCCTGGTAACGGCTATATTGGAAATTGATCCGGTCCGTTCCGGCAGCGTGCGCGGGTGATATCAGTAAGCCGGGCAACATGAGTGCTGCTGACGTCAGCGCTTGTAGGGTATGGCTGCTTGACTTTACAGAATGTGTTTCAGGATGAGTGTATCCTTGCTTGCTGCCCTGGCACTGGGGTCTTTTATTCTGCTGCAAATTTACTTACCTTTAAAACAACCCCGATCAGGAGTCAGTTTAATAACATCCACAGCCGCCGCCACCTGCAGACGATTTGTGACTGGGTGCCGCCTCACGGCTGCTGTAATTATGGGATTGCATTTCGGTTTGCAAGGGATGGGGATCGATGTCCATTTGCGGTTTAGCAAGATTGCCACGCTCCCAGGGAGCGACACTCACACAACCCGTCATTCCGAACAATAGGGTGAATGCAAATGCAATGGCAGCATTCCGAGTCAGTTTCATACTGGCCGGAGTAAACATTCAAAATCCCTGATCAGGGATTCTCCATGACGAGTTGTGCTAGTAAAGCACGCAATTCTTCTGTTTCGCCGGGACGGAATCCTTGATGAACATGCCGAATATTGCCCTTTTTATCAATGATAAAGGAGGTTGGCATCGCCATTACCTCAAGAACCTTGGCGCATGTTTTAGCCGGATCCGCAACAATGGAAAAGTGAGCCGGGTGCTTGGTGAGAAATTCTTCTGCATCCTTAACTTTTTCATCAAGGTTGACACCAATCACATGTAGCCCCTGCTCTTTCATATCGTGCTCAAGTTGATTCAAGAATGGAAAGGACTTGACACAAGGCGGACACCAGGATGCCCAGAAATCCATATACACCACTTTCCCTTTCAGTTCCTGTAAGGCCAAAGCCGGCTTGCCATCCAGTGTTTTTAAATCACAAGCCGAGGATATCTGTTCAAGATGATCCGCTAATGTGCTTTTGCTGCACAACAGTAGTAACGCGATAATAAAAAACGACTGTTTGATTTTTCTCATTATTTATTTCACTTATCTAGTTTAAAACATTGTTGCAACAATCAATTGCTGCAAATCATTACTCGAATTGTTTCACGGTAATTTCCGTCGCTGTATGTTCATTGCTGGCAGTCATGCAATGATACGAGACAATAAAAGATCGCGCACCCGCAATCGTTTTATTTACGAGTATTTGATATACACCACTTCCACCTTGTACCCTGGCTTCAGGGCTAAAGTTTCCATCTCCGGAAACAGGGTCGGTCGTACTAGCGGCGCGGCTTCCTTTAATAATTTGCAAACTAACCAGGAGCTTATCTTGTGGTGGATCTAGAGGCGGCGAAGTATCTTTGATACTCGCAACCAGACGATCCGTCACACCAACATCATCAATACAGGTCACGAGCGCATATCCCGTAAAAGATGCAGTCGTGCCATCTGGATCCATGGTAGCACCAGCTTCATGCGCTCCGCTTACACCGGCATAACCAAGCGTAATCATGGCAAAAGTCGTTGCTACTGCTTTTTGAAATAATAGATGTGACATGATCGTAATCCCTCGCTGGATGATCTATTCATAGAATAGTTATTATAAAAAACCGCGTAATAGAATTGTGGCCGTCGTGCGCAACTGAAACTGCATTATAACCGCTTCCCTAATTTGCAGAAGTTTCCTGAAAACGAGTATGCGCTAGCGCATACTGCCATGTTGCGCTTAATCCAAGTGCCGCCATCAACATCAAAGTACGATATTTAAATTTTCCTGTCGTTTTAAACATCTCAAGTATCCTATCCTTTAATCTGACTGTTAAAAAACCTCACTCTAATAAAAGCGGAGGGAAGAGTGAGGTTGTCGTAAAGAACTTTGCTACTTCGGCCAGATCTGAGTACCATCCAATTTGATCGGCATGTCGCGGTTTATCTGCGCTGCCGAAGGCTTCACTTCAACCACCACCCCGGTACCACAGGACGCTGGCAAAGCGCTGGTGCGATTAATGGTGTATGGTGCCGGACCATCATCGGTCGTGCTGACACGATCGTAAATCGTTCCCAGACTATTATGTGTCCAGAGATTCACGGTATCAGCATTGAAACCGGCAGCATCTGTGATCTCACAAATGTCCGCGATGGAAATATTAAATTTGACGCTCTTCGCGCACGAAGTCGGTTCAATCACCACGGCACCGGCTCTAAACGGAATATAACCATTCAGATGATGCGGCAAAGAATCACCACCACCGGCCCAAAAACCGACAACATTACTGTTTGAATCAGTCTTTTCATCCTGGAAACTGAAAACAGCCCGGCTATAATTTTGCTGCATCAGGTTACCCCAATTCTGTACGAAATCGGTCAACGGACCTGCGTGCGCCGCACCGTCAACTGTAATCGTGGAATCGACACCATCTGGGAATACCACGCTGGTACCTATGACGTTCTTTTCTCCACAGCCGTGACCAATGATGACATTATTGGTTATTCGGGTATTTTCATTGACTGTCGCCGTTTCCAAGCGTGTATGGGCGGATGCGATTTGCGTCGTGCCTGCCAGAACAGCAATAGCGAGAACACATTGAGTAGATAAATTGAATTGTTTCGTCGTTAACATGAAAAATATCCATTAAATAGTTTAATTATTTTTTATCTTGTAAACAGTTTTGCTTTCATATGTGAAGCAATCATTCTGCTGATCTAACCGTTCAAAATAAAACTGAAAAAATCTTTTTATAATTGACGAGAAATTTAATTTCCAGAAACTTATAGAAAAAGAATCCTTTTCCACTTTGGATGATATTTTTCATTCCATACAATTACAATGTGACAAATTGTCGCACCACACAAAATCCTTGCTGCAGCCACCTCGCCAAGGTGCGGCATTTTGCCGCATTCCATCACTCAGGGCTTACCTCTAAAATGCTGTCGCTGCAAATTCAATGCAGCACTTCTCTCTTTATCCATGCGCATCTTCAATTCGTAGGCAAAACGATGAATCATTTGACTTCCGCTCAGGTACTGAACCGGGTGTGGCTTTACTGTACTGTTTTTCTGACCGGTGCCGCAGTGATGGTAATAGAACTGCTCGGAACCGATTGATCGCACCATTCTATGGCGCCAGTCTCTATGTTTGGACCTCGGTCATTTCGGTCACACTGATCGCATTGGCTTTGGGCTACTTTGTCGGTGGCCGCTGGGCGGACCGGGCAAAAAAGACGGGATTGGCCTTGATCATCGCGTTGTCGGGATTACTGACGCTCCTGATACCGTGGCTAACCGCACCGGTATTGCTTGCCACTGATGCCATGGGACTGCGCATGGGTGTTTTTATCAGCACATCGGTATTGTTCTCGCCCAGTTTGATTATGCTCGGCATGATCGGACCGTTTGCCGTTAAATTGGCTACTGCCAGTTTGGATGGTGTCGGTGCCGGTACCGGTTCTATCTATGCCGTCAGCACCGTCGGCAGCGTCATTGGCACTTTATTTCTCGGTTTTTATTTATTCCCCCAGATCGGTTCGCGTGAAATCTTCATAGGCTTGGGTATCGCCTTATTGATACTGGCCGCTGGTGTTGCTTATTTCGAGCGGAAACGCATCAGCTTGATGACTGCGCTGCCCCCTATCGCTGCATTGATGGTAGTCGGAATAGCGTTATTGCCGCGCGTCGCTGATTCCGCGCACCGCACCGCGAACAACGATTCCAACCACATTCAGTTTGAACGCGAAAGTCTGTATGGCTGGGTTCGCGTCATCGACAAACCCGAGGAGAATTTTCGCCTGCTGACCGTGGATGCATCGACCATAGGCGCAGCGACGATCAGCCATGGTGAAAATGTGCTGACTTACCAAAGAATTGTCGATATTTTACCCGCGCTGACACCTCACATTAAGCGGGCGCTGCTGATCGGTCAGGGTGCCGGGCATATGGCAATGACATTGAAAAATCACGGCATCGTGACAGATACCCTGGAAATTGACCCAGCCGTCGCCGAAGCGGCAAGTCAATATTTCGGTTTCACGCCGACAGGTGAAACGATTATCGGCGATGCGCGCTATGAGATCCGCAAATTAACGAATACCTACGATTTGATCATCCTGGATGTCTTCACCGGCGGCTCGGAACCGGTCCACTTGCTGACTGTTGAAACAATGACGCAATTGCGTTCCCTGCTTTCCGAACACGGATTGCTCGCATTGAATTTCGTAGCATTTTTTGAAGACGGTAAGAATAAAGCACTGGCTTCCGTCGCAAAAACCCTAGCACAGGTTTTTACGCATCAGCAGGTATTTATTTCCGAACCGGATACGGAATTTAACGATTTTATTTTTCTTGCCGCAAACCGCGAACTCGAACTCAACAATGAAGCCATGTCAGCCGCACAAAGCGACTGGCTGGTAAAGCGCCGCATCGCTATTGATCCAGGACTGGGCGTGATCTTAACGGATAACCTCAATCCGCTGGAAATACTGCAAATACGCAAATCCGAGCAGTACCGCCGTCTCATTGTGGAATTACTGGGAATCGACAACTTTATCCGCTGATTTCACAGCGGCTGCGCGTGCTGTTGCAGCATCTCCGCTGCATGCTGGCGCGTTGTTTCAGTGATACTCACACCGCCCAGCATGCGGGCGATTTCTTCCACGCGCTGCTGCTGATCCAAAATAGTGATCGTGCTGATAACCGGTTGATGCGCCGCTTGTCCGGCGGATTTCTCCACTTGCCATTGGTGATCGCCGGTCGCAGCTACCTGCGGCAGATGGGTAATACACAGAACTTGCCGCTCCCTTCCGAGTTTTTTCAGTAAATAACCGACAATCTCGGCCACTTTCCCGCCGATACCGACGTCGACTTCGTCAAAAATCAGTGCCGATACCGTCCCTACCTTACTGGTGATGACTTGTATCGCCAAGCTGATCCGCGACAACTCACCGCCCGATGCTACTTTGGCCAGAGGCCGCAGCGGCAACCCTTTGTGCGCGGCCACCCGAAACTCGATTTGCTCCAGACCGTGCGCATTGCCCTGTTCCATGGGAATCAACGCAACCGAAAACTCGCCGCCCGCCATCGCCATCGTTTGCATGGCGTCACTCACCTGCTGGGATAACGCTTCACTGGCTTTTTGCCGTGCAACGCTCAATGCCTGCGCTTGTTGTAAATAATCAGTGTGTGCGGCGGCTTCAAGCGCTTGCAAATGACCGATATCCTCATCCGAACCCAACAGACTCAGTTGCTGCGAGATCGTTTCAAGCAGCGAGGGTAGTTCCTCTGGCAGCACGCGGAATTTTCTTGCCGCTGCGTGGATCGCCGACAACCGCTGCTCGATCTCCTGTAATACTTGCGGATCCAGATCCAAACGCTGGCGATAATGCTTCAATTCATAAACACTTTCCTGTAACTGAATTTGCGCCGCATCCAGCAAATCGGTAATGGCTTTAAGTTCGTTGTCATACTCGAGCAAATTTTGCAATTGATTGTTTACACTATTGATCTGCGCCAGCACCGCTTGTTCACTTTCCGATAACACATCGACTGCTGTATCCGCGGCCGCCAGCAAAGCCGCTACATGCGACAACCGGCCATGATCGGCTTGCAGTGTTTGCCATTCCGGCAGGGTAAAATTTAACGCGGTTAATTCTTGTAATTGCCATTCCAGCTGTTCGCGTTTTTCCTGCGATTCCGCTGTGCGTTGTTCCCGGGCGATGCGTTGTTGATAGCAATCTTGCCAGTGTTGATAAGCCATCCTGACCGCGCGCGTTTGATCCATACAACCGGCGAAGGCATCGAGCAATTCGCGCTGCGCGTCTTTTTGCAGCAGAGATTGGTGCGCATGCTGGCTATGAATGGCAACCAGGTACTCGCCTGCCGTGCGCAGTTGCTGCAATGTCACCGCATGGCCGTTGATATAACTGCGCGAACGGCCGCTGGTTTCAATAATGCGGCGCATCAGACAACTATCCGGATCGCCCTGCAAATCATTGTCATCCAGCCACTGTTGTAACCCCGGTAAGCGGCTGATATCGAAAGTCACATTGATTTCCGCGCGTTCGCAACCATGCCGGATCTGACTGGCGTCACTGCGCTCTCCCAGGGCAAGGGTCACGGCATCGATCAAAATGGATTTACCCGCGCCGGTTTCTCCGGTCAACACCGTGAATCCGGGCATGAAATCCAATTCGATTCGGTCCACAATGACAAAATCTTTGATGCTCAGGTGCTTTAGCATGATTGCTCAATGTAACTCAGGGAAATTCACTCCACCCCAGTTTTTCCCTCAGCATGCGGTAATAACTGTGGTTGACTGAATGCAGCAAACGCACCGTCTTGGGAAAACGCCGCACGATGATGTTATCCGTCTGTTCCAGATCAAAACAGGAATGACTGTCGCAATTGATACGCACATTGGCGCTGCTGTGCATCTGGATTTCCACGCTTGAATCCGGGCCGATCACGACGGGGCGGTTACTGAGCGTATGCGGGCAAACCGGCACCAGCGCAATCAAATCCAGGCCGGGATGCAGGATCGGTCCACCGGATGATAACGCGTAGGCGGTAGAGCCGGTCGGTGTGGTGACGATCAATCCATCGGAGCGCAAGGTATTCACATATTCGTTATTAACCTTCACCTCAAACTCGATCATGCCGCTGCTCATACCGCGATACAGCACAACATCATTGAATGCCAGGCTGCCGAAGACGCTCACGCCATCGCGGATGATTTCCGCATACAGCAACATGCGGCGTTCGGTGGTGTATTTTCCCGCCAGCATCTCATCCAGCGTCTCAAACATGGTTTCCACCGATAAGTCGGTAAGAAATCCGAGCCGCCCCTGGTTAATGCCGATCAATGGAACATCATACGACACCAGCATGCGTGCGATATTGAGCATCGTGCCATCGCCCCCCATGACCACAGCCAGATCGGCTTGCGCGCCAATTTCTTCCAGGGATAATGCCGGATACCGGTCACTGCCAATCTGCGAAGCTGTGAGATGATCGAGTAAAACCTTATAATGCTTGGCAGTCAGATACTCGGCCAGATTCAACAGCGGCACCGCGATTTCTGGATTCTTATGTTTACCGATCAGTGCAATGGTGGTGAATTGGGAATTCATAACTTAAAACAATCGCTTGCTTTGATTGATATTGGCCGTGAGGTTTGCATTGGCTGTAAATACCGGAATTACCATTATAATAAAACGAGTTAGTGAATAAACAATACGGCCAGGCTTGCAAAATTTTGTCTCGTACATATATACCCACAAAAGTTGAGCCACCCGGAAAAATTCCAAACCCATGCTGAAACTCCGGCCCATATTGACAAACCGGCAAGCGGGAAAGTTTAGCATAGATAAGATAAGGCAAAATCACCGCTTATAACCAAATTATAAAACCAGCCGACTCGTGTAGAATGATGCCATGTTAAACGAACGTGCCCAAATCTTATTAAAAACACTGGTAGAACGGTATATCCATGAAGGTCAGCCCGTTGGTTCCCGGGCGCTATCGAAGTTTTCCGGATTAGACTTAAGCCCCGCAACCATCCGCAATGTCATGGCCGATCTTGAAGAAATGGGATTGGTAGCCAGCCCGCATACTTCAGCGGGAAGAGTTCCGACACCGAAAGGCTACCGCCTCTTTGTCGACACCTTGCTGGTCGTCAAAACGCTCGACAAAGTGGAATTGAATCATTTGGAAAACCATCTGCACCCGGACAATCCTTCGCGCTTGATCAATGTCGCATCGCAGTTATTATCGGATCTGACCCGCTTTGCCGGTGTCGTAGTCACCCCCAAACGAAAAGGCGCGGTATTCCGTTACATCGAGTTCATGGCGCTATCCGAGAAACGCATTCTGTTGATTATCGTCACACCGGAAGGCGATGTGCAAAACCGCATTATCTTTACCAATACCCCATACAGTCAGTCGGATCTGATCGAAGCCGGTAATTTTATCAACCAGCATTATGCCGGTTGTACGCTGGATGAAATTCGCGGCCGTGTGAATACCGAATTAAAACAATTGCGTGGCGAAATGATCAGCCTGATGAGTGCCGCGATCGAAGCCGGTGGTGACGCCATCAATGAAAGCAGCGAAGCCGTGGTTCTGGCAGGCGAGCGCAATCTGTTGCAGATCGATGATCTTTCGGACAATTTGATCAGCTTAAAAAAATTGTTTGAATTATTTGAGCGCAAAACCAAGTTATTGCAATTACTGGAACTCAGCAGGCAAGCTCATGGCGTCAAGATCTTCATCGGCGGCGAATCCGATGTGTCATCACTGGAAGAATTCAGTGTCGTGACGGCACCGTATGAAATAGAAGGCGAAATTGTCGGTACAGTCGGCGTCATCGGCCCGCGACGCATGGCTTATGAGCGCGTTATACCGATTGTCGATATTACCGCAAAACTGCTTTCCAGCAGCTTGTCGCAACACTAATTTATTCCTCCAAAAACAATAAACTGATAGTCATGACTTCACAATCCATTTACCAGCACGGCTCACCGAATCGCACCGGTGTTTTATTAATTAACCTGGGAACACCGGATGCGCCGACAGCGCAGGCGCTACGCCCCTATCTCAAGGAATTTCTCAGTAATCCGCGCGTCATTGAAGTGCCCCGCTTAATTTGGTGGCCCATTTTGCATGGCTTTATCCTGCCTTTCAGACCGAAAGCCTCGGCGGAAAAATACGCAAAAATCTGGACATCCGAAGGCTCTCCGCTGAAAGTGCATACCGAGCGGCAAACGGAACGCTTGCGCGAAGTGCTGGCAGCAAAGTTCAAAAACCCGCCCATCGTCGAGTATGCGATGAATATCGGCAAACCCTCCGTTGCCGATGTGCTGACCCGCATGCAGCAGCAAGGCTGCGAGCGCATTCTGGTCATCCCGTTGTTTCCTCAATATGCCGACAGCAGCACGGCAGCGGCGATGGACAACGTATTTGCTGTGCTTAACAAGATGCGTAATCAACCTGCGATCCGTACCCTCAAGCAGTACCATGATGATCCTGGCTATATCGCAGCGCTGGCGCAAAATGTCCGCGACTACTGGGATACGCATGGCCAGCCTGACAAGCTGATTATCAGTTTTCACGGTACCCCGCGCGCCAGCCTGGATAAAGGCGACCCTTATCATTGCGTATGCCAGAAAACCGGGCGATTACTAGCTGAAGCGCTGGAATTGAATGCCAGCCAATACGCCGTGTGCTTTCAATCCCGCTTCGGCCGGGCTCAGTGGCTAACACCCTACACCGCCGTCACCCTGGAACAACTAGGCAAGGAACATACGCGACGCATTGATGTGATATGCCCTGGATTCGTCTCCGATTGCCTGGAAACCTTGGAAGAAATCGCTATCGAAGCGAAACACACATTCATACAAGCGGGCGGCAAGGAATTTCACTATATTCCGTGCCTCAACGAACGTAGCGATTGGATTCAAGCTCTAGCCGACATCACCAGCACGCATTTGCAAGGGTGGCTGGACATCGAAGTTACCGAGGAAGCTGCTAAATTATCCAGGAAACTGGCGTTGGAATTGGGTGCTAAAGATTAAGAATTAATCTCCCCTCGAGCAATCTCGAGGGGAGACCGGTTTTAAACCATCAATGGCCGGATTGGCGCATATGTTTCATCGCTTCTTCGCTGTGCTTAGCCGATTCCGCACCATGACCCATATCAGCATGTTTGATCGCTTCTTCTAAATGTTGGATCGCTTCATCCATATGTTTATGCGATGCTGCATGATCATCTCTCGCCGCTTTTGCGTGCGCCAAGCTTTCTTTTGCATGACTCAGGGACTCTTTCGCATGTCCCATTTCACCATGCGCTTGCGCCTTTCCGGCGTGCTCCATCGCCTCAGAAGTATGTCCTGCGTCAGATGCCAATACAGGAGTACTCATGAAACATGCTAATGCTCCAGTTACAATCATTGTAGATATAATACGCATGATAATTGCTCCTTTATATGAATTACATTGATAACATGAATACTTTTTAATAATCTCAGTGACTGGATAACAGCTTTATTGAAGAAGCATTAACTTTCTCCAACTAACCAGAACACTAGATTCCAGTATATACCCATTTCTTTATTTATTGTATGCAAGCGGCAAGCGCTGATTGCTTGTCCTCATGCATATTTACAACTTCGATGCAAATTTTGCAAAAAACTACCCATAAAGTAATCTGCCGCAAAAATGAGGTATTGGGTATGTGTTTCAAACTATGGATTACATCCCAATGAGAGGGAATAAACATTCCCACAACCAGATCACTGAAAATCGCAAACGAAAACCGAAGAGATTGAGTCCGTGAATAACGAGAATGCATGCTGCTTGTGGTTTTCAATCGATGACAAGCCGAATCTACTAAAATGTAAGAATCCCTAGCGTTGTTTACAGTATTCAGGAGAATACTGTAAATGAACATACACAAACGTACTCGTTTAACATTATTGGATCGTCAGGAAATCTGGCGGCTATATCAAACCCGGTTGTGGAAGGTAGTTCAGCTGGCAGAACACTTCCACGTCAGCCGTCCAACGATTTATGACGTACTGAAACGAGCTAGGTTACAGGAATTTATCCCGCGTGACAGTACCAACCAACGATTCAAGACGTTGCAGTATGGCCTTAAACGTCTGGCCAAGGTCGAGCAAACCATCCAGGAACGTCTCAAGCGTGAAGCGAAGCGCTATAACAAATCTTACCCGGGCGAGCTCGTTCATTTCGATACC
>NZ_FNOE01000047.1 GCF_900106555.1 Nitrosomonas oligotropha | reverse complement strand
AAGCGCAGAACCAGAGGTCAAAACCTCTTTTTTATTAACCTAATTGGTACACTCTTCGCCCGCTATTTGGTACCTTTTTACTCCGCCATTGACAACTGGCGAGGCTCGCGGCGGCAATGTCAGCATCTTGGCGCGAAATGCGCCTACTAAAGCCGACCAGCCGCGCTCGGAATCAGCCAGCGATATCAGTTCGCCTTTCAATTTGGCGGTTTCGATTTCGGTTTTCTCAGCTTGCGCTCTGGTAAGGCGCGTTTTCTCGGATGCCAGATCCCCGGCTTCGCCGTTCAGCATCCCTTTGATGTGCTTTATATACCCGACTACACACGGAATGATTTCGTATTGCCCCCGGTCTTTCGGTTTCGGAATGATTCCCTCATTGGCAAGCTGCTGAACACGACGAGGCGTCATATCCAACAGTTTGGCTATGGTGTCGACGGAAGCAGTGCTCATGAGGTTGAAACGAAATGAAACCCAGGGAAAAGTCTGAAACTAGGGAAATATCGCGAGTCCTCCGACCCGCATCTTGTCCAGAACGTCAGGGACCCCGCTTCATAAAGAAACGCGTCGATAGGTTTATTTCACTGCTTATTTGTTAAAGAGTACTGAAAAATGTATTTATATTCTCTATGAATAATAGAATTAAATATGTTTGCTCTATTTACGAAATATCTCGACACATTCTTTCCAGGTTGTAACGCCTAACTTCAGCAGTGGAAAATCTTCAAGAGCATCTTTTAAGCTTTCCAATGCAATTAAAAATTTATCCCCTACACTTTCATATTCAGCAACTGACTGATTATGCGCTTTAACAACGTTATTCATTTGTTCAGTAACTGCTTGTAGTTCTAGGATTAATACATTCCTTACCATTTTTCCTAAGTTATAAGTATTGTTCTCATTAAATTTAGTCTCAAGTTTCTGAACAACTTCATCTATGAAGCTCTTATTTTTTAGCAAAGAATAAAGAGCATCACGCCACCTCGATTCTGTATCGGTAAGTTTAATTTCTTTAACAACAATGTATCTATCAAAAAGATAATAGAATGCATTTATAAAAGCTTCCAACGAAGAACGAAAATCACCTGAAGAAGAATTATCATTGCCTCCACCGTCTCCACCGTCTCCACCGTCTCCACCGTCTCCACGGTTTCTAATGGGCACTTTGCCTTTCGGGAAAACTGCAGTTGTCTCCATATAAATTATACCTCCTCACTAACTGTCTTCCTTATGCTGAAAAATAACTGCTCAAGAAACAGTTTAACATGCATTCTTTCAGGTAAAGTGGCTAGTAAATCAAATTCATAAGAACCGTACAACCATATCAATAATCCCTTCTTGTCACAGCTATTCCATAAGTTTCCCATCCCCCTGGACAACACCGCACAATCCCTTAGAGTCCAAGCCATAGCCTGTTTGATCCGCTGCTTTAGTGGGCTTTAAATCGAAAACGCTGCGGCAAAGGACGGACTTCCGGGGTCGCGTCCGGTTTCTATGGGAACAAAGCAAATGAACACAGAACCGCGTACCAAAATATCAATTCTCCGCGAACACATGGCGGCCGAAAGATGGCAGAAAGCAATCATTATCGCCGCCAAATTTCCGCGCCTTGGCGAGCATAAAGAAACCATCCTTCGCGCTCACGGCGCATACACTAACCCGCACTTTTACGCGCAAATCGGAAAAGACATCGAAGCCTTGAAAGAAGCCGGACGCACTGCATTGCTTGAGAAATACTCCTTTTAGCATTTTCTCAGAATCAATATCGCTTCTGCTTTATCTTCCGGCGTCTGCTGTATCGTGTTATTCATGCCAGCATTACGCTTTTCTACTAATTCAAACCCGCATGCTGCCGCATTATCGATGGCAATCTGCGCCAACGGATAAGTCTGACTGCCAACCTGCAGTGCAAATACGGCCCCCTGCTTCAGATGTACCGCAACCTTGCGCATCATGGGCAAATAAAAACCCTGCACCCAGATATCGAATTTCGGATACCTCATAGAACTGGTATCTTCCCCGGCATACACCTCAACATCGAAGTAAGGCGGCGAAGTCAGTGCAAAATCGAATTCACCGGATAAATTCGCCTCTTCGAACGGTTGTTCGATGAACTGAGCGGTTTTATCCGATTCGGCAAATCCGGATAATGCTGCCCGCGCCTTTTCTAAGCCAGCATGCGCAACCGGTGAAGGATCGCAACCGACATACTCACGCGCACTCACACCAAGCAGAAAGCCGACATAACGCCCGCCCCAGCCATGACACGGATCAAGCACACGACCGCCTTCCTGGGTAAATTCATCGATCAGATCGCGCGCCAAGCGCGCCGGAAAATCCAGCGGCATCCTCGCACCCGCCATCGGCATACCGAACGACAACACCCGGTCAAAATCCGGCCGTTCATCCACAGCCCAACGCACTCCACGCATTGATGGATCGTGTTCATGCGCCTTGGCAATACAATCCGGCACCGAATCCTTCCGGTCACCCGCCGTCCAAAATCGTTCAGGACAAAATGCCAGCGACAAATAACCCGGATATTCACCGCCCAAATGCTTGGCCTGGATGAAATGCCATGCCGCCACACCGGGTGTGATCTTAGGCGATAACAATCCACCGGATCTCGCCTTTGCGATATGTACAGACCACTCGCGAACGATACCGCTCCACGCCTGATCGATCATCGCCTTTACCGATTCATCCAGCTCAGTAAGCGATTTCTTGGCTATCTCCTGCGACTGAATGCCGGATTGACTGGATAACGCATTCGCCAATCGGCTGATTTCGTCAGTATCGAACCCAGTCAATGCGAGATCAAATTCAGCATCGGTCAATGCATCCAGCTCAAGGGACAAAAGCTCAGTATCCCAGCCGGACTCTTCCGCAATCCGGTTATCCAGAATCCGGTAAGCCCTTTTCTGGTTCTCACTCAAACCCTGCTTGCACAACACCGGCACGGTACCGGTATCTTCCCAACCTGGAATCGCCCAGCCGTACCTTTGCACCCGCAGAGCCGCCAGCAAGCGGCCATGCCCGGCGATTACCTCGCCCTGCTCATCAGTCAGAATCGGAAAAGTCCAACCAAACTCACGCAAACTTGCGACCATCTTGGCAAGTTGTTCTTCACCGTGCTGCTTCGGATTGCGGGCATACGCGATCAATGCCTCAATCGGTTTTGCTTCGATCTGCGGAAATTGGGTTTGCAGGAACATTTCTTCCATTTTGTGTCATCCTTGAATCGACACTCAATGGGTGTTCCTGCAGGGCGCTCCCGGCGCTCAACCTGTTTAAAGTCCCGCAACGCGGACACTTGATGTTCAACTGAATAAAAACTGCTTCGGCCAGTTTCTTATTACACTGGCCACAACGAATCTCTTGCACTTGCGAGCCCCCTTATTATTGTTGTAGGCTCACCTACCCTCGCGAGGGTGGAGAAGCCTTAGGCCAAGACTCGCAGATCATTCCTGCGTGTTGCGGTGGTTGCCACGGGTGTTACCGCACCCTGGCAACCGCTTCTTCTCTTTTTTCCTTTCTAAATTCATACCCACAAAACAAAACACCCCGCTGGCCATAAGCCAAAGCGAGGTGCTGGAAAACAAAAAAGCCCGGAGGTTTTAGCCTGCGAGCTTCCTGGATGCAATTACTTCGAGAATGGGAAAAATATACCTGGTTTGTATAAACAGTTCAAGCAAAAATATTCCAGAATGAAAACTACCCGATAAGCTCGGGCAGCTTGGATAGTATGAACTGAGCTATTACGCAGTCAATTTTCTGCTGCGCGCAGAAAACCCTATCAGACCTAATCCCGCTAGCAGCATTGCGTAAGTTTCTGGTTCTGGAACCGGTGAAACGTACCAAGCAGAATCTGGTGAAAATTTCGTGCCTTGAACATGCAGAGCCAATTCTCCGCTAATCGGCAGATGCGAGCTTCCTAATCCAAAAGCATTCCACGAAACTGATTCACCCGTTTTAAGTTTATCGCTACCACGGCCAAAATCATATCTGAAATCAAAGCTACCGCCGGGGCCGCCGCCTGGGTTTTTACTAACAGTACTGACACCGCCGCCTGCAACGGTTGTAACTGAGCTAGGTGTTACACCATCAACTGCCATTGAGCCAATAAACGCACCTGAGCCAAAAGCACTCAGATCGATATTGTGCAAAAAGAATGACCAATGACCGCTCCCCAGATCATTAATTTCCAAATCTGCAAAATGGATATTTGACGGTCCACCTCCGGACAGAAGATGCCCGAAATGATACGAAGCGGCTTGAGCACTGCTGCCAATGGCCAAAATGCCGACTGCGAAGGTTGACGCGATTAATTTTTTTAAAAACATCTTAAACTCTCCTCAGAAACTTTAGAAATCAATTACCCCTTTATGACAGGGTATGTCAGCAGCAATCCCTTTATGCCACAAGGATAAATTAGCGGGCAGCATTATACAATAGAACA
This sequence comes from Nitrosomonas oligotropha, assembly GCF_900106555.1. GTDB lineage: Bacteria > Pseudomonadota > Gammaproteobacteria > Burkholderiales > Nitrosomonadaceae > Nitrosomonas > Nitrosomonas oligotropha_A. The sequence continues at coordinate 9,685 of NZ_FNOE01000047.1, read as the reverse complement.
TCAATCCTGATTTCTTAGTATTTCTGTCCTTAATCAAACTTCGAATTCACTCATTCCCCGCTGTACTAGCCGATCTGAAATTTACTTGCAGCGCTTCGATATAAATCTTTTCCAGCGTTTTATCTGCTGCTTAGCGTTGATAAAAGAATGGAATTAAATAGTCTGTAGTGCTAATCTTAATAACCATTTCGCATCAAGGAGCACTGATCACCTCAAACGTCAGGCCAACCGGGGCGGGTCTCGCGCTTAACATTCTATATGCCTCATCACCACAATAACGACTAATGGAGAAAGCTATGTCAACTTATAAATACGCTGCGATTGATCCAATGTCCCTATTTTTGTCTGATCGTGCATACTTAATTTGGGTGGAATTACACCACCCACATGAACCTGCCCTATCCAAAGTTGCTGAGGTCGTCAAGACACTAAGCCCAGAGGAAAAAAAGTTTGCGCTCTCACAAGCCAAGAAATTGGCTGCATATAGTAAGGCTGTGACAGAAAGTTTGAGCAAGTAGCAGCTTAGTAAACTTATAATTTTTTCTGGAGTGCGCCCGGCCCCTAAACCGGGCGCAATCGACTGAATTAATTTCATACACAATAACTTCCCGAGCACACCACCCCATCCCGCTCAAACTCTGGCGTCAGAGTATCAATCGCCCGGCTTTCCAGTGCTATCAATCTCTCGCTTACCCGCTTCATCGCGTAGTGATAAGCACCGTGCGACAAACCGAACTGTTCCGCCATTTCCCTGAACGTAATGCCCCCGGCTTGTTTCTTGTTCAAAGCCCCAACCGCTTTGGCGATCAAGATATCCACTGCCAGCGGGTTAAAATTCGGGAATGACGGCGCCATCCAATCGCCCAGGCTCATGATTGCTTCTTGGCGTTCGCGCGAGAACACGAAGCGTTTTTTACCGTCGATCGCTGCAATTTTATTCACTCCGTAGCGCGCCTGGATCGCCCACGCTTCCGGACCAGGCAGTCTGTCGCGGACAATTGCGCGGATCATGGCGCACTGGCCGCGAATTTCCAGGGGGGACAATCCACTGAAATCCACGGTAGAAGGATCGCCTTCATTCCATATTCCCAGCTCCTTCATAATGGCACGGATTGCCTTGGACATGATGTTTTCGACGGATACCTCATACGCCTGGATCATAAAGGCGAAATGTAGTGCCTGCGAAGTTGAGCGAAACATGGCCTGATTCATACGGTTTCCTTGTAGTCTTTGCATCTGCGCCCATGATTGCGGCGTCTGCCGTTTTCATCTGACTTGGTGCAAACCGTCACATCCGCACCGAAAGCACGTTCGGTATGCTGATGAATACACCCTCTGCATGTTCTGGATTCCCTGGCGATCAATATTTTCAAAGGATCGCGGAATATCAGATTGGATGGAATGTCACGATCCATCATGCAGTCATCAACTCTAACTCGCGCACAATGACCACAACACCTGGTGTTTCTGCGTAGCGTTTGCTCTGAGTCCCTTTAACAATTTGAACGTCATCGACGTAAACAACCCCGTTCATGCCATCTTCAATGGATTTTTGAACATTTGAACAATCGGGTTTCTTTGTTGCAGATATCAATCCTTCAGCAGCCTGCTTCTGCTTTTTCTTGGACCAAGAAGCAGGTATCTGAAACCGTATATCCATCTCAACATAAACAGGCCCGGCTATAAGTGACCTTCCGGCCATCGCAACATGCGCAGCATGCGCTACCAGTGATTCATAATTAGCCGTTTTCTCAGGCGTATAATGAGTAAGGAATTTCCCTCTACGCGCTGTTTTGTGCCGCCCTTTCCCGACAGGATTTCCAGGAACAACAAACTGAACTTCATTCATTTCTTGTTTTTCCATTCCGTTTTTACCCTTTCCAAAACCGCATCGGCAAATGCATCGCCGTATAACTTGCGCCATGAATCGATACACTTGACGCAGTACTCCCGAGTGATCGACCGATTGATCCAGTCAACAGCCTCATCCAAAGTCGGTTGCCGGTATTTTTCCCGCTCATTACCCACCCCCGCCTTCCGCTTTGTTGACCACTTTCCGGCTCAAAATTTCATGAATCTCCGCAAACCGTTTCTTCGCTTCCCCAACCGAAACGGTCGTTTTCCCCGGTGCGGGCAGTGCTTTGATGCGAGGCGGTATTTCAGGAGAAAGATCGCCGTTCCGGATATCCTCAGTCGCTTTGTCCAATGCCGATTTCCAGCGCCCTTTGATTGCCAGGTATGGGAAGTTCGTCAGATCGCCACCGAGCTTCACCGCAGCCCAAAAAATCGCCGGATTGCTCCAACGATCCTTACCGGTTTTCCGCAGCGCCATCTGCTCGGTAGCTTCGATGAATGCGCGCTCGTAATCCAACGATGGACGGCATGACTTGATGAATTCCGGGAACGATGGCGGCCAATCGTACATTGTGATGCACCGTTTTAATCCCACTCTCACTTCCTCGAAAGTTATGCCCATTTCATCCAATTCTTCGCCCCAGCACTGCTTCCATGATTCGACGTGAGACGGTGATGCAAACTGATCTTTCCACCGCTTTGGATAAAGCAAATCAAGTTTCTCAAACAGATAATCAATCGGTTTTTTCCCTTTAAATCTTGGAGATGTCGTTAACCAGATCACCTTCGATGATCCTACCTCCGTCATCGCATTGTTCCCGTTTGTTTCCATAGCCATCACCCCCATGGATGTAATCAGATGCACTAAATTTATTAAATTTTTTCTGTTCTGGAATCTTGCCTTGCAGCACCTTGCCCTTTGCCTGCAAAGCTTCGGCTCGCTGGCTTTTCACGATCCCGAGAACGTACGCAAAGCCTTTGCCCTTGTCCTTCGCGGTACGTGCTGCGTGCATGAATTCGTCAATCGTTGCACCAGCTTCGATCAGCATCAGAAGCTTCGGGTGAGCCGGGTTTATGTCGATAATTCCGATTTTTTTGATTTCGAGGCACACGCTTGCAGCCGGGGTTGGTTCCCTACTCTGTTGGGAGGGATAATCAGTGTGTGTTATATCCTCTGGTTTATGGTTATTGGTTAATGGTTCTTGGTTAGGCTTTTTTTCGCTTTCAATTGGGTTAGCGAAATTAACCGACCGGTTTTTCTTCGGCCTGCCGCCTTTCTTTCCATTGGTTGAGTTTGTTTCGCATTTAGTGTGGTATTCAATAATTTCTTGCTCAATTCGTTTGTGAACCCATCCCGAATCAGTTAAATAGAAGAAATCAGATAGCACATTTTTTACATTTGGTTCATCTTCGGTTCCCAAACCTAACCGACGCAAAACCGTTTGGGTTTCTTTCGGTATTGGTGATTCATCGAGGTAACACCAATCAATAAGAGTCCGATAAATGTAATGTTCGATCGGCTTAAGATGAGCTGTATCTTTGCGATAGTCGGCTATATTGAATTGGTAGTAATGCAATTTATTTATTCCCTGCCGTACTGGCTGACCTGAAATTAACCTGCAACGCTTCCATGTAAATCTTTTCAAGCGCTTTATCCGCTGCAATGAGCGCTTCGCGCATGGCGATAAATTCATCCCATGGCGCGGAAACGTCGTGTCCATCTGCCCGCATTTCGTTGAGTAAGTGCATTAGGGGTGAAATGAATGCTTTGGTATTCGCCAGCATGGAGATATTTAGCTTGGCCGGGTGCTTACCGTCCGCTGAAACGAAGCCGGATTGTTCCAGTAGTTTGCGTGGGTAGTTATAGCGTTTAGGTTCCGGGGCTGGGAGTGCTTTGGGTGTATTGCTGGCATTAACGGCTTTGCGTTCCAGCGAAATAAAATACCGGCGAATCTGGCGGCCTTTATGGTTGTTCTCGATCATCGCCAGTTCTTTGGCCATGTCCAAGGTCAAGTGGTATTCGGTCCGGCGCTTGCCAGCTCTGCCGTCAGACCTATTTCCGAAATTTAGGAAATAGTCTTCGTCTTGAATAAAACTGTAATGAGTGATGCGACCATTAATCCAATCCGCGAATTTTGTGCCTACCTCCAAAAAGCAATGAAGATCACGGGCATTGCAAAGTTGAACAGATTGATTGCTGATTGTGCCGGTGAATACCGGTACTAAAGAGGTATTTGTCATGATGTGCAGACTCCGATTCGTTGAATGAACCGCTTTCCACGCTTCCAAACGTGGCGGGCGGAACTGAACAGGTTGGAAGACCGAGTCTGCACCGGCGAGCCTTGCGGCTCCCTGCCCAGCCCGCCCATGATCTGGACACACTGAGACAACAAAAAAGCCGCATTGCTTAATACATTGCGGCTCATCACCGCAGACATTCAGGCTTCCACACCTGACCACGGATTTTGCCGTGGCAGAGAAAGGATAAGCCTGTGCAGCCGGATTTGTCAATAAATCAGATTTGTTGTAGTCTGCTTCTTGGTTCTTTTTGATGTGTTCAATCCGTACATTGAACAGGTGAAATATGACGAAACAAGAACTTAACAGTATTGTTATCCGCCTCATAGAAAGCCACAACTTACCGCCAAGCAATCCAATCGTAATAAGCGAATTATTGCTAACTGAATTGGAAGAAAATTGGGATGAGATACCTGCACACACCCAAGCAGTCCTGCTTTGTGTCATTGCTTCGTTAAAGAAACAATTTGCTGAGGAATTCCTGTCCGATCGTGAAGCGCAGGCGATTATGAATAAGCTTCGCGGAAAATAGCAGTAGCTAAAATTTCCGGCAATATCACGGTATGAATTCCTGCTGCTGAGTCGCAGCTTGGCTAAGAAGGCAAAAAAAGAAGAGCGGAACAGAACAAGTTGGTCTTCCGGTAAGGCGCCGGAGAGCCTTTTGGCTCCCTGCCCAGTCCGCTCGTAAATCGAAAATCCATCGAAGCGTAAAAGAGACAGCCGGGCAAAATCCCGGCTGTTTTTTACAATCTCTTTGATGAAATTGACCTTAGTCAATATCCTTGATGTGATTTCCGAAGAATAATCCAGATTGTCATGATTTGTAAACAAATCTGTTTTATTGTAGTGTGTTAGTTTTCTGGTAGCACATGAATTGTCACTATGGGAAAAATTATTGCCGTACTGGCTGCCGCCGCAGCTTTGCCTGCTCTTTATTGGGTATCCGTAAGAGCCTGGAAAGCCATCTGGCAGACATTTCCCAAAATACCGGATAAAGAATACCCGGCAACCGGTATGCAACTTCGAGTCATAATGCCGGAATACACCTTCGATGACTTCATTGGAAAATTCAACTTTGCAGGTGCAAAACTCCTCCCCGCCAGCGGCAGCTACAACATCACCTACACCAACCGCAATGGCATAACCACCAACCGCAACATCAGCGTCAGCCGTGCGTATGAAAACAATGGAAAGTTTATTGTCGACGCCTACTGCCACCTGCACGCTAGCCGCCGCTCGTTCTCCAATCACCGGATCAATCGCGCTGTAGATCTCAATACGGGGAAATTCGTCAACGACCTCGCACAGCATGCCATCGCCAGCTTCGACGATCTTGCCATTCAAAAAACATGGCAAACCATCGGCTATGAAATGATGGCGCTTTATCTTTTGGGATTTCTCTGCTGCACCGATCGCCGCATGCTCAAAACAGAACGCGATATCATGGCTGGCTACCTGAAGCGCCGCCGCCCGGATATTGTTCTGGAAGATGATCAGTTGGAGCGTATGCTGAAGAGACTGGGCATGCCGGATCCGCGGCAATTCAAGAAAATCGTGAGCGATATGAAAGCCACTGGAGATACCACCCGCTTGTGCGATATCGCCGATTGTGCGATGCGCATTGCCGCCACCCAGAAAACCGCCGATCCGCTTGAAAAAGCGGTGATAGAAATGTTTCAAGAAGCATCCGGCAAAGTTATCCCGATTGATAATGGTTGCCAGATTCAGGTGATAGCCGCCCGCAAAGAACCCAGTACACCTAGAGAAGGAAGAGAAACATGGCGATGTACTGGGGGGGAAACCTACAACTACGACACGTCCAATCATCCGGCTACGCGCAAAGGAACGCGCTGACTGGTGCGGTATATTCAACTTATGAAGATGAATGATTTGCATTCTACCTGACATCATATCCATTTGTAAATGAGTTTTATTCTCATTTGTATTGTCTGATTAATCATTCGCGCCCCTTCTCCGACTCCGCTTCGCGCGGGCAATAAATCGCAAAAGTAAGGATCATCAATTCCTGCACGGTTCTGTGAATCTGCTGGCTGGTATTTGTCAGATCTTTCTTCTCGCGCCGGTCGATCCTGCCATCTTGGGTATGGTGGCTAAATTTCTCCGATAACTGGCCAAGCTCCGCATAAAGCTGATTGAATTTGCCGAGTAACTCTTCATGATCGCATTCATTCAAATCCGGCAGCTTCACAAAAATACCGCCCGATTCCTGGCTGATCGCCTCTGCAAACAAAGTGGTTTGCGAAAATGCCTGCAACTGCATCGCGGTATGCACGTTGATCTGCTGCCCTTTGCGCTCATAAACCCGGTTTTCCAGCGCATCTTTCGTCATACCCAGCGCCGCAGCCATGGCTAGCCATCCTCCCGGATAGGCCGTGATCATCTTTGTGTAGGCCTCTCGTGTATCCACCGCTTTCACCTCTGTCTTGTGGTTTTATTTTTCAATCAATGCTTCTAAAGTAACCCTCAGAAAAAAACAGTCGGGACCGCATATCACGGACGGCCACGACTGCTTAATGGGGGTCTTAGCTCCGGTTCTTCGGCATATCCCGTCATTGACCGGACGGACACGGCTGAGTAAAGGGAGGTTTCTCCGATACCGGTATAATAGGAAGCGCGACCAACCTGCTATAAGTAAAGAAGAAACCATGGAAAAACAAAAATCAGTCATCGGAATGGCCTGGTACCGTGCGGAAGATTACGACGCTATCCTCAGGATCATGTCCGACAGCCACCAATTTCCCGACAGGTTCGACGTATGGCTCGCAAAAGCCGAGGCTTTCGAGAAGGATGGCGCAAGCCATGGTTATGTCGTGGTGCGCGCCGTCATCGATCCCAAAACGTTTCCCAATTGGTGCAAGTCTTGCAACCTGAATGTCGATGCCGAGGCAAGAACCTATTTCGCCAACCTCGCCGCCAGGAAATATGCCATCAAACTTAGCGGCTACTGAAAAGCCTGCGTCCTGCATAGTTACCTTATTCATCATCAACCTTAAAAAGGAGTTCCCATGAACGATTATTTGTATGAAGACCTTGCCGCTTGTTTTGCCGCGCTCATTAACGTTCTCGAAAAGCATGGAATACCGCGTTCCGAAGTCGCCGAAGCATTCCAAGAACGATTTTTAACCATGCAATCGCTGCATCCAGTGGATACAGAACAGCTCTTCGTGCTATTACACGCAGTCGCGACTCAGGCGGAAAAGCATGGACGGGACGACTAGCAAATCCCCGGATGACAGCACTTCGTTTTTCTTCAACCGTCATTCTGTACATTTGATCCCCTACGCCGCTTCCTCGGACTTTGCTGACTCTTGGGTGGCTAGCTCGGGCCAGATTTCGTGCCATCTGTCGCACATATCTTTCCTGCTGACTAGACCGTTAGTTTCTTTTTCAATTATCACCATCCACTCAATTGGTATCGGGCGCTTTCCGTGTCGCCAGTTACTCAGTGAAGGCGTAGGAACTCCAATCCGCTTTGAAAAAGCAATGGGCTTCTCATGATTGTTTAAATATTGATCTAGATTCATTTAACAATATTAGCGCAGCGCTAATGCATATGTCAAGCGCTGCGCTAATGGAAAATATTAGCGTGTTGCTATCTAATGCAAATATGAAATATCCAACCATTGAAGAAACTAGGCTTTCTAGGCTTCTGATTCTCAAAGAAGAATTTGGAAGCGTGGCTGCGCTTGCAGAGGTACTAGGTATGTCGAATCCGTCGCAGCTAAGCCAATGGATCAACAGATCACCTGACTCAAAAACTGGAAAACCGAGATCAATCAATAGCGCATCGGCTAGAGATATTGAGAAAAAAACAGGAAAACCCTCAGGCTGGATGGATCAGCCTGTCTATTCTGACAATGAAAAGCTAACGCACGCCATTGATATTCTTACAGGTCTTCCAAAAAACGAGATTGAAAAGATTGCTGGGATTATTGATATTTACCATCAAAGCGAAGAAAAAATCATCAACGGGAATGGCAACTCTAAGTAATGTTGTCAGGCTCAGCGATGCCTGCAAAACGACCGAATGCAAATGCAAGGTTGAAAACAACTAAGAGAAGAATAATAATGATTATAAAAAACATGAACAAATTGTTGTTTATTGCTGCGCTTTCTGTATCAGTTAATGCAAGCGCTGAATGGTCGATTATAGGCCTTGGAACATTGGGAGGGATTAGCAGCACAGCAACAGGAATAAATGATTCGGGTCAAGTTTCTGGCACTTACCGTTCAAATGACGGCAAATCACATGCATTTAGTACCGGAGCAAATGGCATTGGTGCGTTTGACCTGGGTACCTTGGGTGGCAGTTTATCGGTAGCGGAAGATATAAATAATTCAGGGAAGGTGACTGGAGCCTCCTATATTACCGGTGATGCACTTTGGGCGATTGATGTACCTGCATTCCATGCATACTTGACGGGTGAAAACGGAATTGGAATGAATGATTTGGGCGGGCCATTGAGCTACGGCATGGATGTAAATAATTCTGGCGTGGTTGTTGGTCAATCCGCATTCGATTCCAAGTATGTTCATGGCTTCATAACTGCTAACAATGGTTCGGATATGAAAGATATGGGCACCTTGGGCGGAAATCAAAGTAGCGCTTTAGGAGTGAATGATTCTGGTCAAGTTGTTGGTTGGTCTTCTATTAGCACAAAGAATGATATCTATCACGCTTTCATTACAGGAGCTGACGGCAACGGAATGATCGATTTAGGAACGCTTGGGGGTGAATCTAGTGTAGCAACGGATATCAATAGCTCCGGTCAAACCGTAGGTTCTTCTGATGATGCGTTTGGCAATACACGCGCTTTTGTGACGGGCCCGAATGGCTTTGGCATGACTGATTTAGGTACCTTTGGTGGAATTTCTAGCTGGGCAACTGGCATAAATGATGCAGGACAAGTGGTTGGATCGGCTTATACTCCAGGGACTGAGATTCATGCTTTTGTTTTTAATAACGGCGTCATGGTTGACCTTTCTTTACTAGAACCTATAGTCTCGGCAGGATGGACAAATCTTCAGGCCACCGAGATCAATAATTTTGGACAGATTGTTGGAGAAGGTACTTTGAATGGCGTGCGGCAAGGTTTCTTAATCTCAGGCGCCGATCAGGAGGATTTTTACCTTACGTACGTGCCACCAAAATACGATACCCCTACCACGTCCATACCAGAACCATCAACCTACGTGATGCTGCTGGCTGGGTTGGGGTTGGTGGGGTTTAGCTTGAAACACCAGACGAAAAGCAGCCGGGTTAACGCATAAAAAAGTCCAGTGCGTCGCTGTAAAAACGCACTGGACAACCTCGTCTCGTTTAGTCTTTTTACCCTGGTCAAGTAAAAAGACCTTTGCCTAATCAATAGGGAGTCTATTAATAAGCATTTTTATTATGCATGAGTATCTGTTTTTTTACAGCCAGGGTAAGCGCGTAAGGGGTTCGGCGTAGTTGCAGGCAAGCTGAGAAATCGGGAGGCGCGTTTCCCATGGGGTAGGAAACGCGCCTAAA
>NZ_FNOE01000063.1 GCF_900106555.1 Nitrosomonas oligotropha | reverse complement strand
GGAGGAGATTTTATGACAAATGACTTGACTTTGAGGGGTAAGGTCGACTAGCCTGAGAGGCGTGGTTAAATTAAGGGTAAAAATAGGTTAATTTAACTGCCGAGATAAAAGCAGTACTAATTAATTAGTATTAGAAGTAGAAGAGTAAAAGAACGAGAAGTAGTTTTGATTAACAGTTAGGAGGTAGAAACATGGCAACAACTTACGGCACGTCAAGTGCATCAAGCGCAAGCTATGACATGTCACTGTGGTACGACTCTAAGTACTACAAACTGGGCATGTTAACAATGCTGTTGGTAGCGATATTCTGGATCTGGTACCAAAGAACGTTTGCATACTCACACGGTATGGACTCGATGGAACCGGAATTTGACAAAGTATGGATGGGCCTGTGGCGCGTACACATGACCCTGATGCCTTTGTTTGCGTTAGTAACCTGGGGTTGGATACTGAAAACCCGTGACACCAAAGAACAACTGGACAACTTAGACACCAAGCTGGAAATCAAACGTTATTTCTACTGGATGATGTGGCTGGGCGTGTATCTGTTTGGTGTTTACTGGGGCGGTAGCTTCTTCACCGAACAAGATGCATCATGGCACCAAGTGATTATTCGTGACACCAGCTTCACACCAAGTCACGTAGTCGTGTTCTATGGTTCATTCCCAATGTACATCGTATGTGGCGTAGCATCATACCTGTACGCGATGACCCGTCTGCCACTGTACAGCCGCGGCACATCGTTCCCGCTGGTTATGGCAATTGCTGGCCCATTGATGATTCTGCCAAACGTAGGTTTGAACGAATGGGGTCATGCATTCTGGTTCATGGAAGAACTGTTCAGCGCACCGCTGCACTGGGGCTTTGTGATTCTGGGCTGGGCAGGTTTATTCTCGGGTGGTATTGCAGCACAAATCATTACCCGTTACTCAAACCTGACTGACGTAACCTGGAACGGCTCAAGCAGAGACATTCTGAACAACCGTATCGTTCCTTAATTCTCTGAATGCAACACATCCTTCCAGCCTGTGATACGGGCGGAAGGATAAGAAGACTTAAGTTACTATGCAGTGATGAAAACGAGCAAAAAGCAGACGACAAGAAGAAGCAAGGGAATCGTCAAGTTTTCATAATTTAATATCACACGAAATGAAGAAGGGAGGGTCTAGTGAGTAGAACAGACGAAATTTTAGCAGCGGCCAAGATGGTGCCGGAAGCGGTCAAGATGTCCAGATACATAGATGCGGTATATTTTCCGATTCTGTGTATTCTGCTGGTAGGAACCTATCACATGCACTTTATGTTGTTAGCAGGTGACTGGGATTTCTGGCTTGACTGGAAAGACCGTCAATGGTGGCCAGTAGTGACACCGATTGTAGGTATCATGTACTGTGCAGCACTGATGTATTACCTGTGGGTAAACTATCGCCTGCCATTTGGCGCGACACTCTGTATCGTATGCCTGTTAGTAGGTGAATGGCTGACCCGTTACTGGGGCTTCTACTGGTGGTCACACTATCCGATCAACTTTGTACTGCCATCGACCATGATTCCAGGTGCATTGATGATGGACACGATCATGTTGCTGACCGGTAACTGGCTGATCACAGCCCTGTTAGGCGGCGGATTCTTTGGACTATTCTTCTACCCAGGCAACTGGCCGATATTTGGCCCAACCCACTTACCAGTGGTTGTAGAAGGCGTACTGTTATCAGTAGCTGACTACACAGGTTTCCTGTACGTACGTACCGGTACGCCTGAATATGTTCGCCTGATTGAGCAAGGCTCACTGCGTACCTTTGGTGGACACACCACAGTGATTGCAGCGTTCTTCGCAGCGTTCGTATCCATGTTGATGTTCTGCGTATGGTGGTACTTTGGCAAACTGTACTGCACCGCTTTCTACTATGTTAAAGGCGAAAGAGGACGCATATCAATGAAGAACGACGTAACCGCGTTTGGTGAAAAAGGCTTTGCACAGGGGATTAGATAATGAATATAAGAAGCATATTTAAACTGGGCGTATTAGGCCTGTATGGAGCAGCGATTGGAGCGGCATCGCTGGCGATGACGCTGACGGTAGATGTTAAGACGGCAGCGGCACACGGTGAACGCTCACAAGAACCGTTCCTGCGTATGCGTAGTATTCAATGGTACGACTTGAAATGGCAACCGAAAGTCACCAAAGTCAACGACATTGCGACGATGACCGGTAACTTTCACTTAGCTGAAGACTGGCCACGTGCGGTAGGTAAACCAACCCGCGCCTTCTTTAACGTAGGTAGCCCAAGCCCGGTGTTTGTACGTTTAAGCACCAAACTGAACGGCGAACCAACGTTTATTTCAGGTCCTTTGGAAATTGGCCGTGACTATGCATTTGAAGTCAGGCTGAAAGCCCGTATTCCAGGACGCCACCACATGCACGCGATGGTAAACATCAAAGATGCAGGTCCTATTGCAGGTCCAGCCTCTTGGATGAACATCTCCGGCAGCTGGGATGACTTTACCAACCCAGTGACCACACTGACAGGTAAAACCATTGACCTGGAAACGTTCAACTTCAGCAATGGTATATTCTGGCACATCGTATGGCTAGGCTTAGGCTGCTTCTGGATTGGCTACTTTGTAGCGAAACCGATGTTCCTGCCACGTAGCCGCGTACTGCTGGCGTATGGTGACGAACTGTTAACCTCCCCAACGGACAGAAAAGTAGGTATGGCAGTTGCAATACTGACCTGCGCGATTGTTTGGGGCGGCTATCGTTACACCGAAAGCGTACATCCATACACAGTACCGATCCAAGCTGGCGAATCGAAAGTAGCACCGTTACCGATTGCACCGAATCCGGTTGCAATCAAAGTAACGCACGCTAACTACGACGTACCTGGCCGTGCACTGCGTGTAACGATGGAAATCACCAACAACGGTGACACAGCGGTCAACATTGGTGAATTCACGACAGCGGGCGTACGCTTTGTGAACGAACTGGGCCGTAAACACCTGGATCCTGACTATCCAAGAGAACTGGTAGCAACCGGCTTATCGATGGATGATGACAGAGGCGTTCAACCTGGAGAAACCCGTGAAGTTAAGATGGAAGCCAAAGATGCGTTGTGGGAAGTACAACGTTTGATGGCACTGTTGGGTGACCCTGAAAGCCGTTTTGGCGGATTGTTGATGACCTGGGATGAAGCAGGCAATCGCTATATCAACAGTATTGCTGGCGCGGTAATTCCAGTCTTTACCAAACTGTAAGAGAAGTTAGTATCAACACCGGTACACCACTGTCGAAAGACAGC
>NZ_FNOE01000048.1 GCF_900106555.1 Nitrosomonas oligotropha | reverse complement strand
TCTCCGTTTCATTAATTTCTACAATACCGTTAAGCCTCATAAGAGTTTGAATAATGCCACCCCTTATGAAATACTCAACGCTTATTTCAATCAACCTCTCTGTAAACAACTCTGAGGTTTCTTACAACTAAAACAAAGCAAATTTCCAATACAAGACACAATCTGATGGTTGACCGGAAGGCTTCAAAACGTTAACATGCGCATCTCATCAATTCCCTGATAGCTCAGTCGGTAGAGCGACGGACTGTTAATCCGCAGGTCCCAGGTTCGAGCCCTGGTCGGGGAGCCAATTAACTCAAAGAGTTAGCTGGCTTAAAGCTCTGGTTAGCTTCTTTAGCGTGACAGAAACGTGACAGCGGAATAACTTTTCTATCTTTTCCTGTCTCAATTCTTGACGCTGCAAACGCTAGATTTTCAGTCGCAAACTTGGCATAACGATCCACCATATTGCGCGATTTCCAACCGCCCAGGTCTTTCAGTTCATCACAGCTCGTTCCAGCCTGCCGATGCCATGAAGCCCAGGTATGCCGCAAATCATGAAACCGAAAATCTTCCAGCCCTGCTTTCTTAACCGCATTCACCCAAGCCGTATTGGTTAAATCCCAAAGAATCGGCTGGCTGCGATAAGTAAAACAAAACAGATTATGCTTACCCATTTGTTCCTGTAAAACGGCTACTGCATCCGCATTTAACGGAACACCTCTCGGTGTGCCATTTTTAGTGCGATTCAACCATGCAGTGCGTCGACCTAAATCGACTCGATTCCACTCCAATCCGGTTATCTCACGCGCCCGGCAGCCTGTTGCCAATGCAAACCGGATCAATGCCGCCAGGTGTTCAGGTGCAGCCGCAATCAAGCGATCCGCTTCCTCTCTGGTCAACCACCGATCCCGTTCCACTTCACCAGGCAATAAGCGAATTTTAGGGATGCTATCAATCCACTGCCATTCATCGCGTGCCATTTTCAGCAAATTGCGAATCAAGGCCAGATAACGATTCACCGTTGCCGGAGTATTGCCTTTCTTGAGTTGTCCCTGCACCACTGACCAGATCACGTCACCGTTAATCTGATTCAGTGTCAGACTTCCCAAATAGGGATCAAGCATCCGGCAAATCCGGTTTACATCCCGAAAACTTCGTAAACTTGCTTTGATCGTGAGATACCGTACCACGGCTTCTTGCCATGAGCGTTGGGGTTTGAATCCGAAATGATGTTCCCGAAATGCTTCCAGCCTGATTTTGGCTAGCAGTGCTTCGGCATCTTGTCGGTTTTCAGTCCCAGCGCTTTGGCGTATTCTTTTGCCGTTTGGGAGCGTTGTTGCAATCCACCAGAAGCGAGAATCTTGCCTTCGGTAGACACCTTCTTGGGTTTGGGCCATATTGCCTCCTTCTTAGCCCGCCCGTGCTCGCCTTGCTTATATTCTTCTATCCAGACATCCAGGTCAACCCTATCGTATAAACAGCGACGACCCAGCTTGATATAAGGAATCTCCAATTCTGTAAGCAATGTCACGCCAATCCCGAGATATTGCGCCGCTTCTTCTTTGGATAAGCATCGAATCGCAGGCAGTGGCAGGCTAACTTTATCCATTGTTATTCGCCGTCTGACTGTTTCCGATATTCAGCCGCATCTTTATTTATACTAGTTTTTTCTTCCACTTCAAGTGATCGATTCAGGATGGTATTGAATTGACGCGCTTTAATAGTTACCTTTTCCTGGATGTAATCATCAAAAGTCAGTCCTAGATAAAAGCTTTTACGTTCATGATAAACATAAAGCGCATCCTTAAAAGCCCGTATGCCCGAATCAAAATCCTTGATGCCTTTGCTCGCCATGAGTGAAATCAGCGTGCTGAGTCCCATCTTGCAAAGCCAATCATCGCTAGGTACACGCGCAGCGCTGAAACGAGACGACAAAGGGCCGCCATTGGTTTCCCAGTCGATAGAGGACAGATAACCCCATAGAGGATGAATAGGCCAACGTGAGCGGGTTTGATCATCAACATTCGGCAGGGTTAGACGTAACCATTCTGTTGTGGCATAGCTCCATAGGCCGTTAAGGTTATCCAGAACCTCAGTAAGTTTGCCGAGTCCTTTCTGGGTCAATACTTCTCGATTTAATTGGAACTCAAGCCGCCAGACTTTATCTTTACCATTCCATCCGGCTTTCTTCCATAACTCATGCAGATAGAATTTCTTCGATTGTTTTTCTATTTCCAGTGTTTTGTCATACAGGCGACAACTAATGACACCGCCCGCCCCAATGACCCAGCCGGAGAAGGCTCGCTCGATAGAATAGGTATTAATCAATGAAGCGCGCGTTACCCAGGCATGACGATCCCAGCTTTCCATATTCTCTGAACTGACAAAATCCACAAACAGGTCAATGCGGCTGACGTTAGCAGATTCATGAACCACTCCAAATTGATCCAGGATAGCTTTTAGCGCTTTTTCTGCCGTCACTGAACCCACATGGGTCAGATACTCGCTGGAAATCTTTACATAAGCTAATGGAACCGACTGGCTACGGGATAGCTGAATACGGAAGGCATTATCTTCCAGAATATAGGGAAATAATCTCGCCCCTTTGTCTTTGACTTCGAAGATATGACCATTAATGGGATATTGCGCTTTGACTTGCTCAAAAGGTTCTGGTGATTGTGCGATTTGCTTGAGCTCTTTTAGCTTGTCATCCACCACCGATAATAATTCACCTGGATAGGATAGATAAAGACTATCAACTCCAAATCTTAAAAGCTTGAAATACTCAGAATTGCAGTTATTGGGTACTGTGTTACTAGACGGCGTACCCTGAGAGGATGAAATGGACTGATGCAATACATCCGTCAAATCATTTTCCACTTCGCCATCACGCCACGCGGCCGCGCTCGCGCGCGTTGCATCGCGTGGTGGCTCAGCGGATTGGTTTTGATCTGATGTTACAGCACTAGATAAAACTTCAACTTCCTTGGTCATAATAAACCTCGTATCCATGGCGACCATGCGAAATGCTTGCCGCAACGGATAGAGATTTTGTATACCAATTCAGAATTTGTATTCCACCCAAAAATTGAACTTTTAAGTGGTTGCGTATTGTTTCATATAGGTATCGGCGAATTTGCGTAATGACTTTTCAACACCGCCACCCGCTGAATTAGCTGTGTAAAGTTTAAGTTCTTCGACAAATAACTGGTAAAGCTGATCATTAGATAGACGTGTTGCACCAGCTTCAGAAAGAATTCTAAAAATCAGACGCATTTGTTGGAAATTAGCCTGTTTGAGTTTTGCAGTGACACCACTTTGCATTTTTCTGAGCTTGTCAAGAAATACCTGATCGCGCAACCGCCTTGCTTTACTGATTCTGTCATTGACAGATTGACATCCAATAATCGTTGGGTCAATTCGAATCGCATCAAATAGCGCTTCATCATCACCAGAACGGACACGATCAATCAGTTCATTTAAAAAACAACCATGGTAAAGAAGACAAAGCAAGGAATACTGAATGGAATAGAAGTATGCGCAATAATCGTGAAGAAAAGGGCGTATAGCTTCAATTTCTTCTTCGGTCAGGCTATCTCTTGTTTCAAAATGTTCATCAACTTGTTTAGCGACATCCGGCAAAGCAGTAATTTTTCCAGGTGATTCCGTAATCTGCTTGCACCAAGCAACCATTTGATCCTCTTGAAGGAGGACAGGAAAGTTGAAATTTATATGATCTTTGACAGGTAGTTCATATAAATGGCACCAACTGAATGAGTCGCTCTCTTTATCAAATAACTTATCATTAATTTCAATAATCGTTTGCATCGTCTCCTCGATTTTAGGAACCATTTGTTCCCATAACTCAAGGATAGCTCGCAAATTTTGGGCTGTAATGCCTTCAGCATAGTGAGTATCATTCATAAAATTATCGCCGCAAGAATGATTTTCGATATCAATCTAAAGTGCTGTTAATAATATTGTTAAAGCTTCTGGTGGTTATTGAATTTACGGCAAAATTCTCGAAGATTGAATTGTAATTAGCTTGAAATTAAAGCTTTGCTATATGTGTAATGAAGAACTCACAGCTAGTAACCAGTCATCCTGAAACAGAAGGATAAAGACGCGCCAATTTCGGTTGCGCATCCTGTGCAGCAAAGCGCCACTTTACAGGCATGGCTTTGACGTTCCGTTCAGTAACATTGGCTTCCACTTCGCGGTGTAGGCGCTCTTTATCCGCTATGCGCTGCGACAGACACATGTTCGACTATACTACCAACTCAATGTCAGCTATATTTAACCAGCAGCAATGTTTGAGCACATCACTATTGGAGAATATAAATGACTATCAAACTTGATGAGTTGCGCTTTCTAGGGAAGACAGTAAAAACTCGTAATAAAAATGATATAGTATTAATGACAATGTCTGCAGGCTCTATTGTAGCGATACTTGAGGTTATCGCTGCGATAGGTTCCGCAATGAATAAAAAAGAAGCTGAGCGTGTTGAATTAGAATGGCAAGAAGAAGTATCAAACAAACTGAATATGATTCTTGCAGTTACTGCAGAAATTTTAAGGGAATTGAAGAACCTCAGATTACATATAGACGAATCAATCGAAAAAGGGTTTAGACAAGATGTTGAAATTGAGTTAAAAGCTCTATGTAATCAATATTTCGATATTGTTAATAATAAAAAACTGAAAGTAATTATCAAAGATAAAGAAGCCAAAAAATTAATTAGTGATTTGGCCATAAAATTACACTTATTAGTTTATAAACTAATGGGTTATGGTTTTGTTGGTTTTACTGTTGTAGCAACGGGTGTCTGTACCTATTTGTCAATGCAGATATATCTAAAAGCAGCTAATGAAAGTTTTTTGAACAACGTTATAAACTGGTTTATTTCTGGGGGAGATCCTAAATATTCAGGAAGCTTTGCAAATGTTAGGGATATTTTGAATAATGAAGCGATGCAAGCGAAAAATTCTATATCGACTTTCCCTTCAAAAGGCTTAGTTGGTTACGATACATATTATGTGTGCGACGACCCTAATGTCTTTACAAGTAATATATATGTTAGAAATGATGATTTGATCAGTTCATTTCTTTTTCGTGGTTGTTCATCTAAAACTTATTATTATGATGTATACGAAGGAACTGTTATTGGAGACATAAATACAGGTTTAAGTGTTACTACTAATAAAATTGATGATACTTTTACTTCAAAAAACCCAAATAATCTACCAGAATTCCCGGGTTTCCCACCGCGTACCGAGCTGAATTCAACACGCCAATACAATGCATACGCGAATGAAATTGGAAAATGGTTAAATGACAAATCTATAATATTCAGGGAAGCCACTAATAAATCTGAACAATTGAATTCCTATGCCGAGCTTTCAGTAAAAATTGGATCCGAATTTAAAAAGATGACTAAGAAATGATCGTGCTCTGGTAATTCGTATTGGATTTGCCGATTAAGAACGTATTTCTTAACTGAAGTTACAGTACAAATTAAGGAGACAAAGAAATGAAAGCAGAAGAAATCAAGAGAGCCTCATATACATTGGAATACAAATTGGAAGCGGTTCGATTGATTCAGGGATGTTTACAGTGGTAATCACCGCATCTTAATATGATTTTTTTAACTAATGTTTCTTTTGATTAACAAAAAAATAAAACGTGACAAATCCGGTGACTATTGGTGTGCTTTGGCGGTATAAATCAATAAAAACAATGCTTGATTAGCACCTGTTAACAGAAGTAGTTTGTTTACAATCGGACAGTTACTGTTGTGACGTGACAATTATTAATTACCAGGTTTGATCCGATCAAGATAAGAGCGAATCAGAATCGATGATTAATTCGCAAGTTCATTATATCTTTCTTCAATAGAGGAGAATGTCCTAGTTTAAGCTGCCAGTCGCCTTTCCCGATTTTTGTACTTCGAGTATTTCTAAGCCATCCAAGAAATTGATCCGCTTCTCGAAATGTTGCAAATTCTAATGATTGATCTGGATTTTCGGGGAGATCAATAGATAAATTTTTACCCGGACTACCCATTGGGTGAATAAAGTATCTATATCGAGTTCTTTCTAATTGCTCCTTACTTAAGATGATTATTTCTTTAGGTATTACTGCGATATTACCTCTTATAAATTCAACTTCGTCATCACCTTCCGCTATTGTTTGATCTCCCTTACGAACATGACGGAATATATATGAGCCGGTAAGATTAACAAGAACACCATTTTTTAGGTTATTAAGGACACTAGATTCTGGTGCTTTGATAGTGGTCCTTATCATGGATAATTGATTAGCTGCTTTATAGCCCTTATCATCTTTTAATGATTCAAACCTTACTGTAGAAAAAGTTTCAACCTGATTTGGATTAACTTCAACAGTGACATCTATTGCTATGTTGCCAGCCAGATCAATGCCAGTAACTCCTTCTTGGAACAGCGTTGCAGTGTTCTTATCTAGAACTCCTGTATTTGTAATAAAGCGCTGTCGCAAAGTAACTTCTTCGTTCAGCTCTTTTGAATTTGTTACTCCAATCTCCCCAGTACTGGCTCCTCCAAAACTCGGATTAGCTTTTGCAGTAAATGTAGTAGCTTTCTTTAATCCAATCTTTCCTAAGTCTACTTGACCATATTCCGTTTCAAATTTATTCCAGTGTTTAAATTGGAAAGAATCAGGTAATTTATCAAGCTTAAGTTGCAACTGCGATATTCGATCAGCTAACCCTGTAACGATTTCAGTTTTCTGTGTTGAAAATACTATCCGTACCTTATATTGAGTTCGATCAACAACATCACTTGGCGAGTCACTATCAAATCCACTAGCTAATCGCTGAAATAATCCTATTGATGATTTTTCAGTTTTTGCAATTTCCGTAATTAACGCGGCCTGCCCTTCGGCACTTAGTTGGAGGATTGCCGGCTTATCCTCTGATGTTGCTGATGTCATACTAAAAGCAGAAACTTGTACTAAAGGTGGATTTCCAGGAAGTCGCGAAGTCATTTCCATTGACTTATAGCGACTTATTAACTTTGTCGAACAAGATGTTAACAATAAAATTGCAAGTAAAATTAATAAATTGCGTTTTAAATTCATAACTAAATCCGATTTAATTTATAAATTGCACCTTTTTTTATGGAAGTTTCGTTCAAAATAGTATACGTACGGAATCCAGAATCCGGATCAATTAATTCTGCTTGATATTCTTGTTTATCGTAATATTTTTGTACTCGTTCGCTAATATCGCTAACCCTTTCCAGAATATCAAGATCGCTAGATTCCTCAGCTATCGGATAGTTATTAGGATAATCTCCAATTACACTTTCAAGCATGATTACGTACTTTTTTTGCATCTAATTGCCCTTCATATTTTTGAATAACATCATAACTAACAGTTTGGATTCTATTGGTTAGTTCGCAAAGTATTCCTCGCTACCTACTGTAAAACTATAATCGTTTAATCGTTATATTATCGATAAGCTAAATAAAGCTTTTTAATCATGGTAATGATATAATTTTATTGTAATAAAATAAATGCTTTCAGCAAATAAATCGTCTTAAAGACAGCCCCAAATGTGCCATGATCTGATCATGATACCGCACACCCACTAAATGCATTAACATAACTCACGCGGCAATTGAAATAGTTTCCAGCCTGAGCGCTGCTCAAAAAATTGTCCAAGAATAAGAACGTGACAAATCTGACGATTATTGGCGAGTGTTGGCGAGCACCGGCGAGAGTAATATTAATAAAAACAGTTTTTTATAACACCTGTTAATCCGCAGGTCCCAGGTTCGAGCCCTGGTCGGGGAGCCAATTCGGTACAAAACTGGGCACTCTTTCAAGAGAGTGCTTTTTTGTTTCTTCCACCGCGTGAGCAAGCGCAGAATAACTGCCTGTTATTTCCGCTTGATTGTTTTTGATGCGAATTTCACTCACCAGCAGTTTCAAATATTCCTTGCCGAATCCGCTTTTTCTGTCCAGTAGCTTGGTTCGTAGCGCCTTGGTAAAAGCTTCAAGCTGATTCTGTTTGATTTCCGGCAATTGTTGCTGACGGCGGTATCCGGCGACTTGAATCAATAATTCCTGCTTTCTAGCATTCAGTTTATGAGAACGTTCCTGTAGCGAGGAATCCAACGGCAGAAATCCTTTCTCAACCGCTTCATAAAGCCGATCTGTGGCGGTCTTTATTTCATCCAATTCCTTGGTCAGCTTCTTCAATCCGTCATCCTGGCTTGCTTGCGTCGCCTTGATCTGCTTTTTCATGTCGGATAGCATGGTTTTAACACGATTGGGATCAAACACCTTGTCCGCCAAGGTATTGAGAATTAAACTATCGAGCTTTTCCATTGGAATGCTTCGGCCATCGCATAGCTTGTTGCCCTTGCTGATGCGGGTATTGCACTTGTAATAGCGATAATGCCCGCCCTTGCCCGTCGCCAGTGTCATGCTGGCACCGCAGCAGCCGCATTTAAGTATGCCGGTCAATAAGGTTGGAGAATTAATCGCTCTTGGCGGTACTTTTGAAGGCGCACGGCTTGCTTTACGTGTCTGCACAACTTCAAATAGTGATTGCTCAATGATCGGATCGATTGCCATACGCACCCATTCGCTTTCAGGTTTGTCTTTCTGGTTCTTGGCATCGCGTCTGTTAAAAATGAACTCGCCGCAATAGGTCGAATTGGAAAGAATTTCATGCACGCGATTACGTCCCCATTGTTTGCCCCGTAGCGTGAAACCGCGCTCGTTTAAATAGACGGCAATCTGCTTTGCACCCATTGACTGGCCAAGGTGGCCATTCAGGTATAAATCGAAGATTTTGCGCACGGTCGCCGCTTCGTGCTCATCAATGGCCAGGCGTTTCTTTTTCTTTCCCTTAATGCTGACGGTTTCAACTTCTACCGTTTTATAGCCAAAGGGAGGGCGCGAACCGTTGAAATAACCTTGCCGTGTGTTTTCTTTCATTGCCCGCAAAGTGTGCTTGCCGTTTTCCTTGCTTTGGTATTCATCAAAAAAACTCAGCAGCCTTCGTGTAAATTCTCCGCTGGGGTCGTCACTCGTTTGTTGGGTAATGGAAATCAGTTTCACACCGATTTTGTTCAAGTCGCGTTCATATAAGCCAAATTCCAACGAATTGCAAAAAAAACGAGATAGGCTATGTACGACAATAGCGTCGTAGGGACAGGGTTTGAGCATGGCATCAGCAATCATTTGCTGAAACACCGGCCTTTTGTCGTCGGTTGCGGATGCGCCCGGCTCGACGTATTCCATGATTACAGTGTAACCATTGGCTTTGCACCAATCGCGCATTTGCCGCAATTGATCGGGTATGGATAAATCCTTTTCCGCTTGCTTGACTGTGGAAACGCGAGCATAGAGCGCTATCCGCATGTTGTTTACTCCTTGTTGGTTTCAGACTGAATTGCGATTTCTTTCAGGATTTCCGGCAGAAAAGACTTTATCAAGCGCAATTCTCCGGCGTGGATAGTCTGCTCCTGAAAGTCAGGATTAAAACTTATCACAATTTCTAAATTGTCGGGTTCGTTCACGCATTATGGCACCTCCTTTTTTGCATGATCTATTCCTGCCCGTTCCTATCCTGTTTTCGATCTTCGGCATATAACCTCGCCAGTTCCTTTTCCAATCCATTCTTGCCGAAGATGTTGAGATAAATTTTACGAAATGCTTCAAACTGCGATTGCGGCAAAGAGCTCTGCGCCAGCAACAATGCTTCATTCTTGCTTTGGTCAAGCAACCTCAGAACCTCTTGCAGCGTTACCATTTGCCAAGTCTCATTTCTGTCACGCGTTCTTCAATGTCGCACGACCAGGACAAGGGATTATGAACATGACGAACAACCATGCTCAGGAGTGCTTGCGCTTCCGTGACGGAAATCTTGTCTTTGCCGTGCTGTAAACATTGAATGGCCGCCATGCGCTTGAGATAGCCATATACGCTGATGGCGATGCGCATCTTACGTTCCTCAAGCAGTGCATTCATATCCAGCTCGTTCAGCGTATCCGGTCCTTCCAGAATCTCGATTTTGGCAACCTGCTCTATCAAATCCTGCCATAGCGGATGCAATGCCCAGCGGGAGCGATTGCTGTCATCTTCTTTAATGCGTAGCGTGGTATGTTCATTGACCAAAAGCTGTAAAAGCTTGCCTTGGCGGTATTGAAGGTCATCGAAGGTTTGAATGCCGCAACTACGCAATGAGCCTTTGCGTACCTGCCATTCGATGCGCCAGACATCCTGCTCAACACCCCACAGCTTGAAAAACCATGACTTGCTGCTCTTCTCAGTAATTTCGTCGCATTTGTTATAAATGCGCAGTTTGATTTCACCCTCACCGAAAGAAAAAGTTTGAATTTTGCGGTTCTTGCGATGCTGATTATCCTTACAGGCAGCCGAGACGAAACTATCTTCATCAAAATCCAGGTTTGGTAGGAAGTAATCGAATGTAAAATCAACGCGGGATAATCGCTCCGATTCGTAATTGCTGAGTCCTACCGATTGCGCCCAATCTAAAAAACGCTGATGCAAAGCTTGTATGCCGTGATGCCATAGTGCCACGCTGCGAAACGCGACAAAAAACGAAGGCTTGTTGAATTCTCCGAATTGGATACTGAACACATCGTTTTCGATCAGGAAAGGATAACCGCTTGCCGTACCGTGCGACGCAAGCAGGAATTCTTCACTACCCAGCCGGATAGGCTTTTGTTTGCGTATCTTCAATTGACGCAAGGCTTCTTTCTCTGCCGCCAGTTGCTCAAAATCAAGCAGACAACCATGACCGAATGCGAGGTAGTACGCGCATTCGATGGTATCAAAGCCACTGAGCAAAAGGCGATACATGGAGCAAACCCTATTCCGCTGACTTTGGTTTTCGCAGGGCTTCATAGAGACTAGGCGGGTTTTCATTACCCATTTCCCGTTCTATTTCACGATAATGTTCGTTTGCCAATTGCCAAAATTTCGATTCAGGACCAGCATCAAGATGAATTTTTTCTCCTGTTTCGGGATTGGTGCCAACATACTTTCCTTGTACATAAGGAAGACCTGCCAGAAATTCGTCTATAGCACTTGAAAGCAGATCGCCGACAATTTCGGTTTTAGTCCGGCTTGGGTACATTTCACACAATGCAGCGATTTTTGCAGCTACATGCACCGGCAACCGGAATGAATACTGTTTGCTGGTTAAGCGAGTGTTATCCGGTGCAGACCATACACTATGAAGGGTAGATGATTTCATAATTTCCTCGAATGTTAATATAAATGTTATTTTGAACATCAAGGTAAAATTTATTATAACCATTCATATAGTGTCAATGGTATAGTTGTCCTGCCTGTAAACGCGCATAACTCCACAGGTACCCCCGCTCTTAGGCGTATGGTGCGCCGGCGGTGCCCCCTATGGATTTATGCGCTTGCCGAGTCTCATGGCTACCAGCAGCGCTGTTTCGCCTGCGTTCCGTTCTTATATCCTGTCACTTGCAGAAATCTGGTTATAGAAATTCACTGATAGTTGAAGAAACGAAAGATCAGTAAAAAAAGCGCTTCCGCGCTCCTTCCCTCCGCCTCCTCCTTCGTCGTCGTTGTCGTCAATCACGCGAATGTATGACTCATCCTTTAAGTGCCCATATAAGCAACTAGCAGAATTTAACCTATTGCCATTAAGGTTAAAAAACCTTACACTTAGTAATGTATTACTAAAGGTATGTATTTATAGCCCCCCGTGTTACTTAGACGGGGAAATCTAAATGATAAATTGATATTTGGTATCTTACATACACCATACTTCAATAAATTATTTGACTTCCTATTTTAGATCATGGGATATTTCTTTTACCTATATAAGTATATTAACTTCATGTCACTAAATAGATGTTTAATTTACAAAAAGGATATATTTAATGACGAAAAACGATACTATCAGCGACCCACAAACTATTCTAGGTCTGTTTGAGAATGGAGCTGTATCAAATACAGAGTTACCTTTAACCCTTAGCGCCGGTCAAGAAATCAAGTTTTCGCTTTCAACGCCCGATGGCAAGCCTACGATTGGGGTTGTCGATGTCATACATCAAAATCCGCAATCTAAAGGAAAGGGAGACCTAAGAATTACTTGGCAGGAAACACTCGAATGGGGACCGAACCCCAACACACCGGGCGATTCCTGGCAAAAAACTGTAACCATCAAGAATTGCTCAAAATCAACTCAAGATGTAATCTTTCGATTTTTTTCATTCGAGCAAAAAATTAAGTAAGTACAAAGGAAAAACACCATGACAACTTTTTTGGAAATAGAACTTGCCCCACCAGGACGGGATTGGGAATATCCACTATCAATCAAGGCAGAGGAGACATTGACTCTATACCCGGGCTCGGAATACGACACAAATATAACGATAATCAGAGTAAATTTTGATCGCAAACCAGGAGGAAGTGCTGGCGCTGTTGTGGGAACTTTGGAATGGCGTGAGGTATGGCATGAACGTGAAAATGCGGGCTGGAGAAGAGCTTTTATTTTCGAGAACAAATCAAAAAAACCTGTAAATTTCCGGGCCACATTTCGCACGCTAGACTAACATAGGTATAGCTTGAAGTTAAGGCGACCTGCGCAGATTTTCACGCAGGGTTAGTAGCATGACGAGATTACTTCATAGTTAAGGAGACTCACATGTCTGACCGATATCAACCTAATTCCGATTATCGAACATCAAAAAATAATGTCGCACCGGACTTACATTTGGTTAGTCCAGATTTTACTGCACAGGAAAAAGATCAAATTCGCCGCCAGATTGAAAGTCAGTTTGCTGGTGCACGAGCAGTTCGTGACGCAACCAAGACATATAATTGTCATGCTTTTGCACATGCACAAGGCCATGCTTGGTTCGATGATATTCGCCCATTTCTTCAGGACGATTACTATCCATTTACCCCTGGCACACTCCGCATAGATGACGTGGTAGTCTATGTGAAGGAAAATCAGGTTACCCACAGTGGATTTATTAAAGTACTTAATGGCAATACCATTGTGGAAGTTAGGTCTAAGTGGGGACAAGCGCCAGTAATGGTTCACGCACCTAATAATGTACCTTCCATTTATGGCCCTATTGTCTACTATTTGCGCCGGAGAGGGACCTTGTTTATTGATGCCGCTGAACCAACAGAAAATGATTTGCGTGAAAAAGTTAACGATTTACTGTATGCAGTTACTCGCTCAGACCGTCTAACAGGGCTTAAATTTGCGAATACATTTAAGGTTGCCGAGCAGATTATATCGAGCTTCTCAGAATTAACCGAGCTGGCACTATACGGATCTATAGCTAAGGATCAGATCATTAAACGACTTGATGATGCTACTGAAGAAGAGCTTCCTCCACTGCTGGTCGCTGTTCGCGGTCTTGCTATAACTGATGCTTATTCTTTCGTTGCTAGTAGAGTTGCTGTGCTTGATGACGATGAAACTATTTCAATAAACGAGTATTTTTTGTTGTCTACGTTTGAGTCTTTGCAAACTCAGCAAATAGCTCAACGAAAAAAAGCTCTTATAGAAGCTGCAAAACTAATCAAATAGACGTGAATCAATGATTAGGGATGATGCATGTCAATGGCGGAGTAAAAAGGTACCAAATAGCGGGCGAAGAGTGTACCAATTAGGTTAATAAAAAAGAGGTTTTGACCTCTGGTTCTGCGCTTC
>NZ_FNOE01000049.1 GCF_900106555.1 Nitrosomonas oligotropha | reverse complement strand
CACTTATTGAAAGAATAGCGTCAGAGCACGGCATTGTTCTGTCGCAGGATGATCCGGTATTGATGATGCATACGCTCAACGAAGTGTTGCTGGAACAAAATGAAAAGGCCCATGCTGAGCTGCTTAGCAATTACCAGGCGATATTGGAAGAGAACTTTAATCGGTGGTGTGAATATTCGACCAAGAAATCCAATGCGCTGATTAATTCATCCATCAGTAACGCGCAATTAACACGAGACCAATTCCTGGAAAGCTGCATTCAGTTGATAGATGAAAGGATAAAAAGTGGAGAGGGTCAGGAGATTTATGAGCTCACTAGAATTTCCAGGCAAGCGGCCATTATGAATTTATTTGCTGCCGCTCTGGTATTGGTCTCGGCGGTATTGATTCTAGTGATCTTGAGTTAACAACAAAAATTTTAATTTAAAAAAACAATATAGTTCTAGCGCGCAAAGAATGTAACAACGAAGCCATTAATTGAGAGGAAAGAGTTCACGTAAATTTGAAAAGTATTGGAGCTAGATAGATGAGCGAAAAAAACTTAACCCTAAGCAAAATAATAGAGTCCAGCGAAAACACGGAAGAGGTTGATCCAGTGGTGGCCGCACAAATTATCGGAGTAAAAATAAATACGCTTGCTTCATGGCGCTGCACAAAGAAAGAAACTATCCCTTTCTACAAAATAGGTAGCAAGGTCAGGTACAAAATATCTGATTTGATCGCTTGGAAAGAAAGTAAAAGAGTGTCCTAGAAATGGTTGCTAGATCGCTGCAATGTAACCCCAGCGTAACCCCGGAAACAAAAATGGCTTGCATGAAAATTGCAAGCCATTGATTTTATGGTGCCGACACCAAGAATCGAACTCGGGACCTTCTGATTACAAATCAGCTGCTCTACCATCTGAGCTATGCCGGCAAATTGATTAGAACAAATTAAATTTAGAGAAAATTACTTGATAATACGAAGTTTTGGTTTTCCAGAGGATTTGGGGTTAGTAGCTATTGAATCTTGAACTGCATCCCTTGATTGTTCATTGGTGATTTCACCTTTAATCTCTTCGTCTTCTGGTGGAAATGCTATGCCCTGATTGACCTCATTAGCGAAAATTCCTTTAACTGCATCTAATGGGATATCGAGCTTTCTTGATATTCCATTGAACCGAGCATCAAAACTAAGTGATTCATTATTTATGATCAGTCCATGAACTGCATTTGCACTAATATTAAAAACTATTTCGCCATTTTTAATGTATTCCATAGGAACATCCAACTCTGGATAAGCTTTTACCGATACAAAAGGCGTAAAGCCGCTATCAATGCACCATTCATAGATTGAACGAATTAAATATGGTTTCGTTGAATTATTACTCATTTTCGCATTACTTTCTCTGACGCCGATAATGCATCTATGAATAATGGACGACTGAACAATCTTTCCGAATATTTCAATAAAGGTGCTGCTTGTTTAGGGAGACGAATTCCATAATGCTCCAGACGCCAAAGCAATGGTGCAATGGCGACATCAAGCATTGAAAATTCATCTCCCAGCATGAATTTTTGCTTATCAAAAATTGGCGATATCATCGCAAGATTATCAGCAATGACTGCTCGCGCTTTGTCAATAACCTTCTGATCTGTGCCATCAAATGCATTGATGTGACAAAATAATTCCTGCTCAAAACGAAACAGCAGCAACCGGGCTCGTGCACGCATTACTGGATCTGCAGGCATTAACTGCGGATGTGGAAAGCGATCATCAATATATTCATTAATGATATTTGACTCATACAACACCAGATCGCGTTCCACAAGTACCGGAGCTTTGCCATAGGGACTTATCACCGCTATATCTTCTGATTTATTATTTGGATCAACGTCTATTACTTGAAAATCCATATCTTTTTCGTGCAGCACAATCCTGCAACGATGACTATATGGGCAAGTAATTGTTGAATATAGCGTCATCATAACTTCTAATCTTTGACTTAGTTACCTGTATATCCAGCAAATTTGATATTAATGAATATCTTTCCAATATTCTTTCTTGAGCGCATACGATAAAACTAGCATGCCTAACAAAAAGATCATTACTTCAATCCCTAATTGTTTTCTCGCATTAGCATGCGGTTCGCCCAGATAAACCAGATAGTTAACTAAATCACCAACGAATTTATCATATTCGGTAGCACTCAATTGTCCCGCTTTTTCGAGTGTCAGATTTTTTTGCTCGCCTTTATCTGATGTTTTAACCACCAATCTTTGCTCACCTTGCAGTTCATACAATACGTGCGGCATCGCAACACGATCAAATACTAGATTGTTCCAGCCAGTATGAGTCGCATCATCACGATAGAACGCGCGCAGGTAAGTGTACAACCAATCCGCACCACGTGCGCGAGCTATGACCGACAAATCCGGTGGTGCTACACCAAACCACTCTTCACCCTCTTTTTTTCGCATGGCTGATTGCATCAGATCACCGACTTTCTGACCTGTCAACACCAGCTTGCTAAGAATTTCTTCATTTGTATAACCGATATCGCGATGCCGGTTATAGCGCATATAACTCGCGCCATGACAGGTCAAACAGTAGTTCACAAAGGTTTCTGCTCCACGTTTCAACGAAGCATTGTCAGTTGTATCAATCGGAGCTCTATCCAATGGCATGCCGGATTCACCAGCAAGCACGCCAAATGGAGCCATGCATAAGATTAATAAAGCAATCGTTATTTTCTTCATTTTTCTACTCTTTTAGTCTTTTTGGTTCAGGCTTTGTTTTATCTATCTTGCTATACCATGGCATCAAAATAAAGAATGCAAAATAAATGACTGTAAAGATTTGTGCCAGTAACGTGTATAAAGGTGTTGGAGATTTTGTTCCCAACCAGCCCAGTACAAAAAAGCTAATCACGAAAAGTGTCAATGCTATTTTGAAATAAGGACCTTTATAACGTATCGATTTGACCGGACTTCTATCCAGCCATGGCAAGAAACAGAAAACCACTACAGAGCCTGCCATCAGAATAACACCCCAAAGCTTAGCATCAATACCCAGAAAGTTTACTGTTACAGCTCGTAACATCGAGTAGTAAGGAGTGAAGTACCAGACCGGTGCAATATGATCCGGCGTTTGCAATGTATTTGCCGGGATAAAATTGTTATATTCCAGAAAGTATCCACCCATTTCCGGAGCGAAGAAAATGATTCCACAGAACACAATCAGAAACACTACGACACCAACAATATCCTTAACCGAATAATAAGGATGGAATGGAATACCATCCACGGGAATACCGGTTTCTGGATTTTTGTTTTCTTTAATCTCTATACCATCCGGATTATTAGATCCCGTTTCATGCAGTGCTAAGATGTGCACAAAAACCAATACCAACAATACCAATGGTAATGTCACAACATGATAAGCAAAAAAGCGGTTCAGGGCAGCATCGGAGAGCGTAAAATCTCCCAACAGCCATTGTTGCAATGTTTCTCCGATACTCGGAATTGCTCCAAACATACTGACAATTACTTGTGCTCCCCAATAAGACATTTGCCCCCAGGGAAGAATATATCCGGTAAAGGCCAAGCTCATCAGCACAAAAAATATAACCATCCCGACCAACCAGAGCAATTCTCTCGGCTTACGGTATGATCCATACATCATTCCACGGAACATATGAAGGTAAACTACGACAAAAAACATCGATGCGCCCGTTGAGTGCATGTAACGGATTAACCAACCATAGTCCACATCACGCATGATATATTCAACCGATGCAAAAGCTTGACTGGCATCCGGCTTATAATTCATGGTAAGAAAAATTCCCGTCAGCAACTGATTGACCAGAACCAACAAGGCTAATGAACCAAAGAAATACCAGAAATTGAAGTTTTTCGGTGCATAATATTCGGATAAGTGTGCTTTCCAGTTTGACGACAACGGAAAACGTTTATCGACCCAAGCAAGCATTGAATTAAATATATTACTCATTTACGCAGATCCCTCGCTTTCAGATCCAATCAAAAGCCGACTATCGCTCAAATATGCATGAGGAGGAACAACCATATTAGTTGGAGCCGGCACACTTTTATATACGCGCCCTGCCAAATCAAATTTTGAACCGTGACATGGACAGAAGAAACCACCCAACCAATCGGGACCCAAATCTGCCGGCGCCACATCCTTCCTGAATACAGGCGAGCAACCTAAGTGAGTACAAATACCCTCAGCAACAAAAATCTCAGGTTTTATTGAACGTGTACGATTTTTTGCATAATCCGGTTGCTGCTTCTTATCCGAATTCGGGTCAGCAAGCTGGCCTTCAACTTTAACCAGACTTTCCAACATGTCTGGCGTACGATTTAAAATCCAAACGACTTTTCCGCGCCATTCAACCATCAATAGCATCCCCGGCTCAAGCTTGGATATATCAACTTCTACAGGCGCTCCAGCTGCTTT
Source organism: Nitrosomonas oligotropha (assembly GCF_900106555.1). Lineage (GTDB taxonomy): Bacteria > Pseudomonadota > Gammaproteobacteria > Burkholderiales > Nitrosomonadaceae > Nitrosomonas > Nitrosomonas oligotropha_A. The sequence goes on along the minus strand of NZ_FNOE01000049.1, from coordinate 9,193 downwards.
AGCCCGTTCGCTAGGCATCATGCTCAATAAAAAAGGCGTTGCAATCGCAGCGCCAGCAATTCCACCTGCTACTGAGGTTGCAGCCACAAGGAACTTTCTCCTGCCGCTCATCTCTTCATTAATGCTGAAACTATCCGCCATGTTAAATCATTCCATCAGTAATAATATTGTAAGATTATCAATACAACAAAGGAAAAACTTCTTCCAATCCCTATTAGATTTATTTGTTAAATTACGTTACCCAAACTACAAAAGCGCGCAGTATACCACAATCGTTTTAAGGATTATAGCAATCCTGGAAGTATTTCTATTTGCGATAAATCCACTCAACTCACTTACAATAAGATACTGTTTATTATGATTTACTTTATTTTTCCATGACATTGCTTATATTTCTTACCTGAACCGCAAGGGCAAGGTTGATTGCGGCCCACTTTGTCATTCTGACGCACAAAGGGCTGAGTTTTATCATCCTCGGTTTTTATATATCCATTATCTTCCGCTAACGCTTCCTCATAAGCTTCATGATGAAGTTGTATATTTTCCGGTGACCGCAAAGTGTCTGTCACGGCTTCTACTTGCTGTTCATTCTTGATTTGTACCGTCAACAGTATTTTGGTAACTTCTCGTTTAACTTCTTCGAGCATAGTCGTAAAAAGTTCAAACGCCTCCCGCTTATATTCCTGCTTGGGATTCTTTTGCGCATAACCGCGCAAGTGTATGCCTTGGCGCAAATGATCCAATCCCGCCAAATGTTCCCGCCAATGCGAATCGAGAATTTGCAACATCACCACACGCTCATAATGATGCATAATGTCCGCGCCGACTTGTGCAACTTTAGTCTGATAATGGTCGCTCGCGAGATCAATAATGCGCTGGAATAAATTTTCTTCATGCAGGCCCGATTCTTCTTCAAGCCACTCACGTACCGGAAAATGTAATTGATACTCCGCTGCCAGCGCTTTCTCCAGCCCCGCGACATCCCATTGCTCCTCGACACTTTGCGGGGGAATATAGAGATTGAACAAGTCTCCCAAGACACTTTCGCGTATTGCAGTTATCGTTTCCGAGATATCCTGTTCCGCTTCCAATAACTCATTGCGCTGCTGATAAATGACTTGCCGCTGATCATTCGCGACATCATCGTATTCCAGCAACTGCTTACGCATATCGAAGTTTCTTGCTTCCACCTTGCGCTGCGCGTTCTCAATGGCGCGGGTAACCCACGGATGCTCAATAGCCTCGCCTTCCGGCATTTTAAGACGCGTCATGATACTGGCTACGCGATCCGAGGCAAAAATACGTAACAAAGAATCTTCAAGAGAGAGGAAAAAACGACTGGAACCCGGATCTCCCTGTCTGCCCGAACGTCCGCGCAATTGGTTATCCACCCGCCGGGATTCATGCCGCTCCGTACCGATAATATGTAAACCGCCTTTCTTCAGTACCTCTTCATGCGTCAACTTCCATTTCTCTTGTACGTCTTGAATACGTTTTTCTTTTTCTTCGTCACTTAATTTTTCATCATGCCGTATCTGCTTTATCTCAGGTTCCGGATTTCCACCCAGTACAATATCTGTACCGCGCCCCGCCATATTGGTCGCTATCGTAATCATTTTAGGCCGACCTGCTTGTGCGACAATACTTGCTTCACTGGCATGCTGTTTAGCATTCAAAACTTGGTGCGGAAGTTTGTCGCGATCCAGCAACCTGGACAATAACTCGTTATTCTCAATAGAAGTCGTACCAACCAACACCGGCTGACCACTTTCATAACATTCTCTAATTTCACGAACAATCGCTTCATTTTTCTCTTTCATCGTACGGAATACCTGATCCATACGATCTTCCCGGATCATCGGCCTATGCGTTGGAATAATGACTGTCTCCAATCCATAGATCTGCTGAAATTCAGCCGCTTCCGTATCAGCAGTACCGGTCATGCCTGACAATTTTTGGTACATGCGGAAGTAATTCTGAAAGGTAATAGAAGCAAGTGTCTGATTTTCTTTCTGAATAGCAACACCTTCTTTCGCCTCGACCGCCTGATGCAAACCATCGGACCAACGGCGGCCGGACATCAAGCGCCCGGTGAATTCATCCACGATCACTACTTCAGCGTCTTGCACGACATAGTGCTGATCCAGAAAATACAAATTATGAGCGCGCAGACCTGCAATAAGGTGATGCACCAAATTGATATTAGCCGGATCATAAAGACTCGATCCCGGTTTCAGCAATCCAGCTGATTCCAGCAGCTTCTCCGCATGTTCAAAACCGGCTTCGCTCAGCGTGACCTGATGAGACTTTTCATCCACACTATAGTCACCCTGACTTTCCTCCGTTTCCTGCCGGACAAGTTTTGGCACCAATGCGTTAATGCGCACATAGATCTCGGTATCACCTTCCGCCTGGCCCGAAATGATGAGCGGCGTGCGTGCTTCATCAATTAAAATCGAGTCCACTTCGTCCACAATTGCGAAATTAAGCACGCGCTGCGCGCGCTCATTCGCATGCGCCACCATATTGTCGCGCAAATAATCAAAGCCATACTCGTTATTGGTGCCGTAAGTGATATCAGCCGCATAAGCAGCTTGTTTATCTTCATGCGGCATCTGCGAATAAATAACACCGACACTCATTCCAAGAAACCGGTAGATCTTACCCATCCACTCAGCATCGCGCTTTGCCAAGTAGTCATTCACAGTAACAACGTGCACACCCTTGCCTGACAATGCATTTAAGTAGGCCGGCAATGTTGCCATGAGCGTCTTTCCCTCACCGGTGCGCATCTCGGCAATTTTACCGCCGTGCAAAACCATGCCACCGATAAGCTGCACATCAAAATGACGCATCCCCAAAACCCGCTTGCCAGTCTCACGAACCACAGCAAATGCTTCGGGCAGCAGTGCATCCAGTGTTTCGCCATTTTGAATGCGTTGTTTGAACTCGTCTGTCTTGCCACGTAAGTCGGTATCTGACAACCCTGCAATAGCCGATTCCAGTTCATTGATAGATCGCACAGTCTGGGTATACTGCTTGATCATCCGGTCATTGCGGCTGCCAAAAATTTTCTTAAGTAGATTGCCTAGCATAAGTCTCTAAATATTCCGTATAAACACATTGTTTAAAAAACAAAGGGTGAGCATATTTCTCACCCTGCAAAAATCTTGAAGAAATCAGCGCTCCCATTTAACCCGGCTTTTTCAAAAATTTGGCTGGATTCTGCGGTTTGTCTTTATGCCGGATTTCAAAATGCAAATGTGGCCCCGTAGAACGGCCGGTATTGCCAACTTCAGCGATTTTCTGCCCCTGCAATACAACCTCTCCGAGATTCACCAGACGCTTCGATGCATGCGCATACCGCGTAACCAAATCATCACCATGGTCAATTTCAACCATATTACCATACTCAGGATGCCGATCAGAATAGATCACCACACCGCCCGCAGCGGCTTTGATGGGCGCACCCACTTCCGCAGTAAAATCCACTCCCTCATGAAACGCTCGCTTTCCAGTAAACGGATCGATCCGGTATCCATAACCGGAAGAATACCAATCGGTCTCAATTGGCATCTCGGAAGGCATCACAAACTTTGTGATCCGGTCATGCCGCAGCAAGGAATCCAATGCACCCAGCTTATCCGTTCTTTCATCCAGCATATTCGATAATTCCTGCAACTTCAGGCTGAATTCAGAGAATGACAGCTCTTCAGCGGACAGATCATTCCTCGCACCACCCTGACCAGGCATTTGATTAAATGCGAAATCCCCCGACTCGATTCCTGAAGATTCCGCCAGACGCTCACCCAAAGCATCCAAGCGGAGTAATTGCGCCTGCATTTGGCCTAATTTACTCGCCATGACATTCAAGTTATCTTGCAGATGCGTTTGAATCTTCTGATGCCGCTCTTCTTGCGGATTAACCAGTACGGCTCTCAGAAGAGGCGTATCGATTCGATCGGCGTAACGCAATGAAATAAAATTCAAGCTCAGTGCCACTGTCACAATGATGAGTAACAAAACGCTTATTAATAATACAATATGGACTTTGGTTAACGCCAGCTTACGCGCTCGTTCCGAATTACTTGAAATAAAGATAATATTCATATTTTGTTTTCATTGGATATCGATTAAATACCCATGGCCTCTCATAAAGTTAACGCTTACTTTAACCTGCTTGGCAAAACACCTGAATACGCGAGCCTGTTCACAGCGGCTCAAAAACTGCATGAAGATCAATCCACATTTTCCAAGCTAATTCCAGCCCAATTGGCACAGCATTGTAACCTTGGCCGGATCGCGGACGGCAGACTGACCATAGTGGCCGAGAATGGCGCAATCGCTGCAAAACTTAAGCAAATCTCTCCATCATTATTGCTCAGGCTGCAGAAATTAGAATGGCAAGTTACTGCAATTCAAATTTTGGTGCAAGCGGATTACGCTACCAAAAACACAAAGCCATCGGCAAGACATGGATACAGCAAGAAAAAATTAAAATTAAGCGCAAGCGGAAAAGCGTGTTTAAATCAATTAGCCGCAACGCTACCGGATTCCGAATTGAAAAACACCATTCAGTCGTTCGTAAAAAAACACCAGAACGATTAAATCTCTCCTCCGTCTCAACAACATGCAATCCATTGACATTCCGCGCTGCCACGCCCCGCGAAAAACTTTCTGATTCAACTCCAGCCGACACAAAGCAATTGCTTGATCAGGCAATCAGTAACTTCTCGGATATCTAGCAACTGGCTCGGTATCCTGAGAAATACCAGCACCATTCCCGGCAATCATTGTCTACTGTTTTTTATTCAACCGATGTCTCGTATATAATGCAAAATGCTAAGCTGTTTTTCACATCACAAAAGAAGTCTTTTAATATCGCTTAAGTCTTTAATTTTATGATGACAACCCATTCCTTCCGATACAATAACTGAGTTCCGATTATTCAATCGACCCTGCAAAAACAATCTCATGAATGTTTTCTATGAAGAAGCTGGAATCTTTAAGATAGGCACTATTTTGGCTGACAATACAACGTCGCTGCAAATAGAGGCTGTGCATGGCAAACGATCGAAAATCAAAGCCTCAGCCGTGCTGTTCAGGTTCGATAAACCGCCTTTAACCGAATTCATGGGTCATGTACAAAAAATAACCGATGAATTGGATCCGGATTTTCTTTGGGAATGCTGCGCACAAGATACCGAATTTACCGGCGATACGCTTGCCGCCGATTACTTTGGCCATTCCCCAAGTCCGGTTGAATCGGCCGCGACCTTGCTACTGCTGCAAAATGCGCCGATGTATTTCTATAAAAAAGGACATGGCCGCTACAAAGCCGCACCACCGGATGCACTGAAGGCTGCGCTCGCCGGCCAGGAAAAAAAACGCCTGCAAGCCGCACAACAAGCACGCTATGTTGAGCAGTTAAATCAATTCATCCTGCCCGAAGAATTCCAACCGCGCATCTCCGGTTTGCTCTATAAACCAGATAAAAACTCACTGGAATGGAAAGCCCTCGAGGTCGTCTGCGCGGAAAAAAAACTCACTGCCGTAAAATTGCTGGAAAAATGCGGCGCTATTCCGTCTTCTCACGATTACCATTTCAATCAATTCATCTGGGAATATTTTCCAGAAGGCACCGGTTTCGGTGAACTGGAATCACAGTCCGTTGATGATGCTCCGCTTGATTTAGCGGTAGCGGATGTTGCGGCATTTAGTATTGACGATGCCTCAACGACAGAAATTGACGATGCATTTTCCGTAACCCCACTGTCTTTGGGCAGCTTCCGCATCGGCATTCATATTGCAGCACCGGCATTGGGAATTACTCCTGAATCAACATTCGACAAAACCGCTTCATCCAGACTTTCCACGGTGTACTTGCCAGGGAAAAAAATCACCATGCTGCCGGATACGGTGATCAATCATTTTACGCTGGCTGAAAACAAGCTGTGCCCGGTCCTATCCTTGTATCTGGATGTATCGGATGATTTCACCGTCACGGCTACTGAAAGCCGGCTTGAAAAAATCAACATTGTCGCAAACCTGCGCAACAATGCGCTAGAGCAGCATTTCAACGAAACCGCACTAAACAAAGGCGATTTCACGCATACCTTCAGCAAGGAATTGAGTCTCTTGTGGAAATTTGCCTGCAAAATGGAAAATCAGCGTGGCAAAACCAATGACAGTAATAACGATAAGGTCGATTACAGCTTTGAAATCAACGCCGATCATGTCACGATCAGCGAGCGCAGGCGTGGCTCTCCGATCGATAAGGTGGTATCCGAATTGATGATTTATGTGAATACGGAGTGGGGCAGACAGCTCACCGATGCCGGTATCATCGGTATTTTTCGCAGCCAAGCCAATGGCAAAGTGAAGATGGGCATCTCTCCCGCACCTCACCAAGGATTGGGTGTTTCCCAATACGCCTGGAGCAGCTCGCCGATGCGGCGGTATGTCGATCTGATCAATCAAAGGCAACTCATCGCCATGCTACGCAATGAAGCGCCACCCTACCACAAGGACAGCAACAGCCTTTTAATCGCCATGCGCGACTTTGAAACAGCCTACGGAATTTATGGCGAATTCCAGCGCGCCATGGAACGTTACTGGTGCCTGCGCTGGTTATTGCAAGAAAAGATTCAAACCGTGAACGCTCAGGTCATCAAAGAAAATTTGGTAAAACTGGATCATATTCCATTCGTCGCGCGAGTTCCTTCGTTGCCTGAGTTAGCACCGGGCGCTTATGTCAAACTCAAATTATCCGAGATCGATTTGCTGGAACGCAGCTTGCATGCGGAATTTTTGCAAAAACTGGATGCATAGAGACCTATCTTCCATAAATCTGCATGAATCATGTGACAAGCCCATTGTTGTTGCCTAAAATAATGCAATCATCTGTAGTGTATAGACTTAACTTCAAGGTTTAACCCTTAGGCTGTGACCATTCAAACTCTCGCAACTTCACCCTTAGCGCTGGCTGGCTATCAGTACTTACAGAGCCATCGTCTAGTTGCCGCGATGATGGCTTCTCTGTTGTTACATGCCATTGTATTCTTTGGTGTGACTTTCCAGTTTCCGCAACCGAAATCCGACAAAATCGCTTCATCCTTGGAAGTGGTGCTGGTTAACAACAAAACACAGACAAAACCGAAAGAATCCCAGTTATTGGCGCAAGATAATCTGGATGGCGGAGGCAACACGGAAGAGGATCGCCGGGCCAAAACACCATTCCCGGTACTACCAAGAAACAAACCGGTTATTGCTGAGAATGTAGCACAGCAAAAAGTTAAACAACTGGAACAAGAAGCCAAGAAGCTGATGGCCGCTGTCAGCGAAACACCGCAGATCGAACTACCCAAGGAACACAAGAACGAACTGGAAAGCAAATCGGTCGCGGTCGACTCGACCGATTTACTGCTGCGCAGTCTGGATATTGCCCGCCTGAGAGCACAGATCGATCAAGACCATGACAGTTATCAGAAGCGCCCCAAACGCAAATTTGTCGGTGCGCGTACTAAAGAATTCCGGTTTGCCCGCTACGTCGAAGACTGGCGCATCAAAGTCGAACGTATCGGTAACCTGAACTACCCAGAAGCCGCCAGAAAAGAAAAGCTCTACGGCAACCTTCAACTGACTGTCGGTATACGCGCCGATGGCAGTCTGGAATCGATTGAAATCAATCGCTCATCCGGAGAAAAAATTCTCGACGAAGCGGCTGTCAATATCGTCAAACTCGCCGGACAAAACGGATTCGCGCCCTTTCCACCGGATATCAGTCAGGACACGGATATTTTGCACATCACCCGTACTTGGGTTTTCGCAGCTTCCGATATGTTGCTAAGCCAATAATTTTTGAGTTTTAGAAAACCCAATCAGAGATACCAGCCATGCTCGATTCTTATGCCATAATCGGCAATCCTGTTTCACATAGCAAATCACCGTTAATCCACACCGCTTTTGCGCAACAAACGAGCCAGGCCATGCAGTATGTTGCCTTGCTGGCGCCGCTGGATGGCTTTCAGGCAACCGTGCAAGACTTTCGCCAACGAGACGGGAAAGGATTAAATGTCACCGTGCCTTTTAAGCTGGAAGCCTATCAGTTGGCAACCCGCTTAACCGAACGGGCAAGCATCGCACAAGCCGTCAATACGCTTAAATTTGAAAACGGTGAAATACTCGGCGACAACACCGATGGCATCGGATTAGTGCGCGATATCGAATGCAATCTGGGAATTGCCATCGCAGGAAAACGCGTACTGCTCATGGGCGCGGGCGGCGCAGCGCAAGGGGTAATCCTGCCGCTCCTGCAGCGGCAGCCCGCCTTGCTGGCGATCGCCAACCGCACCCCTGAAAAAGCAGCAGCATTAAGGAAACAGTTCAGCACTTATGGCAACATTGCAGCAGGTGATTTTATGTTTTTCACCGATGAGCATTTTGACATCATCATCAATGCTACTTCCGCCAGCCTGCACAACACTATGCCTGAATTACACAGCAGTGTCTTCACACACACTCTACTTGCCTATGACATGATGTATCAGCATGAGCCCACTCCTTTTCTCAAATTCGCCCGACAACATGGCGCGCAACAGATAGCCGATGGAATTGGTATGCTGGTCGAACAAGCGGCTGAATCCTTTTTTTTATGGCGCGAGATCCGACCTCAGACAGAATCCGTGATCATGATGCTGAAATCAAAGCGCCACTAATAAACGATCAACGCTGCATTACTCGAAGTAGATATGTTACCTGCCGCATCAAAAGCCTTAACGGTGTAACTATAATTGGATCCGGTCGCAGTTCCCAGAGAGTCTGTATAACCAGTTGAAGTACTGACTGCGATCTTTGTTCCATTTCGGTAGATGTTATACCCTGCTACAGTAATATTATCCGAAGATGCATTCCAGGACAGGGTAACCAAGGCAGAGGAAATAGTTCTTGTCTTACCTTTTACCTTTGTCGTGGTTGTAGTCGATTTTAATGCCGCCAGAAGTGAAGCGGGCACAGTCGGAGCAACCGAATCCGCATCAAAGCATGACACACCATCGCCACAAGGAAAACCATCCCACATTTCAAATCCCGTGTGATGTGACTCTACCGTTGCATAACCGCCGCTATAAGCATTATTAGGAAAAATCCGGGTTATCGGAAGATTGTAATCTCCCATATTAGGTCCGTGATAGTC
>NZ_FNOE01000050.1 GCF_900106555.1 Nitrosomonas oligotropha | reverse complement strand
ATTAACCTATTTTTACCCTTAATTTAACCACGCCTCTCAGGCTAGTCGACCTTACCCCTCAAAGTCAAGTCATTTGTCATAAAATCTCCTCCCTTTCTCAAGGGATTTAATCTCCACCCTCTCTCATTTCCCCTTTATCTACAAGGATTAATTGATAATGACCCACTCACTAATGATTTTAGAAAAATTTCTTAGCTTTCGACCGAGGTCATGCCAAATTATTGTCAATTTTCACCACTCACGCCAACCGCATATGAGAGGAAAATATATTCCCAATTTTATGGGACGTGAGTCGATTTGATGCATGAGTTTGGCATATTGATTGAGCTGATGCTGGTAGCGCATTTGTTCGCGGTCAAGGAAATCCGCCAATGCCGAGCCTTCATGACTGCTTGTTTTGTAATCTATAATCCAGCGAATGCCGTTGGCATCACAGAATGTTCTATCAATTATCCAGCTCATCACTTTATCGTTGACGATACCGCTGATTCTCAATTCATTCTGCGCGAATGGCTGAGCCCCCAAAATCCATTGTCCACGCTCATCTTGAATTGCATTCGTTAAGGCCAGGATAATCCGCTCAACCGCGTAAACCATGGTCTGATCATCTCCGCTTATCCCGCCCGCAATTAAATTCCATGTGAATTGTTCACGCATTCCCTGAATACGCACCGCATTCCAGTTATTCATTTCATCTTCGGCAATTTTCTGTAACCAACGATGCACCACGTTACCCACGTGCCGGGCCATTTCGCTAGCCCAAGAAAATTCTATTTCTTCCTGAATTTGTTTTTTATCGCGGGATTCTTGCCATGTAACCGACTCCGGCGCATCCGGCAATACCCAGTCTGACTTCAATCGAAAAATACTCTGACTGACTACAGCTGCGCTAATCGTATTATCTGCTCTATTTTCTGAATGACGATTCAACGACATAGCGTCATCGGTTGCTGCAGCGCTATAGATCGGTTGTACAATCGGCCACAACCGCTGCAGCAATGAGCCTTGCAGTGGTTTCAATGGTGCCGCATTACCATGATCATCCGAAGCTCCATTGACATGACCAAGCAGGTGTAAGAATTTTTTAGCACGCGTGGCAGCCACATACAGTAAGCGATCGATTTCAAATTGCGCCTTGTCCCGATCCAGTTTTTCCACCCACGTATAGATCGGATCAACGCCCAAGCCCGTTTCCTGAATCGGCGCAAGTAATAAATCCGGCATCGCCGGGCTCTTTTCTCCTGCGATTTGACTATGCGGCTGTTCGATCCACCTCAACAACTGTTTGTCATGATTGCGCGAGGTTCGACCCAAACCAGGCACAATCACCGTATCAAACTCCAGCCCCTTGGCTTTATGAATTGTCATAATCTGCAAAGACTCATCAGCCTCCAAATCCGGCGATGCATACAATGCAACCAATCCATTCTCGAAGTTTGCCAGATCTTGAATATCTCCGGCTACCTCCTGACTTTCAAGGTAGTCCAGATAAATCATCGCATCATCCAGAGCCTTGGCAGCACCGGCGCTACCGATTGATGCCGCATTGATGTACCCCGACCCTCCCAAGACATGCCAAGCTGCTTCGACTGTCACACGCAATGCCTGACGCCGCCGATTGATCATGCAAGGGCTCAATATTTCCTTGATGCGGCGTAAGCGCACACTTGCATCGACCGAAATACCCTGCCAGCGGTTCTCATCGCAAATCAATCCCCACAGGGTGACTTCTTTGCTCATGCCATTGAGATTTTTCTCAGTCAATGTCGAAATATCCTTAAGCAACAGGCCACACCAAGGTGCGCGCAACAGTGCGAACCATGCTACATAGTCGGCCGGATTTATTAAAGCGCGGGTTAGCGCCAGTAAGTCCTGCACCACAGGCTTGTGACGTAACAATTCGATATCGATAGCACGAAAGCGCAGACCGGCGGCTTTGATTTGCTCGACTATTTCAGTTAAATGGCTACGATTGCGCACTAATATTGCAATGGTTCCGTCCGGATGATCATGTCGTGTGCGCAGGATAATCTCGATAACCTGCCGGGCTTCTGCTACTTCATTTTTTTCTAGAAAAGGGTAAATATTCACCGCATCACCGGCCAGCGTGCCATGTGTTGCAGCGGAAGGCGTATACACCACCGCGCCGGTCGAAATATCTTCGCATTCCGGCATGATGTGGGCAAAAGTCGCATTGACCCAATCCATGATGCCTTGCTGTGAGCGGAAATTGGCGTTGAGTGTAAGCGGTTGCAAAATCAGCGTACGGATCCCTGCACTTCGCGCCTGCAAAAAGAGCCCTACTTCCGCTTCACGGAAACGATAAATGGATTGCATCGGGTCGCCGACGGCAAAAAAACTGCGCCCATCCCCTGTTTCCCAGCCAGCAACAAGTTTCTCGATCAATGCAAACTGACTGATGGAAATATCCTGAAATTCATCGATCATCAGATGCTTAATGCGGTAATCCAATGCCAGTGCAAGATCGGTGGGCGATTCGGCATCGCCCAGCGCAAGCAATGCACGCTGCGCCACTTCGGCAAAATCGACTTTGCCATTGATTTGAAAAATAACTTTAAGTTGCGCCACGGCAAAGGGTAACAATCGCGTGATCGCACCCAGTATTTCCCATTGCTTATCGGAATAATGCGGCGGCGGTAGTTGACGTATATCGTGCAATACTTCACGCAGAGCGTCATATGGTGACAGTAAATTGAGCAAATTCTCCAGACGGTTTTTCCATGCCTTGGCTTCATCTTTCTCAGCTTTGGTATTACCAGATGGAAAACCTTCCTTCTCGGAAATTCTTTTGCGCCAATCACCCTTTTGCGTCAGCAATAACTCAGCAATGCTCTGCCAATGTTCAGCATCCGCTATTGATAATGCTTCCAATTGATCACAAAGTGCGATTTCCGGTGATTTGCCGGATGCATTAAGATTCGTAGCAGCGTAGCGCAATAATGCCAGCAACTCATTGTGCAGTGCTTCTGGGAATAGCCGGAAAACAAATTGCAATGCATGATTACGGGAATTTTGCAGCGACAATTCCAGTTCTTCGCGCGGTTTTCCATGCAAATGACGCAACCAATGATCACGCCGCGCCAGCATATCGGCCAGCAATGCTTCAATCCGCGCCATATCGTTGTCCAGATGTTCGAGCAATCGCTCAACGTCATGCGCAATCGTATGGTATTGTTCAACCGAAGCCAGCGTAGCACGCGCCGCTTCCAGATAGTAATCCGCCGCATCTTCGATGGTCTCGGGTTGCGCGCCGAATTCCGACAATATCGGCATTTGCCGTGTCAATGACGCGCACAACGAATCAATGGTCTGTATCCGCAACCGTTCCGGATTCTCGGCGATATGCCAACCGGCTTCGCGATTCCGCTGCAGCACGGCTGCCGACAATTCACGATTCAATTGCTCATGCGCGGTTCCGCCATCAACAGGTCTATCACCAATTTCCAGCGCAGCCAAAACACGCGCGCGCATTTCCGCCGCCGCTTTCCGGGTAAACGTAATCGCCACGATCTCTTCCGGCGCATCGGCACAAGCCAGCAACTTGAGATAGCGTTGAATCAGCAGCGCGGTTTTGCCTGAACCCGCCGGTGCTTGCACGATAAATGATTGTGCGGGATTCAGTGCGCGGAGGCGTTCATCAGCATCGGGGATAGGTACGGAATCAGGCATTTTCACTGTCCTGTGCAATCGCACGCTCGTCAATCCGTTCATGAATGCGGCAAAACAATTGCATATCGCAATATTCGCATGTGACCGGATACTGCTTGGGATCCACTTTTGCATCGCCGCTGCAGAAGCCCGCCGCCAGATTCGTCAAATGCCGATGCCATGCTGCGACCAGATCTTCCCATGTGGCAAATTGCTTGCATCCATTCACTTGCGAGAAAGCTTTCACACCGGGCAATAGATCGGGATCGCGCACAATCGCCGCGAACCCCATTTCACCTCGTTTCACCGCGGCAAATGCAACGCCCACAGTGTCCTGCTGCGCTTTTGTCATCACCAGATACAAAGGCAGTTGCGGTTCGTCCGGGCGTTCGCCAAGCATGCTTTGAGCCGTCTGTTTTCTGGTCTTGTAATCGATAATGATATGTTGTCCGCTCGTCAATTCGTCAACCCGGTCCAGACGCGCATTCAAGACCAGATCGCCGACTTGGATGGAAAGCTTTTCCTCGGTTGCGATTACGGTGAAATGATCCCGTTTTTTTTCTTCGTTCAACCATTCGCGCACCAAACGCACCAAGCGCCGTTGTTCGATCTGCGCAAAACGTTTTGAAAGCGCCATCGGTCTTGCTTGCCGCATCTCGGTAGCAGCTTCTTTGGCAATGCGCTCCAGCAGGCCATCGAGGTCACAATCGGCCATGGCCTCCAACGCCTCCTTAGTTTTCAATTGCCGCCAAAGGTGCGCCAATACCTGATGCACCAGCACCCCTCGTTCCATGGCGTTTAAACCGGTATGCGGCACTTCCAGATTCGCGATACGCAACCGGTGTCTGGCCCAGGCACGAAATGGACAAGCGGCGTAATCCTTGAGCACCGATGTACCGCCTTTGATGCCCTGTCCGGCCACTTCTGTGTCCAGCGGCGGCGCCTGATCGTCTTCGATCCGCTCCAACTCACATGACTGGATAATCCGTTCACGATGCTGTTCCATCGTAAGAAAAACCGGTTTATTTTCCGTTATCGATTGAATCAGCGGGCTGGGTTTTAATTCGTGCCCGTCGCGATCGTCACTGAATTTGGGATAACTCAGAATTACTTCTTGAGCAGCGGATAGCCATCCCTGCGTCAATCGCCGGCAATAAGCCAATGACTCCTGCACGGAGCCCAGCGGCAATTGTGCGCTGCGTTGCAATTCCAACGGCAGAAACGGATTGGGACGAGCACGTAACGGCCATTGCTCGTCCGACAATCCCATGATCCATAGATGATCAAATTCCATCCCCGCCGCCTCCAGCACACCCAGAATTTGAATCGGCACATCCGGTGTTTCAGGCTGAAACAAGGTATCGCCCGCGATTCGTTTTAACCGGCCGATCGCCTCAGGGTAGCTCGTCTTAGCAACGACATGATCCAGTGTGGCAAAATCTGCGACGAGCGCGTGCCATTTCTCGAATGTCTGATACTCAATGGAATCCAGGCTGCGTTCTCCGGGAAACCCTACAATCTCCAGAACCTTCAGGAAAACTTGAGCAAAAGTGGAATGGCTTCCGGATTGGGGCAGCTGGGTTTGGCGGAACTCCATCAATGCGGATAAACACCGGAGCAAAACCGGGCAGCTCGTTTGTCCGCCTGCCTGTGTCGCAAGTGCGAACAGACGTTCCAACGTGATCATCGGCTCAGCATTACGGCAAATGCGCGCATCCAGCAGTGCACGCTGCTCCATCTCGGCTTTGCCGCCTGCCAGAAAGGGGGATCGCAACCAGTGACTCACACGATGAAACGCTAGCGATTGATCCAACAAAGCCAGGCTCACCAAAGCCGCGTCGATTAATGGATAAGACGTTAGCGCCAACCCCAAAGACACATTGAATGGCGCCACTGGCCGGGTAGCACCTGGCAAAGCAAAGCGGATATCCGGATGCATCACCGTAGCGAAAATACGCATCAGCACGTTGCGATAACTGGATAATGCCGGTACTACGATACCGACTCGGACGGCATGATCCGCCTCGACTATTTTGGATCGCGCCCACAGTGCCGCTTGATGAGTCTCGTCACGGCTGCTGGGATATTCCATACGGCGCATCACACCCGAAGAATGCGGGGATTGCGCCGATAAAGCCACAACTGATATCTCACAACCGGCCGCAGCCAGTTTTCTTAAAAAAACATTTTGTTGCGGCGTAAAAATATCAAAGCCATAACAAATGAGTGACGGCGTTTTTTTTATATCGAAGGATTCATAGTGCTCAACAATCAGATCCGTAATGCGCGCGCGATCTGTCTGCCAATTACTCCTCGTTATTTCCTGATACACCGAGGCCCAATTGAGAAACGCTCTGCCATCTTCATTGGGATAACCATCACCCAGATGATCCGTGATTTGCCAGGCATGCGCCAGTTGCCACGCTTCCCGAGCCAATTGCGCTGTTTGTGCAATCCTCAGTAACGTTTTTCCAGTTGCTGAGGATTGAATGATCGATTCCCATAGCACCTGTTCCTGTGAGGCCGACAGTAACAAAGGCAATCTCAACGATTGCGCGGCATAGAGCGCATCAAGGTAAATACGCTCAATCAAAGCAGTCAAAGGCAAGACATCAACCGAATACCAAACCGCCCTGTTGCGGCCGATTTGGTCTTGATCGAATTTCTCTTTAAGCGCTAATGCAAGCCTCCGGTTCGGTGTGACAACCGTAGTACCGGCATTGATGCGCTTAAAAACCTCAGTAAGGGGGACTTGCGGAAATTGCGAGGAATCAGACATGCGGTATCAAATTACCGCCATTTCTGTTTAGCGCTTCAGATGATCCAGCTTATCTTTAACACTGGCCCAATCGTCCGCGTCAGGTAATGGATCTTTTTTCTCGATAATCGGACGCCACTTTTTAGACAAATCTGCATTCAGATCGATGAAATGTACTTGCTCATCAGGCACGTCATCTTCCGCATAAATTGCTTCCACCGGACATTCCGCGACACATAATGTGCAATCGATACATTCATCGGGATCGATAACTAAAAAATTGGGGCCTTCACGGAAACAATCCACCGGGCATACATCCACACAATCTGTATATTTGCATTTAATGCAATTCTCAGTTACTACATAAGCCATGACAACTCTTCCTTGCTTGACACTTTTATAGAATTTCGTATTTTAACAGAATTCTGATAAACAACGCCATCATCGAAAACTATGTCTATTAACGTCACCTATATTAGTTTCATCGACCCATTCAAAAAATTGGCATTTCTTGGTGAAACAACGCTATCGAGCGGTTGCCGCAATTTATTTCTGGACTAAATCCGATTAACTCGGTTAAGGTGCTACAAGGTGCCACACTTCATTAACAAACCAAATCAGTAATCTAAAAATCCGGTCATCAGCATGTGTTTTTCAGCAGAAGCCAGTTTTATTGTCAGCGGGGCACTTCTTGTTGTCGGTATAACAACCATCCGGAAAACCGTCTATTCCAAAGATTTCCCAGTAGCTCTGATCCCACTCATTTTTGCTACTCAGCAACTGGTGGAAGGATTGCTCTGGCTCTCTATATCTCATAACGACACTGCACAGTCACAATTCTGGTTGAGTAATATTTATGGCGTGTTCATCGGCATTATCTGGCCGCTGTATGCACCTTTCGCCGTTTACCAAGCGGAAACCGCCGTCATGCGCAAAAAAATCATCGCCTTCACCGGTATAGCGGGTCTTGGGCTTGCAGTCTATACTGCCGTCGGCCTGGTTAACGAACCGATCGTCGCTGAAATTATCCGTCACAGCATCCACTACAAACACCACGTCAGTAGTCACCAACTGGTTATCGCTTTATATTTACTGGCCACTTGCGTACCGTTCATTTTTTCCAGCTATAAATATTTATATTCTGCCGGCATCATCATCACCCTTGGGTTCTTCGTGGCTTATTTCACTTACCTCGAAACTTTTGCCTCGGTTTGGTGTTTCTTTGCAGCAATTGCCAGTGCGCTTATTTATTTTTACTTTGTACATCGCATTAAGAAACCGCTAATCCCCATATCCTAATATGATTCTATACACAGAACTGTGGCTTTTCCATAAAAAACAATTGCTTCACATTCCAATCTGTCAGTAAAATCCAGATTTAAACTCAATAATTCTTATCAGCATGCGCATTTCTCAAATTTTTTATAAAGCTGCGTTCATCTGCCTGCTGTTCTTATCGCCTACGGCACAAGCGAATTCCGTGGCTTGTTTTACTAGCAGCATGGGGCAATTTTGCATCGAGCTTTTTGAAACACAAACGCCAATTACTACCGCCAACTTTCTCAAATACATCGATAGCGATGCCTACACAAGCGGAATTTTTCATCGCAGCATTCCCGGCTTTGTTATCCAAGGCGGCGGTTTCAAGGTTGTCGATGGCACCAGCGGAGATTCGCTTGTGCCCGTTAATACATTTTCTCCGATCGTCAATGAATTCAAAATTTCGAATACACGCGGCACCGTCGCCATGGCAAAACTGGGCGGTAATCCCAACAGTGCCACCAGCCAATGGTTCGTCAATCTGGCTGACAATTCCGCCAATTTGGACAATCAAAACGGCGGCTTTACGGTATTTGGGCGCGTTATTTTCGATGGCGTGACCGTTTTCGATGCGATTGCAAAGCTGCCCGTAAGAAACCTTGGGGGTAGTCTTACCAACGCACCGCTCAAAGATTTTGACGGCGTCCATGCCGCACTGAGCAACCTGGTAAAGATCGATCGCGTCGAAGTAACCGATCCGACTGGTATATTCAGTGACAGCATTTTAAGTTTCGCCGTTGATATCGGAACTGGTCAGATGTATCACGTCAGTCTGCGGCTGATTAGCGACACCCCTTCTTACGAGTTTCAACTCGATCCGACTAGTGTTGTGCCCTTGTCCGCCACTCCCGGCAATATCGCAACGCTCTCAAACAGCATTAACCAGTTGCAGATCCCGTCGGTTATGATCGGCGCTTCTTCTACGGTTAAAAATGTTGTGATGCAATTGACGGATGCTGAATTATACAAATTCACTTTGTTAAGCTTTGAATAAAAGAATCCGGTTGCCGCGCCACCATTCCAATCCAGCCTGCTCAATCCGGTAGGCCGCATTTCATGAAAAAACCAATCAGCCGGATCCTGCTCATCAACGATGAGAAATTGATTCTGAAAGAATTCACCAAAGGGCTAAACGCGGCCGCGAAATCGATGGAAAATCCCCTGGGCATCGTTTTCTCCGGCGTCACCACGGCACAAGAAGCGCTTCAATCGATTGAACAAGATGGCGATATTCAGGGGTTGGTCGTCGATGACCGGCTCTATACCTTAAAACATCAAGGAAAACACGTACGCGATCTGCAAATGACCGCACTTGAACTGGTGCAGAAAATCACGCATTTTCGTCCTGAATTGAATATTTACATCTTGGTCGCGCAAGAACAAGAAGATGAAGTGGTCGACGCACTTTTTTCAGAAACGGTCGATGGGTATTTTTACCGCGAAGAACGCGATTACCGCGGCATGTACCGCATTCTCAATGCTCAGCTGCAAGAAAAAGCACGCACGCCTTTCTATGACCAACTCAAGCATTATGTGCTGATGGCCAAGGATGCCTGGCATACACCGGGACACTCCTCCGGTGATTCCTTGCGCGATAGTCCGTGGGTCAGCGATTTTTATGAATTCATCGGCGAGCATATCTTCCGCGCCGATCTATCGGTCTCGGTGCCGATGCTGGATTCCTTGATGGATCCCGCCGGCGTAATCGCGGAAGCACAGAAAATTGCCGCCCAAGCTTTTGGCGCGCGCCGGACATTTTTTGCCACGAATGGTACTTCGACGGCCAATAAGGTCATTTTCCAAACGCTGCTGGCACCCGGCAACAAATTGTTGCTGGATCGCAATTGCCATAAGTCCGTGCATCATGGCGTAGTGTTGTCCGGCGCTCACCCGGTTTATCTGGATTCTTCCGTCAATAAGAAATTCAATATTTACGGACCGGTACCCAAGCAAACTCTGTTCAAAGCGATTGAAGAACATAGCGATGCGCAGGCGCTGATCTTAACCAACTGCACCTACGATGGCTTACGTTATGACTTGCCGCCTATTATTGCGGCGGCACACGCCAAAGGAATTAAGGTGATCATTGATGAAGCCTGGTATGGCTTTGCCCGGTTCCATCCGGCTTTCCGTCCTACCGCGCTGGAAGCCGGTGCGGATTATGCTACGCAAAGCACGCATAAAGTACTTTCGGCGTTCTCACAATCCAGCATGATTCATGTCAATGATCCCGATTTCAACGAACATTTGTTCCGCGAAAACTTCAATATGCATACTTCCACGAGTCCGCAATACAGTATGATCGCGAGTCTCGATGTAGCGCGAAAGCAGGCTATGCTAGAGGGATATAAACTCCTGTCACGCACATTGGAACTGGCGCAAGAAATACGCGCGCAAATCAATTCCACCGGTGTATTTCAGGTTCTGGAACTGCCCGATCTGCTACCGGATGAAATCAAACACGATGGCATTCAACTCGATCCCACCAAAGTAACGGTGGATATTTTACGCTGTGGTTTCACTGTTGAAGAATTAATCCGGGAATTATTTGAGCGCTTCAATATCCAGGTGGAAAAATCCACTTTCAATACAATCACTTTGTTGCTCACGATCGGTACCACTCGCAGCAAAGTATCGCGGCTATACGATGCCTTAATGCGCATTTCCCGTGAAAACCGCGCGCCGCAACGGCTTTATCAAACGGCAGAGATTCCACGGTTCACCGAGTTGAAGTATCTCCCGCGTGACGCATTTTATTGTGGCGGTGAACTGATGCCGCTGTTGGATGAACAAGATAAGGTCAACTCGAGTCTTAATGGCCGGGTATGCGCGGATCAGATCACGCCTTACCCGCCCGGCATCCCTGTGCTGGTTCCCGGGCAAGTGATTACTCAGGCTATCACACAATATTTGATCAGCATGTTGCGTTCGCAAAAGCACATTGAAGTGCATGGAATTGTCTTCGATGGCTATTTGCCGTGCTTGAGACTATTGACTAATTCTGAAGAAAAAACGCTAAAACAATTGGATAAATAACTTACCGACGCATATAAGAACAAGCTCGATTAATGCTCTTTCCTGCCATAAATATCTTCAAACCGAACGATATCGTCTTCCCCCAGATACGAGCCGGATTGAATTTCAATCATTTCCAGCGGCACGCAACCAGGATTTTCTAAGCGATGACTCGTACCCAGTGGAATATAAGTCGACTCATTTTCAGAGACCAAATATACATCTTTGTTTCGCGTAACCCGAGCCGTACCGCGTACGACAACCCAGTGTTCGGCGCGATGATGGTGCATTTGCAGGGATAAGGCCGCACCGGGTTTAACCACAATACGTTTCACTTGAAAACGTTCACCGACATCGATTCCGTCATACCAGCCCCATGGACGGAACACTTTACGGTGCAATTTTCCTTCCGAACGGCCTTGCTGTTTCAGCATATCGACAACCAATTTCACGTCTTGTGTTTTGTCTTTATGTACAACCAATATGGCATCCGGAGTTTCAACAACGATTACATTTTCGATACCGACACAGGTAACTAAACGGCTTTCGGAAATGGCCAGTGTATTTTTGCAATCATTTAATAATACGTCCCCCTTCGCTACGTTGCCCGCATCATCTTTGGGAAGCACTTGCCACAATGAGCTCCACGCACCGATGTCAGACCATCCGGCTGTCAGCGGAATGACTACACCGCCTGGCAAGTCACTTTCCTGCCGGGCAATTCTCTCCATCACAGCATAATCGATCGAATCGCTTGGACATTGCTCAAAAGCTTTCTTATCAACACGAAGAAAATCACCATCCGCTGATCCCTGATCCCAAGCAGCTTGGCAGGCTGTTAAAATATCTGGCCGACACTTGCCAATAGCGGACAACCATACCGAGGCCCGCATCATGAACAGTCCGCTGTTCCAGAGGTAGTTACCCGCATCCAGATAAGTTTGCGCGGTTGATAGATCCGGTTTCTCGACAAAACGTGCAATTTGACAAGCGGTTTCTCCCTGCTCGATTAACTCGCCCGATTGGATATAACCGTACCCGGTTTCAGGAGCATCAGGCGTTATCCCGAAGGTGACAATCCTGCCATCCAGTGCTTGTGACATACCTGCCAAAACAGCAGCCTGGAAAGATTCCACATCCATAATCACATGATCGGACGGCATGACCAATAAAATGGAATCATCCCCTTCCCGTAGCGCTGCAAGTGCAGCTAACGTTAAAGCAGGAGCAGTATTGCGTCCGAAGGGTTCAAGCAGAATACTTCCTTTTCTATCCATAATTCGCAATTGCTCAGCAATAACGAAACGGTATTCTTCATTGCAAACAATCATCGGCGCACTTAATTGCACACCTTTTAATCCATCCATACGCCGGACTGTGGCTTGCAGCAAAGAGTCCTCGTTTATTAATGGCAATAGCTGTTTGGGATATTTCTCACGTGACAGAGGCCAAAGACGAGTGCCCGCCCCCCCTGATAAAATGATCGGTCTCAATGTGTTCATTCAATGCTCAGTGATATTGAACTTATTGTTTTGTAGTTGTTACAAGTGCGGTAGTTCATAGCGGTACTATTCTCGCGAATAAAGCATCTCCAAGCAAGCCGCGCGAAATTAAACTTCCAAAGTGATTAAATCAAATCCTTTACGGATCTAACGATATTGCTTTCAATATACCACAGAGTATTTCTAAAGTGGCTTATACCATCGCGATCTTAATTTGGAATTGAACCCGCTCCGGGTTTTATGGATTGGAGACTGTTTAGTTTAGGTCAGACTGCAACAGCCACTCTCTTTATACTGCACTAGGGGTGCACAATGATCTATAACATCATTGATTTTTCATTTCTTCCCTTCTTCAATCACTTTATCTCCACAAAACCAGAGACGATTCATGGTTTTCTTTTAGATTGGAGAAGGTTACGAGTAGTTGTATAGATACTTGTTGCATGTTAGATTAAGAATTATTAGAAAAATGAAAGATAATTTAGAGCACTTAAGTTTGCTTTATTCCGTTGATAAAGAAAGTATATTTAGTTAATATGGAAAAATCTAGAGCGCTCACTCAAACCCATGCAAAATCACATATCCTGCATTACCATTTGTAATTTATCGGATCAATATCTGTCTGATCATCGTATTTATTGTGTAACTTTAGGTTGTCATAATTTTTTCATAATATATGGTGTAGCATGAAAAAGGAAATTTTGCGAAAATAAAGGAATTAAGTGACCGCTCTTAATAACGTTCTTGCCTTCCTTCAATAATGCGCCCAGGAGATTTCCCGAAGAGCAGATTGTTAGTTTTGAAAGTGAGAAAAAGCAGGAATGGCGATGTTGGATCTATCTAAGCAGGCGTTGCTTAGCAATACACTCTCTCCTAGAGAATTCAAGTATGGCCGATTGATTTAATATATCAAGCATCAGCAGCATTTACGGCTAGTTATCAGTAAGAACCATTCCAGTAAAGCGAACAAAGAAGAAACTACGATTTACTGGTGTTATCTCAGTGAGGTAAGCCCTCCGCACTCTAACTAACGGGAGATTCACTGTGACATGGTTTAATGGAACCGGACACTCCAGTTAAGAGAAAATAGCTTAATTGGAGGAAGAAATGATAACGAGAAAGCAATATGCAAAAGAATT
>NZ_FNOE01000051.1 GCF_900106555.1 Nitrosomonas oligotropha | reverse complement strand
AACTGACCGAACATCTAAGCCAACCGGAATCGGCGGCCATCATCTGCTTGAGTGGTCGTATCAAACACTGGACGTGCGTCAGAAGGATTACGCCCAGCGCGCTGATTTTGTCGGACTCATCGGGTATCCGGCAGATTGCCAGGGATCGGTGTTCAGTTTCTGCTGGAAGTGGGGATTTGTATATTTTGTGGCCGACGTTGACTTATTTGCTGTCGGTCGTATAGAAAAATGACTGAAACTCTGGTTATTGTTGGGATTTTTATACGCTTAATCTTCGAATTTCTCATTACTAAGATCGGCTAGTACAATCTCTACAATCCGATTTGCACCGTCACCCTCAGCACTGATTTTTTGTTTTGCCTCCTGGAGAGCTTTTCTGGTATTGGGATTGAAAGCCCAATGCCAAGCTGCTTCGATGTCAGCAAAATTCGTAATCGGATCAATCTTTCGTCCAAAGCCCAGCTTTTGGAGCCGGGCTGCATTGTCGGCTTGATCATGCGCCATCGGTACTAATAATTGTGGTAGCCCGGCACGCATAGCCTCAGCCATCGTGCCAATACCGGCATGATGAACAATCAAATGGGTTTGGCCAAGTAGCGCTTCGAAAGGTGCGAAGGGAATCCGGCAAACAAACTTATCTTCTCGATCTGCATGTGAAACTGGTCCGATCACCACAACGCGCGCACCCTGGTTAATCGAGAAATCGATCATGCGATCTACCCAACTTGGCCTTGACGCCACGGCACTACCGGTAGTAATCACAACCACAGGGGCGTTTCCATCGCGCAAGAAGGATTCCAATTTATCAGGCAGCAGATGGTTGCGATTGATCCCGTCTGGAAATCCAGCCAATACGCCATTGACTGGCCAATCTTCGGCTGGCGCAGCAAACCATTTAGGGAAAGCATAAATTACACGCTGAGGCGAATGCAGCCATTTGGAGAAGAAATGTTTTTGCGGTGAAAGACGAAGCGCTATGCGGTATGGATTGATTTGCTCACCTATCACAGGATCAGTAACCCACCGCTCTGCGGCGTTCACCATCCAGCGCTTCATGAAATGAGGCCAAGCCGGGGGTATGGAGAAAGAAGGCCACCTAGATGGCTGATGTGCAGAGAAAATGATTGAGGGAGATAGATGTACCGTCGTATTGCGGTAACCATCAAGCTCCTCCGCGAGGCGTGCCGCGACCGCAAATGATGAACTCACAAGAATCGTATCGGTAGAATTCCAGCCCTGACGCAGTATCTGGAATCCTGAACGCATGGCTGCACCATAATAGTGCCATGCTGCGCCAAATCCTTTCAACGGATGCCAAATGTCATTTCCATCAAAAACTTCTGAAAATACTTCATCCGCTCCGATCGATTGAAATTTTGCCGTTGTACCTTCGGTAAAATGCTGGTAGCGTTCTGGCGCAAGCAACTTGCTCTCCAGCCCACGATCTGCGAGCTTGGCGGCAACCGATGCCATTGGAGCGACATCACCCCCCGAGCCCACTGCCATCACAACTGCACGTTTAATCCTGCTCATATTTCGATTCCCACCTCAAAAGATTTTACGGGTTTAAGTGTAAGAAATCTCAGGGTTGTTTACAAAAAGGTTGATTGAAATAAGCGAAGAGTATTTCATAAGGTGTGGCATTATTCAAACTCTTATGAGGCTTAACGGTATTGCAAAAGTTAATGAAACGGAGAAGCTGAATGCGTCGATCGGCGTTGTCTTTAAAGTGAATCTTTCTGTGCCACATGTCCATCAGGTTGCAAAGACGCGCTCGGCTTTACAGTTGGTTTGCGAACGATGGACACGGGTAACTTCTGACCGGGTTTGATAAAGTCGCCAGATTTCCTGGCGATCCAATAAGGTTAACGGGTATGTTTGTGTAATGTTCATTTACAGCATCCTCCTGAATACCGAAAAACAACGCTAGGAATTCTTATACATTAGGTTTTTCTATTTTTGGCGTCTTGAATATCAGTTAACGCTTCTTTCGATTATGTGATCTTCCGGGCATCGAAGGGGTAGTGACGAGGCATATGCTGGATACTGATCCATTGATCAGTTGTAAATGCTGCCACAGCCCAAGCGCCATTAAAACGGCCGACTCCTGAATTCTTTTCACCGCCGAAGGGATTGTAAGGTAAATCATTGACCGGCTGATCATTGATATGCGCCATGCCGGATTCAAGTTGCTGTGCGAACCGAAGACCGCGTTCGACATCTTGCGTAAACACCGCGGCAGCCAACCCAAGATCGGTGTCATTGGCGATACTCAATGCATCGGCTTCATTGTGTGCGCGTATCACTGGTGCAATAGGGCCGAATGATTCGGTTTGCGCCAGCGGCATCTGATTGGTGACTTGAGAAAATACATGCGGTGGAAGTACTAATCCTTGCGCTTCGCCGCCCACCATTTGATGCGCCCCTGCTGAAATGGCATCGTGAATCCGTTGTTGCAGGCCACTTAACTGGGATTTATTGATAATGGGTCCGATCATCGTATCAGGCGCATCCGGGTCACCTGCTTTCAATTGGCGCACACGATCGGCAAAGCGTTCCACAAACTCATCGTGAATCCGATCCTCGATAATAAAGCGATTGACGCTCATGCAGGTTTGGCCCTGGTGAAGAAATTTACCAAACACGGCAGCTTCCACAGCTTGCCCCAGGTCGGCATCATTCAATACCACAAACGGGCCATTCCCGCCCAGCTCCAACTCAAGACGCTTTAGCATGGGGCCCTCAGCCGCTAACTTTGCGATATTGCGGCCAATGGGCGTCGAGCCGGTAAACGATATGACGCGAGGAATAGGGTGAGTGACAAAGGCATCGCCAATCTCGCTGCCTGCGCCCACGATAACGCTGAGTACACCCGGAGGTAATCCTGCTTCTTCAAGGATTTTTGCAAACAACAATCCGCCTGTTATGGGAGTATCACTGGCTGGCTTAACCACGACAGCATTACCGACCGCGAGCGCGGGTGCTGCGGAACGAGCGGTAAGCTGGAATGGCCAATTCCAAGGACTGATCACCCCGACAACACCGACGGGTTTACGGTACATTCGGCTTTCCTTGCCGGGAATATCGGCGGGCAGAATCCGGCCTTCCACCAAATAAGGCAGCGTGGCTGCCTCGAGCAGCACGCCATGCACGGCATTCCATTCCAGATTGGCTTTAATGCGCGTGCCACCGGACTCATGAATGATCCATGACACAATTTCTTCGCGCCGTGCTTCCATGATCTGCGCCGCGCGACGCATGATGGCTGCGCGCTCGCCCGGCAGTAATGCCGCCCATTCGTGCTGCGCCTTGGCGGCACCACGATAGGCTTCATCCATGTCATCGCGATTGGCATGTGGAATTTCGGCAAGAATAGTGCCGTTGTAAGGATTCAAATCGCTTAGAA
This sequence comes from Nitrosomonas oligotropha, assembly GCF_900106555.1. Classification (GTDB taxonomy): domain Bacteria; phylum Pseudomonadota; class Gammaproteobacteria; order Burkholderiales; family Nitrosomonadaceae; genus Nitrosomonas; species Nitrosomonas oligotropha_A. The sequence continues at coordinate 9,857 of NZ_FNOE01000051.1, read as the reverse complement.
CCTTTGCTCCCTTGCCGTGACGCCATTGACCATTGATCAATAGCTGATCGAAATTTGAATAAGGCGATGGGGATTCTTTTTTATTTTCCATAATGCATTTTTCCTGTTTGTTTTACCCAAAATCTAGTTGAAGTTGCTCGGAGGAAGGTTGGTAAATTTTACTGCAGCCGGATAATCGGTTTAATCGTGATGCCTTTCTCGCTGTCTTCGGCGGCTTGATTGATTTGATCGAGAGAATAAAACTTCACCAGCTTGTCAAAAGGAAATCTTCCTTGCTGATAAAGCTCAACGAGCGCCGGAATGAAAAGATCGGGTTTGCTATCGCCTTCGATGATGCCGATAATGCGCTTCCCCGTCGTCATCACGCCGTTCACATCGAAACTCGCTTCCGTACCCAAGGCGGGTGCGCCAACGATGCCGCATGTTCCCCGGATAGCCAGCGCATCGATGGCCTGACGCAGCACAGTTGGGCGTCCGCTGGATTCCAACGCGAAATCAGCACCACCGCCGGTAATTTGACGAACTGCTTCGACGGGATCGGTTTCCCGGCTGTTGATGGTATGAGTTGCGCCTAGTTCCATCGCCAGAGCCAATCGTGCAGGTACCACGTCCACCGAGATGATGGTCGTGGCGCCGGCGGCCCGTGCCGCCATCACGGCGCTGAGCCCTACTGCGCCGCCGCCAAAAGCCGCGAAACTGCTGCCCGGACTCACCTTGAGTGCATTTATCACGGCTCCCGCGCCGGTCTGGATGCCGCAACCCAGCGGGCCGAGCAACTCCAGGGGCGCATCGTTGGGTACTTTGATGACGTTACGCTCATGCACCAGCGCAAAGGTGCCAAAGGACGATTGTCCAAAGAAATGATCGTGAATGGGTTCCGCAGTGTTACCGGCTGTGAAGGTTGACGTGCTGCCATCTTCGCGTGCGCCATTGAAATTCAAGGCATAAAAATGCTCGCAATAAGTCAAATCACCATTCAAGCAAGGCTTGCAGTGACCGCACCACATATAAGTCAGCACCACGTGATCGCCAACCGCGACTTTCTTCACGTTGCTGCCGATTTGCTCGACTATCCCCGATCCTTCATGCCCAAGCACGATGGGAAGCGGCACTTTATAAAGCTGGTCGCGCGCGACCATATCAGTATGGCACATTCCTGTTGCTACAATGCGCACGCGCACTTCATCAAAATGTGGCTCATCCTGTATCAGTTCTTCTATCCGGAAAGGGCCGCCTGGCTGGCGGGCAACGGCTGCCTTGATTGTTTTCACATGCACCTCCGCTTTGGAATCGTTATTTCATGCTTGCTCAGGATAAAGTTAGCGAATGCCTGACTTCCCAGGCGCGATGATGCCATTGGGATCTAGCGCTTTCTTGAGCGTTTTGTGTACTTTCCGCTGCACCGGACCATAGGTTTCAGCGACTTTATCCATGAAGGCCGTATTGACGCGATAAGTGCCATACCCTCGCGCGGAAAATTCGGTCAGCAGTTCGTCGAAGCACTGGTAAGCCGCTTTCGTCTGTTCAGGATCGGTCTTGTCGTACAGCACGTCGACGATATGATGCATATCGCGCATGCCGACAATGAATTCGCCGGAATAATCCAATCCGTATTTGGCAAATATCTGCTTGGTCAGTGCCATTTGTTTGAGGGTTTCACTGCCGCGCGCTTGCGAGACCGGCGCAAACCACATCGACCCACCACCTCCGCGCCAGTTATACAGCGAAAATTCCGTCAACGTCATTTCTCCACGCATGAGCTTGGCGCGGTAAGCAAATGCAGGATCATCCGCTGCTTCCTGCTCCGTCAGAATTTTTGCCTTGCCGGATTCACCGAATGCCTGTGTCACGATCTTCCAGTTCACATCGATCTGTTCCTGCGTGCCATAGAGCGCGGCATACACATTCCAGATTCCCAGTTTATGATCTTTCATGATTCGGTAGACGGCTTCATCCGGGATTGAACCCGGCCCGGATACATAATCACTCCGCTTGGCTTTTACCGGCGCTTCATACAGCGCATGGGCAATGACCACGGCGTTGGGAATGACCCCGCTGATGCGCAGCGGCCGGATCGTTTCTACGATTTCCACGATGTCTTCTTCGTGTTGGTATTGGATGACGAACGGCTTGAATGCCGGCGGCTCAGGCATCAGCCAAAAACCGAATTTAGTGACGATGCCATAGTTGGATTGCGTGAATATGCCATCCAGGTAGGGGCCATAGCCCCATTTGAATACCTGCCAGGTGTTGGAATTGGGCATTGAGCCCATGCCGGTACGCAACACTTCTCCATTCGCCAGCACGACCTCCATGCCGCAAGCGAACAAAAAGTGCTCGCCATAAGGCGTATAGCCGACACCCCGATCCAGCGTATTACCCACTGGTCCGGCAATGGCGGAAGGGGCGGGCATGGATAGCCATAAACCCAATTTGTGTTCTTTGATGTAATCATAGAGCTGCTGATACGTGGCACCAGGTTCAACTAAGGCAAAGGCCAGATCCTTATCTACTTCAAGGATGCGGTTCATGCGTTTGAGGTCAAGCACTACTTGACCCCGCTCTGCCGGAGCGGCCGAACCATAGCCCAGATTTTTTCCGGTGGAAATCATCCAGACCGGCACTTTGTACTGATTGCAAATCGCCACGATTTTCTGGATTTGCTCGACGGTGGTGGCCAGTAATGCTGCGGATGGCGTATGGTCGCCATCAGGAACCGGCATCATGGTCTTGATGTAGGGAGCAAGCTGTTCCGCGCTGGTGAGTACGGAAGTATCGCCCAGGACCTTGCGAAAATCACGGATGGCCGCATTGAAGTTTTTTTCCGATACGCCTTTGGGCAATGCGATATATTGACTGGCCATGCTGTGTTCTCCCTACACGTCGATTACGAACGAAACAAAATGATTTCCCGGTAACTCTCGATGATCTGGATTGCGCTGGCTAGATCGATGTACAAATGCGCGGCTGGAACAAGATTCCTGATGCGTTTCCATGCCCAATGCAGTGGCTACGACCGCATAACCGGTAGCTTCTATCCAGTTGTCAAACCGGAGCTGCTTAATTGTTGCACCCGCCGTTGTTTTGTCTCGATCATTGGAAGATTCATCGCTCCGGGATGATACCGATTTCCAATTTTCCGATGTTTTCCAACCAATCAGTTGACCGACTTCCAGCGGAGATACTCCGGCGCAATGCAAATGAGTTGCGGGTTGCTCTGCCAACCAATAAGACGAAAAACCCGCTAACGAAGAATCTTTCATTGCACGATCAATTGCCGTTTGTTCAAGAAAATTTTCGACAATGGAGAAATCATGCTGATTCTGACTGAGCAAGGAAGCCAGCAATCTTCCGGAGCTATATAGCGGTGATGCACTAGTCCACACATGTCGTGTAGGAAAGGAAGCGTCATCGCCGGATGAAGACATGTGTGAGCCCAATGAAAGCAGACGTCCTTCAAAATTCCTCACCAATTCAGTGAATATGGCTGCGCTGGCGTAATCCATAACGGCAATCCAACGCATATTCCGGGATTGCATCAATAAATCGACGATGCGTAGTGGGTTGGTTAATAGCGCGTCTTCTAATGGGAATGCCGGTAATGTACTGTGATGGTAATTGATGTAGCGGCTGCAAGCGGCTTGAGCACCTTTGGCAAATGCTTCATCGATGGGGGTGTTTCCCAGCAACAGCTGGCAGTTGCGCGTGCTGCCGGAGAGCGTTTGGCTGATGGATGCTGCTTGAGCGATGGTGGGAATACCGAAGGCTAGCAAGGTTCCGCCAGTCACCATGCCCTTGATGAGGATACGCCGCTTTTCATCCATAGAATGTGGTCTCCTTAATGCTGAGCTTCTTTGTTTGAAATGAAATCCGCCAGTTTGATTAATGATTCATCGTCGATTTCCGAAGGACGAAAAGCTGGCATGGCCCGGTTCCCATTACGCACGATTGCGCGGATGTAGGCTGCGGGAAGTTCGCGATTGCGAATTTGCGGTCCTACATGGGCTTCATGACAATATGCGCAAATTTTGGTGTAAATTTCTGCGCCATCCTTCCACGCAAACCCTGGGCTGTTTTTCTCATCCTGTGCCGACCATGCGCTGCTTATCGTAACAATGATTGCAACTAGACAGCCGAATATGCAATTTACCAATTTCGCTTTTTTCATGTTAATTCTCCATTCCAGGATCCTACTGCCATAGCAAGCCCGTCACTTTCTTGCCCATAATCTGCTCATTAAATACAACTTTGGCCATGGAAGAACCGGCGCAAGCGATACCATAGCAAACATGCAAGGGCAATAAGTGCTCTTCTCTCGGATGACAAAACCGGGCAAACGGCGCCTTTTCCCATTCGATCAATCGTTGTTCGCGCACTTCGGATGAAATCGCTGGATCAGTGCATGTTTCAATCAACCAGTGATCAAATCCTTCATTTTCTTTGCTGCTATCGATATTGTTAGAGAAAAACGTTTTCAAATTATGAAATGACATGCCTGAACCGATGATCAGAATATTTTTCTCTCGCAGCGATGCAATCGCTTCTCCAAGAGCGATATGCTTTCTCGGATCCAAATTTTTGAGTAACGATAGCTGAATGCATGGAATCCGGGCTTGCGGAAACATAAGCTTGAGCGGCACAAACGATCCATGATCAAAACCTCGTTGCTCATCAAGCCTCGCCGGTATACCGCTCGCCATTAACAATGCGTGAATTTCCTTCGCCAACCCGGGATTACCCGGTGCTGCATATTGAATGGTGTAGGCTTCGGCAGGAAATCCATAATAATCATAGATTATTTCGGGATGGCTGTTGCTGGTTATCGTTGCTTGTTCCTCTTCTCAGTGTGCGCTAATGACTAAAATCGCTGCTGGCTCACCCAGCTCACTGGTGATTTCCTTTAGAAAAGAAACCATTTTTTCATGCCCTTTGTCACCGAGAACCGGTAATGGCCCGCCACCGTGCGGTAAAAACAGAACGGGCGAAAGCGCTGGCGATTTTGGGTTCATCGTTTGAAATCTCTACGATTGGAAAGTATGGGAGAGTGTGCGCATTCTCTTTCTCCAAACTTTCCGTCAGCGAGCCAGCTTGCTGGCCACTTGCGCAACGTGAGCGCCCTGAAAGTGTGCAATTTTTATTTCATTGTCTGATGGAAGACGCTTGCCATCGCCACCGGCCAGCGTACTAGCGCCATAGGGAGAGCCACCGGTGATTTCATTCATGTTCATGATTTCCTGACAGGAATAGGGAACGCCCACGATGATCATGCCGTGATGCAGCAAGGTAGTATGAAACGAGGTGATCGTGGTTTCCTGACCGCCATGCTGCGTACCGGTCGACGTAAACACGCTGCCCACTTTACCGATCAGCCCGCCGTTAAGCCATAACCGGCCTGTCTGATCCAGGAAATTGCGCATTTGCGCGCACATATTGCCGAAGCGTGTAGGCGTACCGAAGATAATGGCATCATAATTTGGGAGTTCATCAACCGTTGCAATCGGTGCTGGCTGATCCAGCTTGGCACCAACCCTTTGCGCCACTTCTTCCGACATCAGTTCGGGGACACGTTTAAGGGCAACCTCGGTGTTTTCGACGTTGCGCGCACCTTCGGCCACTGCATTGGCCATAATTTCGATATGACCATACATGCTGTAGTAGAGAACGAGAACTTTTGCCATGTTATATCTCCTGATTTCATGTGATCGTGAAGTAAGTTCAGTAAGAAATTACACCATCAAAATGAAACAATCTATTGCGGAAATACTTCTAATATTCTTCTGTGTCAAAAGAAAACTAGTCAATCTGAATTCATCATACCAGACCTGCACGACGGAAGAAAAAATAGTGAGATATGTGTCCACTGATCTAAACCTCATTACATTGCCAAAATAATACTGCTGAATCAGAGAGGAGCGTCTGTCATGAAGGTTACAACAATACAATTGGTTTTGCCGTAACATAAATCCTTCACGAAGTCCTTGTTGGATTGACAGCGTATTCGATTCCAGATACCGTCATCTGTGATTGTATGAGTGTTTTTTTGTCTCCTTACCTCTAACTGATCAATGCAGCCGGTTAGCTGCAACTAGACCGATGTGATCAATCGCAATTATTTCGAGTCACATTAGTGTCTGTTCTATAAGGATTACACAGTATGACCCATACCGATCATCACGACCATACACAGCATAGTCACGATCGCCACGCAAATCAGCATGCGGTAATGATTGATCCCGTCTGTGGTATGCAAGTCGATCCGCAGACAATGAAACATTACGTTGTGCATGGTGAGCATACTTACTATTTCTGCTCGATCCACTGTCACAATAAGTTCGTGGCTGAACCCGATAACTATCTGGCGAGCAAGGCTCCAGTCGAAAAACCAGCATCCAACACCATCTATACCTGTCCAATGCACCCGGAAATCCGGCAAGTCGGGCCGGGAAACTGTCCGATCTGCGGTATGGCACTGGAACTGGCGGAAGTGTCACTCGACGATAAGCCCAATCCGGAACTGGCTGATATGAACCGGCGTTTCTGGATCGGTCTCACATTGACCATGCCGGTATTCATCTTGGAGATGGGTGGACATTTGATCGGATTGACGCATCTAATAGCAGCACAAACTGGTAATTGGGTGCAACTACTGCTGGCATCACCAGTCGTTTTGTGGGCGGGATGGCCGTTCTTCGTGCGTGGCTGGCAATCGATTGAGAACCGCGCACTCAATATGTTCACACTGATCGCGATGGGCACCGGGGTCGCTTGGTTCTATAGCATCGTGGCAACCGTTGCACCCGATATCTTTCCTGATACCTTCCGCAGCAACGATGGGGCAGTCGCAGTTTATTTCGAAGCAGCGGCAGTCATCACCGTACTGGTGCTATTGGGTCAGGTGTTGGAATTGCGGGCACGCGAACGCACCTCTGGTGCGATCAAAGCCTTACTCAACTTATCACCAACCACGGCCCGTCGTCTTGACGATGACGATGCAGAAAAGGAGATTAACCTGGATCAGGTGATAGTAGGTGATTGCCTTCGGGTTCGTCCCGGCGATCGGGTACCCGTTGACGGTAAAGTAATCGAGGGTAGCTCGAATATTGACGAGTCGATGGTAACCGGTGAATCTATGCCGGTTCGCAAGCAGCCTGCCGACAAGGTAATCGGTGGCACCATCAACGGCCAGGGCAGTTTCGTAATGCGCGCTGAGAGAGTTGGGCGCGACACGATGTTGGCGCAGATTGTTCATATGGTATCGGAAGCGCAACGTTCACGCGCACCGATTCAGCGCCTTGCGGACATTGTTGCTAGCTGGTTCGTCCCGGCAGTCATCCTGGTTGCCGTACTCGCTTTTACCGCCTGGTCGGTCTGGGGGCCGCCGCCGGCCATGAGTTATGCTCTGATTGTAGCCGTCAGTGTGCTGATCATTGCCTGTCCCTGCGCATTGGGCTTGGCGACACCGATGTCGATCATGGTTGGTATCGGGCGGGGTGCGACCGAAGGTGTTTTGATCAAAAATGCCGAAGCATTGGAGCGCATGGAAAAGGTTGACACAATTGTGATCGACAAGACCGGCACGCTGACCGAAGGTAGACCTAGGGTCACTGCAATACGTCCTACTGGTAATATCGACGAAACTGAGTTGTTGCGTCTCGCGGCCAGTCTGGAACAGGGAAGCGAGCATCCACTGGCCGCCGCCATTGTCGCTGTAGCCAAGGAACGATCGATATTGCTTTCCAAAGCGACCAACTTCGACTCGCCGACCGGCAAGGGCGTGCTCGGGATCGTCGATGATCACCAGATTATGGTAGGTAACGCAAGATTTCTTGCAGAGCAAGGTATTGATGCCGGGGTACTGGAAACGGAAGCAGATGCGTTACGTCAGGATGGGGCGACAGCAATCTTCATTTCAATCGACGGGATAGCTGCCGGTATCGTTGCCATCGCCGATCCGGTAAAGGTAACGACCCCTGCCGCTATCGATGCTTTGCATGCCGATGGAATTCGCATCGTTATGCTGACTGGTGACAACCGTACTACGGCTGCGGCTGTTGCTCGACGTCTTAGTATTGACGAGGTGGAGGCGGAGGTGTTGCCTGACCAGAAGGCAGCGATCGTGGCACGGTTGCGCAAACAGGGGCGCGTGGTCGCAATGGCAGGTGATGGCGTCAACGATGCTCCAGCGCTGGCCACCGCCGATGTAGGCATCGCTATGGGTACCGGAACCGATGTCGCGATCGAAAGCGCTGGTGTGACATTGCTGCGCGGCGATCTACTGGGCATCGTCCGGGCACGACGACTTTCCGAGGCGACAATGCGGAACATTCGCCAGAACCTATTTTTTGCCTTCATCTACAATACGGCTGGCGTACCGATCGCAGCTGGGGTACTTTATCCATTCCTTGGCATTCTGCTCTCGCCAATCCTCGCGGCAGCGGCGATGGCGCTATCTTCGGTCAGTGTAATCGGTAATGCCTTACGGTTGCGTGCGACCAAACTATAGCGATAGGCTGATTATTTTCTCCACTATCTCCAGCAAGTCTCAGCCAACACACCCAACGTCTCTCGCTCCCGGCTGCTGAACCACAGCCGATATTTTTCCTTGATACGAGACCAGCGCCTGCCATATTCGCACCAGTAATCCTTTCGTGGCGGCAACCATTCATGTGGTGCCTGATCGGATTTGGATTGGTTGGCCGCATCATCAACGACCACGAGATTTTCAAAATCATTGGCAAACGCCCGGCGCTGATCGCGTGTCCATTTATCCGCACCGTGCCGATGTGCATGAGCTAAGGGTACGATATGATCAACGTCGACATCCGAGGCTTTGGTGAATGTTTTGCCCGTGTACACGCCGAACCATTCGCCGGATACTACCGTGCAGTGTCTAGCATCCTTGAATTTGACCGGCACCCGGCTGAAAGCGATCAACATTTCCTGCCGTGTGTTCTGACAATCCCCATCGGCATCAATCCAGTGCGGCCAGTCTTTGCGATTGTAGGGACTAACCGGAGCGGGGGCGGTAATTGATTCCTGTTGAGGCGTAACCCGCTTTTCTACCGCACAACCGGAAATTACCACTAAGATTGCAATTGCTAAGGATACGAAAACAGAATTTTTCAATCTTCGAGCAATCTCTCATGAAACAAGGCAGCTATTACAAATTCGTAGTACACAGTAAAATTAGTAAAAATAAGAATAAACATTGATTTTTGATGAGGCTGCCGTGCTCGTTTAAACCAAGCAAAACCAACAGCCCCCACGCGAAAACATTACGTCATTACGGATGGTGCATATTTGGTTGATTTAAGAAACTGCAGCGATTGCAACCCCGGTTTGATTGTTAATCTACTAAGTTTAAAGGGATCAAACTTGTAGTGTTCCAGTTTGCGTAAATAGCGCTTCCGATCATTCCTATGCAATTTGCTCAGCGCAGTATTCAGATGTAAGAAATCTCAGAGTTGTTTACAGATAGGTTGATTGAAATAAGCGGTGAGTATTTCATAAGGGGTGGCATTATTCAAACTCTTGTGAGGCTTAACGGTATTGTAGAAATTAATGAAACGGAGAAGCTGAATGTGCCGATCGGCGCAGTCTTTAAAGTGAATCTTGCTGTGCCACATATCCATCAGGGTGCGGATAACCCGCTCAGCTTTACCGTTGGTTTGCGGACGATTGATGCGGGTAAACTTCTGACCGATACCGTGCTGCCTGCAAGCTTTGACGAAAGCGTGGCTGTCAGTTCCTTTAAATTCTTTACCGTTGTCAGAATAAGCATAGTCGATCTGGTAAGGACATTGAGCAACAGTGCTTGTGAGAAAGCAAGCTGCACTATGCTGGGTTTTATCGGGAAG
>NZ_FNOE01000053.1 GCF_900106555.1 Nitrosomonas oligotropha | reverse complement strand
TCAGCTTACAGGCTTAAGATTGGTACACTTTTATTCCGCGATTGCGACGAAATTTAGCGCGCCTCAGTGGTACATTTTTACACCGCTATTTATACCCGCTGCGGGTAACGCAAACAGGCCAAACAGAACCAACCCAAAAGGCAATAAACTATAATCTGAATTGGATAGTATCATCATGCCTGTTTGTCCAAACATGACAGAGAATCCCCAGCGCCACGGCTTCTCGGGAAATCGGTAACCGAGCCATCCGGTTAAAATAATCGAAAGCGGATAGGTCACAGTCCAGTAGGATGAAGCATCCCAGGCTTCGGTTTTACCGCTTATGATTGCTGTTGCTTGCCATAAAACAGCGCCTCCGATGATTGCAAGCATGTAGGCAATTTTTACTGATCTATCGTTCATAACGAATCAACCCAGAAGAATCTAGTTAAGAATGGTAAGCATTGCTGCTAATTGAAGTAAAAAACACCGCTCATCTCAAGACACAGATCAATTCATCCCAGCACGTCGTGTAATTAGGATTTTTATTCCCCTGCTTCATCTTCCAGGGTTGCTTGAATCCCTCGGATGCAAGTTTTAATGTGCCTCTGCCCATACGGGCATTGATTTGATCCATGACGTGCATCAGTTGACTGGATTTTGTATCGGTATCAATCGACCCGAAGAGATCCAGTTGCCGGTATTGCCGGGATACCAGTTCAGACAGCATTACCCCCGCTTTCTGATACCTATGGCCGCTGCGGTAAATCCTCCGTAATCCCCAGTGTGCAACCCTGGCTAGCAATCGCGTATCGTCTATTGGGACTGAACATTGCCAGGATACTCATGACGCGATTGCTCATGTCGGCATACAGCGCATAGTTGGATGAATAAGCGATGATGCCGTGATTCCTGGCCAAGTCTTTGAGCTGGAACCACGGCTGCCTCATCTTGACCCCAAGTGCCTTGACTTCATTACTTCTGGCGACCGCACAGCCGTCATTGTTGGATAGCACCACAACTGGCCTGCCTTCCAGCTTGGGATTGAACACCCGCTCACAACTAACATAAAAATTGTTGACGTCAATTAACGCGATGGCGTGATTAGGCATAGGATGGTTGGGTATTTCCATGCAGCGGGATGATTTCGATGTTCTTCTGATTCAGGAATTTCAGCAAATAGCGGTAGGTATCCCGGTCAAAACAAGGACTTGCCGGTAATTCAGCCAATTCCTGGTGATCCTTGACGTTACCCAGATGGCACCATTGGTCAAAGACGTGTATTTCCGTGATGTTCGTAGTCCGGATTGTGTTCCTTGATGCCAATACGGCCAGCATACGGCCATGCCAGTAGCTTGTAATGGCTTAAAGCCGTGAGCAGGCGCAACCAGTGCGATTCGGCGGATTCCAGGCCAGCACACAAGCCCTTGCAGTGTTTTAACTGATGCGCAAAACACACACCGGAGCCTTTTTCCAGTCCCAATGCTTTATCGCACAGCCCATATTCATCAGCCAGCTTGTTTAAAACCTCCACAGCTTGCCGCTTCGTTCTGAAAGTACCAAAGATATTGTTTGCGTTACGCCAGTCGATGTCGCTGTCATTGATCAAGGTCACCAGCGGTTTGGCATTAGGATCGCTGGATACTTGCCAGGCACAGAGTTGCCGCTCGCGCCTGAGCTGCCGGTTATGAATGGGCTGAAGTTCTTTGATCAGACGCGATTCCAGCAACAGCGCGCCCAGTTCCCCGCTGGTAATGCGGTATTCGACTCGCTTGATTTCCTGTGCGATGCGCATTTCCTTGGTTGAGCAGTGATCGCCCTGAAAGTGGTTGAATACTCGTGATCGCAATGAAACGCTTTTGCCGACGTACAGTAATGCGCTATCGCCGTGAAATAAATAAACACCGCAGGTTTCCGGGATAGCGTGGATATCCGGGTGATCAAGACCGGTTGGGATCGCTTGCTGCTTCAGGAGTGTTTTTGCAGTTTCCTGAACCGTTGATTCTCCCAGTTCACGGATGGCGGCCTTGATGAATGCCGCCATCATTTCAGTATCGCCCATCGCGCGGTGGCGCTGGTTACAAACTAGCTGAAACCTTTCGATAATGGCATTGAGACTATGCGAATGATGCTGCGGATAGAGCTTCCTGGATAGTTTGACGGTGCACAGCAGCTTGTTTTGAAAGGTAACACCGATGCGCTTGAATTCGTTTTTGAGGAAACCATAATCGAAGCGAACGTTGTGAGCGCACAATACGGCATCATTCAGCCATTCCAGCAGCGTATCGCTGATCTCCTGGAAAGCCGGTGCATGATTCACCATGTCTTGGGTGATACCCGTCAAACGCTGTATGAATGGCGAAATGCTGACTTCTGGATTGATGAGGGTATTCCAGCGTCCTACTTCAATACCGTTCTCATAGCGAATCAGACCGATTTCGGTAATGCGATCCTGGGTCGGTGTAGTGCCTGTCGTTTCCAGATCGAGTAACACATAGCATGGCAATAACGTCGTCATTTGAACCGGCGGAATGATCCGGTCACGACACCGAAAATCTCAAACTGGGTATCGGGACGAATGTAAATCGGCTTGTAAGCACCAGTGGAATTGGCTGGTAATAATCTCGGCATTTTGTTGGCGCCGTGATCCAGGGTTTTGATGGTGAATTCACGATCTACCACGGCCAATACGATGTCGCCGATATTAGGCGTTTTGGAACGATCCACAACAACCTTGTCGCCCGGCAGCAAACCCACATCAATCATCGAATCGCCCATGATCGTGACAAAGAACGTCGAAGCCGCATAGTCGATCAAGAATTCACTGACATCGAGGCGTTTTTCGACATGATCGTCCGCCGGACTGGGAAAGCCTGCTGCTACTTTGGTCGCATAAAGCGGTAACAAGGTGGGTTGATCGTTGATCTCTGGAATGAAGAATTCACCCACCTCAACTTCTGTAACTGAGGTATCACCTTCAGCTCTTTCTCTTTTGCGCTGGTAAGCCTCCAAAAAGCTTTTGATTGTTGCCGTCTGACTCTCAGGTATACGCATCGTTACTGTTGATTCACCATACTTACCCTGACCAGCTGGCCTACCTGCATTTTCTCGTTTCCCGCCTCGATTGGACATGTTTGGATACTCCATATTGAAATATGAAACCTTATTCAAACACGCCTGATACGCTCGTGTCAAATGACAAACTGGAAATTGAAATTGGATTCTTTATCCGATCCCCTCATAGACAAAGCCAAACAGGTTCTGATTTCCTGGGTCGAGTTTGAAGCCAAGCGCCATCAACTCACCCTGGAGGGATGATCGATGTCGATGCTGGCCGCCTTGTCGATCATGCATCAATCGATACCTGGGCCAAGAACCTCGGAAAATCACTATAAGCAATGATCCTGCGATGGACTATGAGCGCTGAGCGTGACTTGGTTCGGCTTCATACATTTCTGGCTACAATTAATCCTCGCGCAGCGGCACAAGTGGTTCGGCAGCTTATTGCTGGCGCGAAACAGTTTTTGCGGATCATTTTCGTATTTTGTACCCTGCTTTCAGCATTCGCAATGTCCACCACGATACTGCCAGGAAACATACCATAAGGATCCCTAAGCTGAGGTAAGGTGAAACATCTGAGGAGTGAAAGAAGCCGTAGCGGAACCCGTCTACCATGTAGAAAAACGGATTCAGATAAGATAATCCTCGCCAAAATGAAGGCAACGAAGAGATTGTGTAGAAAACGCCCGATAAAAACGTCAGTGGCAGGATGGCAAAGTTTTGCAACGCAGCAAGGTGCTCAAATTTTTCCGCCCAAATTCCCGCAATGATTCCTAAGGCTCCCAGCAACGCAGTGCCCATCAAGGCAAATGCGATTATCCATGCGAGCGAATACAGGGGAGGCTCAAAAAAAACTACTGCAACCACGTAAATACCCAGTCCTACAATCAGGCCACGAACTACCGATGCCAGCACATAAGCAGTGAATATTTCCTGGTAAGAAAGCGGCGATAACAGCATGAAGATGTGATTGCCCGAAACCGTCGATTGAATCAGACTTGATGAGGAGTTGGCGAAAGCGTTCTGCAACATAGCCATCATCACTAGTCCCGGAATCAGAAAAACTGTATAGGTTACACTTGGAGATACCCGCGCTTGTTCTTCCAATACGTGAGAAAAAATCAGCAAATAGAGCAAGGTAGACAATATGGGAGCAAATAAGGTCTGGAACCCGACTTTCCAGAATCGTAGCAGCTCTTTATAGAGTAGTGTAAGAAATCCATTCATACCGATACAAATTCCAGATTCTCTGCGCCGTGCATAATTTTCACGAACACTTCCTCAAGGTCTGGCTGCAATATCTGTAGTTCCAGGACTTGGGTCTGGGTCGAGCGCAATACGGCCATCACATTTTCAAGTTGGAAGTATTCCTCGATTGCCAGAACGTAGTAGCCTTGGTCATGACTGATCGTCAATGGCTGTAAAGCTACCGGAATAGTGTCAGGAGATAGTTGGAGTCGTATCCGATATCCAGCGATGTTGCTGATGAGATTTCTGACGTTATCGAGCACGATGATACTGCCATTTTTGAGCATTGCCACGCGGTTGCATAAAGCCTCTGCTTCTTCGAGATAATGCGTAGTGAGCACAATGGTATGACCGTTGTGGTTTAATTGCTTAATGAAACGCCACAGGGACTGGCGCAATTCCACGTCCACACCTGCGGTAGGTTCATCCAAAATGATTACCGGGGGTTTGTGAACCAACGCCTGCGCTACCAAAACACGCCGTTTCATGCCGCCGGACAACGAACGCATGTTGGTATCGGCCTTATCGGAAAGATCGAGATGATGGATTATCTCGTCTATCCAGCGGTTATTCTTCTTTATGCCGAAATAGCCGGATTGAAACACAAGCGTTTCCCGAACAGTAAAGAACGGATCAAATACCAACTCCTGCGGCACTACGCCTAGCATGCGACGTGCCTCACGATACTCGGCGATGACATCATGTCCCATCACCCTAACACTGCCGCTGCTGGCAAGGGTAAGACCTGCGATGATATTGATCAGCGTTGTCTTTCCCGCTCCATTGGGACCAAGCAAAGCAAAGAATTCGCCGGTACTGATTTCGAGATCAATGTTGTTCAAGGCATGCAATGCACCGAAATGCTTGTGCACTTGCCTGACTTCGATTGCCGTATTCATGAAGAAAGCTCCGCTTCAACCGGATGAATGGCAGTTGCGTATCGCTCGGCGATACGGCTTTCCAGCGCATCTATCAGCATTTCCGCCGAATTGAATCCGGTCTGGCCGGCAATCTCCTGCATGCAGGTAGGACTGGTAACATTTATTTCAGTGAGATAATCACCAATCACATCCAACCCGACCAGCATCAAGCCTTCATCGTATAGCACGGGACCAAGTGCTTCAGCGATTTCGCGATCCCGCCGGGAAAGTAGCTGCGCAACGCCTTTTCCACCTGCGTTAAGATTGCCGCGTGTTTCGCCTGGCTTGGGAATGCGTGCAAGCGAGTAAGGCACCGGTTTTCCGGCGATTAGTAAGATGCGCTTATCGCCTTGAGTGATCTCAGGAATGTACCGCTGAGCCATGATAGTACGTGTGCCATAGTGCGTAAGGGTCTCCATGATTACGCCAATGTTGTAGTCGGCACTGTGTATGCGAAATACACTGGCTCCCCCCATGCCATCGAGCGGTTTGAGCACAATGTCGCGGTGTTCGTCCAGGAAATCGCGAATCAGAGATTCCTGCCGGGTCACTAGGGTAGGCGGAGTAAATTGCGAAAACTTAGCTATGGCAAGTTTCTCATTATGATCGCGTATCGCCTGTGGACTGTTAAAGATAAGTGCTCCCTGACGTTCTGCCAATTCCAGCAGATAAGTGGTGTAGACATATTCCATGTTAAATGGCGGATCCTTACGCATCAAAATAGCATCGAATTCCTGCAGCGGGATTTCCTCCGGCTCCTTTGTCCGGTACCAGCGGTGTCCATCGCCATCCTTGCCGGTTAACTCCAATTCGCGTGCGAATCCCACGGCTTGCGCACCCTTCCATGCCAAGTCGCCTTGTTGCAGGGTAAAAAGTTGATGATGGCGAACTCCTGCTTCACGCATCATGGCAAAACTTGAATCCTTATAAGTTTTAATAGAATCCAGCTGGTCGATAATAAAGGCAAGTTTCATTTAGTAGGGTGTCATCCGATTACAAGCAGTGAGTAGGTTTTAGCGCGACTATTAGTATAAGAATTCATTGCGCCGCAGCTTTGACCTTCCATTCAGATAAGTTTTTAGGCAAGACCTGGGAATGACTAATGCTGGTTGAATTGCCCTGAGAGAAATAATTGCTCAGGTATTCATCGAAAGGGATCTCATTCATTGCGTCTAGCTGTTTTTGTTCCGCCAATGATGTCTTGACTTGGAGATCAAAATTCCTCTTTATTGCGGTATCTAGCGAAGATTTCTGGAAATAACGAGTGTATTCATGGGATTTTTGTAATACCAGCTCGGTAACTGACATCTTTTGAGTACGCATGGCAGAAAGCATCCTTGCTGAAGCAGTCAACTCTGGGTGGCGAATTTTTTCGATTTGCTGGTGTAATGCACGGGTATAGGATGTATTGGCATTACCGTTATCCAGGATCTCACAGATCTCTCGCATCTGCTCGCACAGTGTCAGCGCCCATTGCCGCAGCGGGACTTCATGCCCGTTATCCAGCAGCTTCAGCCCCGGATCCCTGCCGCTATTGGCCACCATCAATGCGTTATTACTGATCTCGTCTTGCTGCTTCAAGTCATGCCCTGCATTGGGCTGGAATAGGCAGAAAAGACTCAATGCTTCAAGAAAGCGCGTGGTTTCGATCGAAATGCCCGTAGGTTCAAACATATCAACATCCACCGAGCGTATTTCAATATATTGGATTCCCCGGCTTCCCAGTGCCTGAAGCGGCCTCTCATTGGGTCGCGTCGGCTGTTTCGGCCGCACCGAAGTGTAATACTCATTCTCGATTTGCAGGAAATTGCTATTCAGTTGCCGATACTGATCTTTCACCTTTGTCCCGATCCTCTCGTATCCGAGATGAGAAATCGTTGTTGCCCCGCTCAAGTCCCGTATATAGTCATCAATGCTGTTAAAGGAAATATGAAATGCCGATTGAACTGGATTCAGATAGCCGATCTCGCTCATCCTCAAAGAAGTCGCGTAAGGTTTGTAATAGGAGGTTTCATCGAATTTTTCCAAGGCGCGGGAATGCGCAGAATGACGGCTTTCGACAAAGCTTTTGGCGACCGCCGGGGATGAACCGAATAAATATAGGATAAGCCAGCCATAACGCTGCAAGTTTCTGATCATTCCCATATACGCCTGCGTCGTGAACAATTGCAGATCGCCGGTATGCTTCATGAAATGCTGGTATTGGGGCCAAAATGGCACGGGAAGCGAGTAGTTGAAATGGATTCCGGCGATAACCTGCATGCAACGGCCATAACGATAGCTTAAACCCTGCCGGTAAATGTGCTTCATCCTCCCGACATTGGATGGGCCATATTCGGCAATGGGAATTGCCAGATCCCGCAAATCACCGACAGGCATACTTGCCGCCAGCAATAATTCGTCATTGATATTTGCGCAGACATATTTATGCAAGTCCGCCAAGTAACTCAGCATTTCCGTTCCATCTGATAATGCTGGCGTGATCAACTCAAGTAACGCTTCAGAATAATCAGTTGTTATATTCGGATGAGTCAACGCGGCTCCAAGCTGACCCGGATGAGGCAACAATGATATTGATCCCTCCTGATTAATTCGGAGACTTTCTTTTTCAATACCTTTCAAGCCATGAATTAATAATGGTTGAAGTGATTCGTTGATGGTTGTAATGTGATTGTTACAAGATAATCGTCTTGACATTTGTCCTCCGACATTGCCTGCAATAGGTAAGTGGTCAGAGTATAGGTCAGCCGACAGATAGGCGTGTAGTATGTTAAATTGGTACTCAGTGTCCTATTTTTGTAACTATTTGAGTGCAGCGCGCTGAGATGGATTCGTTGGGCAAGTTCCGGAGCGCTCTTAAGTTTGCCTAGTCGTCATGCAGCGTCTCGAAACGTTGTGCTAGAAAATCAATTAACGCCCGCACGGAAGGCAGAAGACCGCGCCGGGACGGAAACACCGCATGAATGATTACCCGGCGTGGCGCCCAGTCGGGTAGCAGTTTGACCAATAAACCAGCCGCCAGCTGGTCTCGTACTGCAATCACTGGCATTTCTACTACGCCAACACCGGCCACGGCGGCATCTCTGAGCGCAATCATGTCCGTCGTCACGAAGCGTGGCGTGTGATGAAGGGTTGCTTGTGCACCATCTGGCCCATGCAGCACCCAGGCATGAATTTGTTGCAGCCCTTCCCCCAGGCTTAGGCTCGGCCAATTGTTCAAAGCAACTGGTGTAGCAGGAAAACCGAGCCGTTGGACAAGGATGGGGCTGGCCACCAGGCATTGGCTTCGATCAGCCAAGATGCGCATAACCAGATCACTGTCTTGTAACGGTGGATGGCGTACGCGCAGAGCCACATCCAGCGACTCGCTGACCAGATCAACACGACGGTTAGTCGTTTCCATCTGCACCGTGACATGCGGATAGCTCACCATGAAATCGGCCAGCATCCCTCCCACATAGGCATTCACCAGCGGTATGGGGCATGTCATCCGGATTACACCGCGGGGCTCGTTTTTTAGCGTGTCTATTGCTTCCTGGGCCGCTTCGGCTTCCACCAGCATCGCCTTGCAGTGCATGTAATAGCTCTGTCCGGCTTCGGTAACCGCAAAGTGACGTGTTGAGCGCTGGATCAGGCGCACACCCAAGCGCTCTTCCAGCTTGGCGATGCGGCGGCTGAGCTTCGACTTCGGCATGCCTAACACTCGACCTGCCGGAGCAAAACCACCATGATCCACGGCCTGGACATAGTAGTAGAGGTCATTCAGGTCTTGCATAGGAACCCCCCCATAGTTTCAAAAATAGGACACTGAGTGCCAATTTAACATACTACACGACCATCCGTCTGCTGACCTATACTCTGATCACTTGCTAATTACTTTGCTTTAGTAAGAGATTACCCTACAGGAAGAACTAAACACCCTTGGCACTACTACCGGCGGCAAACATCAGCACCATGCCCCTAACGAAGATAACTATTTAACAATAAACTACATTGCAAAAGGAATTTTCTATGTCCACACAATCAAATGTCGAACGCACGCTGTACGGATTCTGGCTCTCACCTTATATGAGTCAGGTTGCGCACATCCTCTCGGAATCTGGTCTACCGTATCGCTATGAACGAGTGTCTCCGTTTCAAGGGAGCACGCTCACGCCAGAACACTTAGAAAGAAACCCTCTTGGAAAAATTCCCAGTCTCAGGGATGTTAATGGTGTTGATATTGCAGAAAGTCACGCTATTTGTCGTTATCTCGCAAAAATTTACCCAGAAGTGCAAAAGTTTTACCCTATTGATGATCCGTTGTTCTGCGCGCAGGTCGATGCCAAGAATGACTTCATCACTTTCTCCATAGCAGGTCCATTCTTCAACTGGTTCGTTGTCAGCGGATATTTTCCAAAAGCTTGGAAACTCAAGGTTGATAAAGAAGCCCATATTTATAATCTTTTTTCTGTCTTACTAAGCAAATTGTGGCTATCCCGACTCGTTAATGGCTCGAGAATGGATCCGTTCCTACTTGGCAAAGAACCTTTTTTGCCAGATTTTCAGTTGTTCTACACGCTCGAGCTTAGCCAAATGTTTTCTGAATTGTTCGAAATACCCGAGATGCATTTGTTTCGAGACGATCCTGCATTACAGACATTTTACGATGCAATGTGCGAGCGTCCTTCTACGCGTGAAATACTGGCGGCTAAAGCGTCGGAACTGGATGTTACGAAGAAAGAACTCTACGGTGGATTTGGTGCGGCCTACCTTGACAAGCATATCGACAGAAAAATCCTTGACGGGCTATTCGGACGTGAAGTCTGACCGCATACATACTGGGGCTGATCTGGCAACATCTATATCATGACAGTTACCATAATTGACTTGACGCAAAACACCACAGTCACCATTTCTTTACGATAAGTCAAGAATCGGTTTTTAAATCGAGGATAGTAGTATCCTCGATTGCAATGTTAAAACGAGAAGTTATAAATAGCGGTGTAAAAATGCACCACTGAGGCACACTAAATTTCGCGGCAATCGCGGAATTCATCCAGTACCCGCAGCTCGGGGTAAAACTCGAAGAATGGAGTTGGAGTTGTCCCATTTTGACGGACATTTTTTCATGGAATCGAGAAGGTCTCGACCGGTAAAGCGGATTAAAGTTTATTTCGATTTGATTATTTTCATTCAGTTTTCTCTCAAAATTGTTCGGTGACAAGTATCCCAGTCCGGAATGCTTGCGAGTGGGGTTGTACCAGGACTCGATCCAGGTGAATATGGCTAACCTTGCTTCAGTTTTGTTTTTCCATGAGCGCCTGTCGATCAGCTCACATTCCAGGGAAGCGAAAAAGCTCTCAGCCATTGCGTTATCATAGGTATCACCCACACTGCCCATAGAAGGGCGAACTCTCATCTCTTTACATCGCTTGCCGAACTCAACGCTGGTATATTGACTGCCTTGATCGCTGTGGTGAATCACTTTGCCCGGTTTACGGGTGATTAATGCCATGTTCAA
>NZ_FNOE01000071.1 GCF_900106555.1 Nitrosomonas oligotropha | reverse complement strand
AAAAAGGAGAAAAAATGTGTAATCCCAAATCGACAAGGGAGCGGCGTCCTATTGCCCTGTTTCCTTTAGGCAAGATTTTTGCAACCCCTGGCGCACTCGGAGCACTGGATCGGTATGCCATCAATGCGATGGATTTGATCAAACGACATCAATCAGGTGACTGGGGCAACGTGCCACCCGGCGATGCAGAAGAAAACCTGCGTTCGGTCGAGAACGGCTGGCGCATCTTATCGAGTTACACCATCAGCGACGATCAGAATCTATGGATCATCACCGAAGCTGATCGCAGTGTCACCACGTTGCTGTTGCCTGAGGAATATTGAGCCAGACTTTTGCTATTGGTTTTTAATAACAATAAGCTCCTTTCGGGTGTTATGGGAGCAAAATAAACGAAAACACCCAAACATTAGCCTGTCAGCAGATTCAATGCTGGCGGGCTTTTTTATTACTTACGATAACTGATCATTATAGCAACCGTGATGATTGGGTTATCCATTACTTATGGAGATTCATATGAAATTGATTGAAAAATCCGATTCACCATTAACCGATGCCGTGGTGGAACTGACCGGCAAGGATGGCAACGCCTTTATGATTCTCGGCCTGGTCCGCCGCGCCATCCTGAATAGCAATCGCCCGGAACTGGCGGAAAACTTCATGCGCGAAGCCACAGCCAGCGACTACGAGCATTTGTTAAGCGTGTGTATGCGCTACGTCGATGTCCGGTAGGAGGCTATATGAAAATCAAACCCATACTCGCAAGCCGCGATACCCGCAAAAAAGTCCGCACCTATCTGGCCGCCACGCAAGCCAAGAATACCCAGTTGGCCTACCGGAGCGATATTGCACATTTCCTGGAAAGCGGCGGCAAGATTCCAGCAACCCCGCATTGTGTAGCATCCTATCTGGCTGTTCATGCCAATACCTTGTCACTGGCAACGCTCAATCGCCGGGTGGTGGCAATTGGTCATGCGCATAAAGATAAAGGATTTGCATCACCGACTCGATCAGCATTGGTCACCGATACACTGCGCGGTATCCGGCGCATCAACGGCAGCAAGCAGCGCCAGGTCATGCCTTTGCTGAAGACCGATCTGGTGAAGATTACGAGAAAATTAACCGGACTGATCGGATTACGCGACAAAGCACTGCTACTGATAGGCTTTGCCGGAGCATTCCGCCGTTCGGAATTGGTCGCACTGCAAGTTGAAGACGTGCGGTTTGTGACTGAAGGTGTGCTGATCCAGATGCGCCGCAGCAAAACAGACCAAAATGGCATTGGCCGCAATGTCGCCATTCCCTATACCAATGGCCGTCAATGCCCGGTGCAGGCTTTGAAACTGTGGCTCAAAAAATCAGCCATCAAAACTGGTACATTGTTTCGCCGCATGAACCGCTTCGAGCAAATAACGGATTACGGATTATGCGCCGCATCGGTAGCGCTGATCATCAAGCAGCGTGTGGCTGAGGTCGGATTGAATCCCAAACAGTATTCCGGCCATAGCTTGCGGGCGGGTTTAGTTACCAGTGCGGCCAAAGCCGGGGTCAGTTGCTGGAAAATTCGTCAGCAAACTGCGCATAAGTCGGATGTGATGTTGCAGCGCTATATCCGGGATGGCCAGTTGTTCCACAACAACGCAGTCAGCAAAATCTGGTAGCTGGTATGGATGAGGAGGAAAGCATCATGCCCATCCGGCAAGGCAGTATTGATGGATTATGTGGCGTTTATTCGGTGATGAATGCCACCGAAGCCGTCATCGGCAAATTCCACTATGATCGCAAACTGGGACGCAAAGCCAGCCAAAGGAAAGTTTTGTTTAAAAAGCTGATCGGCTATTTGGATAAACATGACAAACTTGAAGAAGCCTTGATTTGGGGTTTTGAAAATATTGACGCCAAAGGCGGCTTCATCGACATCGCCATCAAATCCGTGAAAAAGTACCAAAAGCGCAAACTACGTAAAGGAATCGCATTTAATATGGATGGCGTGACACTGGATGCCTATTGGGAAAAACTGACCGAACATCTAAGCCAACCGGAATCGGCGGCCATCATCTGCTTGAGTGGTCGTATCAAACACTGGACGTGCGTCAGAAGGATTACGCCC
>NZ_FNOE01000054.1 GCF_900106555.1 Nitrosomonas oligotropha | reverse complement strand
ACCGCTTCCAATTTGTATTCCAGTGTATACGAAGCTCTCTTGACCTTTTCTGCTTTCATTTCTTCGTCTCCTTAGCTTCTATAGTTTAACCTCAGTTAAGAAATACGTTTCTACAGGGCAAGGTCACCTGTGTTCATGTCGATAAAGCGTATTGCAATCAGAAGTATTGCGATGCTTTGAGAATGCAGTATTAGAAACGGTATTCAGAGTCAGATCGCGAAGAACAATCCATTGACACGGCGGCAGTTACACGCAACAATCTGATCACAAAAGCTCGTTATGTTGTAGAATGCGCCTTTGGCGGCCAAGTGCATTGGTTCAGTGGTAATATGTTCGTAATAGAGGAAATACTGGTACATGCTATTGGCGATGGCGTATATTTAAAAAGGCCACCCCGGCTCTTTGCCAATAGTTGAATAATCACGCAAGCATAGGGATATCGCACACTCTCAACCGTTCAATTCAGGTTGATAGCAATACTTCTTGTTTGCGAGAAAAAATAAAATAACCGATAACTTACAAATAAATTTTAATCTACACTGAGAAAAGAAATTTGCGTGATTTTGTACAGGTCTAAGAATATTCTGGTCTTTTTTGTATATCTTTTTAGCGGCGATGAATTTGCCAACTAACTGTCACAGCTTGTCAAATAATGTTAACTTCTTTAGTCTAGGTTTAGAAGTTTTATTTATACTCGAAAATTCCGCTTAGCTTGGTCTATGAAGTATGTCTCAAGTATATTAAATGACCATTGCGACTTAGATCGTTAATTTGATGACAAAATCAAAAGAGCACTTATCACATCCAAAGTATCGTCCAGATATCGACGGTTTAAGGGCTTTTGCCGTACTCTCTGTCATCTTGTACCACGCCTTTCCTTCAAAGATTGAAGGCGGTTTTGTTGGTGTTGATATCTTCTTCGTAATATCAGGATATCTCATTTCTACGATTATTTTTACGAATCTTGAAAGAGGTACTTTTGGTTTTGCGGAGTTTTACATAAGACGAGTTAAACGCATCTTTCCAGCGCTATTGTTGGTACTGTTTTTCTGCTTTATCTTTGGTTGGTATGTCTTGCTTGAAGATGAGTTTAAGCAACTAGGAAAGCACATATTTGCTGGAGCGGGATTTGCAGCTAACTTTGTTTTGTGGAGCGAGAGCGGATACTTTGATAATGTTGCTGAATCTAAACCGCTACTACATTTGTGGAGCTTAGGGATTGAAGAGCAGTTCTATATTATCTGGCCCTTACTGATTTGGGTGGCTTGGAAAAGTAGGTTTGGATTGCTACTGATTACCTTAAGTGTTTTTCTTATTTCTTTTTCACTGAATATCTATGGCATTGGAAATAATATGGTTGCAACATTTTACTCTCCTTTGACTAGATTCTGGGAACTATCAGCAGGAGGTATTCTTGCGTATTTAACTCTGCATAAACACATCAATACTACAAGATTAACGGCTACACAATCCAACACGATCTCTATTACAGGTTTCGCTCTTCTACTGTTGGCTGTGTTTCTTACAAGGCCCGAAAACGAATTCCCTGGTTGGTGGGCACTTTTGCCTGTTACCGGCTCTGTATTAATGATTGCAGCGGGTGCTAAGTCATGGCTTAACAGTAAGATTTTTTCGAATAAACTAGCAGTTTGGTTTGGCTTGATAAGCTTTCCACTATACCTTTGGCATTGGCCGCTACTTTCCTTTGCTCGAATAATTGAGGGTGCCACACCTGATCGAGTTGTTAGAGGTGCTTTGGTTTTATCTGCGGTGTTACTTGCTTACCTGACTTACGAGTTTGTTGAGAAACCATTACGCTTTGGTTCGGGTAGTCGAAAAAAGATTATAGGATTGAGTATTTCTATGATTGTACTGGGAGTGATGGGGGCTGGGGTTTATAAGCTTGAGTTACTCTCAAGCACAAGACTCTCATCATCAGTTGATCCGCAAATTTTAAAAGCTATTGGTGACTGGGAGTATCCCCATGGCTTAAAAAAGGAACAAACTTCAGGTATTGATATTTATGTGAATCGATCTACTAATCCTGAGGTGGTATTATTCGGAGATTCTCACATTGAGCAATATGGACCACGAGTAACGTTACTAACGAAGGATGGTAAATCTAAAGACATTGCTTTTATTACAGAAGGAGGATGTCTTCCGATTCCTAAAGTATACGAGGATTTGCATCAAAATTGTCGAGGATTTACTGATAAATTTGAGGGATTCTTACGTGAAAATAAGTCGGTAAAAACTATATTGATCGGAGCTTGTTGGAATTGTTATTTTATAACACATACATTAGTATCGCGAGCGTTTGACGACAAATACGATTATTATTATAGAGATGGCGAACATATTGAAAAGTTTAGAGGCGGATTGGGAAAAGATAAGTCACTATTTGAATTTAGAGATTTTGTCAAAAAATTGTCTAAAAATTATTCAGTTTATGTGCTTCTCGATAACCCATCTGGAAAAGAGTTTAATCCATCGGAAATGATAGGTGAGGGTGGCAGCCGACGTTCTCTTACATTCTCATTTGATAGAAAATATGATGTGAAGATAATCTCGAATACTTTCCCTAGAGATAGTAGACAAACTTCGCTTGAAGATGAGATGAAGTTGCTACTTAGTGACTCAGGCGTCGTTGTTTTAAAACAAAGTGAGTTGATTTGCCCGATGATTAATATTTGCTCATCATTTGATTCATTAGGGAGGCCAATCTATAAGGATGGGAATCATATCCGCCCTTTTTACATTCGTGAGAAGATGGACGTGATTGATTCTGTAATTCTTAAATAAATGATTTGATTAATCAGTTTCGGGATGACTGTACTGCGTCTTTAAAATACTGGAGAGTATGGCGCGCGTATTACCATAATGATTAATGGTCTCATGAG
Organism: Nitrosomonas oligotropha; assembly: GCF_900106555.1. Lineage (GTDB taxonomy): Bacteria > Pseudomonadota > Gammaproteobacteria > Burkholderiales > Nitrosomonadaceae > Nitrosomonas > Nitrosomonas oligotropha_A. Next base: position 5,041 of record NZ_FNOE01000054.1, on the reverse strand, counting down.
TCGCTTAGTGGGCTTCTACTCATCTTTTTCCCCACAAGTTCTCAAATTATTACCTCTTACTTACTTTAATTTTTTTAGACTTATTAATAAATCTTTTGACACTTGATTAACTCTAGTTCAAGGTTTTCCTACAAAAGTTCTGATCGAGTCTTTCGATAAGCTCAGGATGAGCGGTAACTTGCCGATTACAAATTGGTCTTGTTAAATGATCAACACACTCAGAATTTCTTTATTTATTATTTAGTATATTTCTTCAAATTCTAATTTATAAATATTAATAGTGGTCGAAATGAAAAATCAATATTATTTGTTAGGTCACGGAACACTTACAAACCGGGGATGCGAAGCACTGTTACGTGGTATTTCTACCATTATTCGTGAGCTGCAACCAGATGCTGAGTTCCTTGCGCCTAGTAGCAATCGAGAAAAAGACCAAGAGCAACTCGCAGACCCTGATAAAATGGGAATAAGGTTCATACCGGCTTATCGCATACCTTTATATTTCAGGGTCTGGATCAGATTGCAGAAAACCGTTCCCAACCTAAGGCGTGTGTGGATTCCAACACCGGGAATTCCCAAAGATGTCCGGCAAGGTTTGCGTGATACTACTGCTGGAATTATGACGGGGGGCGATGTTCTTTCTCTAGATTATGAAGTGCCTTCTTTAATTAAATTTGTGGGACAAGCAGAAAGCTATATGGCTGATAAGCATCCGCTGTATTTGTGGGCTGCGTCGGTTGGTCCTTTTGAATCTGAGCCTGATTTAGAGAGATACATGAGGCAACATCTTGCAAAATATTCCGGTATCTCAGTACGTGAAACATCGAGTCAAGATTATCTCGAGAGATTAGGATTGCGTAATGTGAAGTTAGTGGCTGATCCTGCTTTCATTATGATGCCAGAGCCTTGGGATATCTCGGCCATACTTCCTTCCGAACTCGGCGAAGGGATACTTGGATTTAATGTTAGTCCCCTGATCAAAAGCTTTCGTAATAATGACTCTCATGTGTTGGAAATGGAAAATGCGGTGTTGGATTTCTTTCAAGATGTGATTAAGCGGACGGATCTATCTGTCGTACTGATACCGCACGTGGATAGTATCGACGGAAGTGAGAGGAATAGTGATTTCCATTATATGCAGCGTCTGATCAATCGAGTTGCTTTACCATCTGGAACGGTTGCAGCCCGGATTAGACTAGCGCCGCGCGACATGAATGCTGTACAGGTCAAATATTTGATCTCTCGGTGCCGTTTCTTTGTCGGAGCCCGTACTCATGCGACTATTGCAGCGTGGTCTACTCATGTGCCTACTGTATCTATTGCTTACAGCGTTAAAGCCATTGGATTAAACACTGATTTATTCGGTGATTTACGATATGTGATTCGGACACCAGAGCTTTCTAGGATAGCTTTATGGGAATCCTTGGAGAGAATGCGTGCCGAAGAGCGTGAAATTAAGGCTTTATTGGAACAGCGTATTCCAGAGTGGAGGCAGCGCGCTCGTTCTGCTGCGGATCATATGATTTCAGTCTGCTGATTTCACCTCAGTTCATTGTACTTTTACAGTTCTATCGATTGTTATAGTCACTGTGTATTGATTAATCCGTTAAGTTTCATAAGAGAATCTGCCGGTTTGTAAACTGCGAATATGTTATTCATGAATCTTGCTGCATCAAATTCCTTAGATATGAGATAGAAATGGCTGTATTAGATCGCCTAACGGAGTGTTGAGCGTAGTTGAAATGGGAGAGTAAATGAAAATTTTTAATTTAAAGACAATTAAAGATAATTACGAAGTGAAGCTTTCTGTCTCAATTGAAAGTGAACAACTAGGACTCAAAGAGCTTTGGTTTTTAACTACCGAAAAATATGCTCATGGTTTGTGCTGCAATAGATTGGATGGTTTTCTGGTTGGTATGATTTTTCCCGCTATGCAATATGGGGAGGATATTCATTTGGAAGGATGTGTTTCCAAAAAACTGCTATTCAATTTGAACAATTATGTCATTCCCTTATTGATGGTGTTTTCGCCTTCGGCTAAGCAAATAAAAATCACTGCAGATGAGATCAGTACCGAGCGATTGAATTGTCGAGGTGTTGGTACAGGTTTTTCAGGAGGGGTCGATTCTTTTTGCACCATTTATGATCGCTATGAATTGGAAAAAGATCCTGATTATAAAATCAATAGTTTTCTTTTCCTGAATGTTGGATCACATGGTTCAGGAAATACGGAAAAAGAGAGGATATTCGCACGCACCAAGTACCATAATCGCTACCAATACCTAAATACTTTTCCAAATGAGCTTGGTCTTGATTTTATTCCTTTAGATTCTAATCTTCATGATTTTCATCCATGGGGGCATCAACTGACTCATTCGTTAACAACGGTTTCCGGTGTTCTTATCATGCAGAATTTGTTTGGTAAATACTATTTTGCATCAACGGGTTTTTCCTATTTGGAGCTATTAAAATATTATGAAGCTTATCTGAATAGAGATGTCGCGATATTTGATCCGGTTCTTCTTCCGTTGCTTTCAACCGAATCATTAGAGTTAATTCCAGATGGGACCCCATATTCTCGGATAGAGAAAATACGGCATATAGTTAATTATGAGCCAGTTCATCGCTATTTGAATGTGTGTGTAGGAGTGCAAGAGTCTCACGAGAATTGTTCTGTTTGCGCTAAGTGTTCTCGAACATTGATGACTCTAGATTCGATCGGCAGGATGAATGAATTTGCTAATCTTTTTGACATAAAAAAGTATAAGAAGCAAGCCGAGCTAAGGTATGTCTGTCAGCAAGTTCTGCTACAACATAAAGATCCATTTGCCCGGGCCAGTATTAAATTGGCCAAAGAGAATGGCGTGAAGCTTCCTTCCTGCTTGGTGTGTTACATTTTCATCTCTTTGATTAATATAGTAAGAGCTAGTTTGCCGCCAACCATGATTGCCAAGATTAAAACAATATTAAAACAGAATTAGGTATAGCGTTGAGTGTAGTCAAGCAAATAATAAGGAATACCTTTACAGGATGGTTAGCGGTTGGTGTCCGTGGTGCGCTTGCACTAATTATAGTGCCGTTTCTACTAAGCCGGTTAGGCAAGGAGGGGTTTGGTTTAGTCGGGTTGCTCGGTGTAATTGTCAGCATGGCTGTAGTAGCGGATTTGGGGTTACGAAGCGCATTGGGACGTGAATTGACGGAACAAGTTGCACGTAATGACCGGCAAGCTTTCAGTGAGCTGGCCAGTACAGCATTGGTACTGTATCTTTGTATTGCTTGCCTTCTCGGATTCATTGGGTGGATGCTTGCACCATGGACTGTCGAAGCTTTGAAGGTTTCCGAATCACTGCAGGGAGATGCTATAACAATGATTCGGCTCTATGGAACGCTGTCTATCCTCTTTTCCTTCATTACACCGGTTTTTTCTGCAGCACTTTCCAGTTATCATCGATTTGATGTAATCAATTCGGTGCAGATGATTAGTGGGATCATATCCAGCATAGCGCTTCTAATTATTATTCCAGTCGTCGAGAGTCCCCTATATGGCTGGGTCGGTGTCATGCTGACATCTGAGGCCATCGTTTTAGTACTGACTGTTGTTTTTTTTCATAGATTTTGCGAAGGTGCAAAAATAAATATCCATTTTTTAAATGGAAAACGATTGATTCCTTTGTTTCATTTGGGGGGGTACCTCTATGTTATACAGCTCGCTCAGACGCTTACGAATACAGCGAATTCGATTGTTTTATCATCATTCATGGGACCAGTGGGTGTCGCTTTATATCAGCCAGCATCAAAGATTTCCGCGATGTTCAATCCAATAGTGATGACACTTACCGAACAACTCTATCCACTGACAACAAAGTTTCATACCACTGAAAATAAAGAGAAGCTTCAGAAAACATTCTGTTTGGGGGCGAAATATACTTTACTGCTGGGTAGTCTAGTCTCAGCATGTATTTTTATCTTTGCGGAACCAGTCGCGCGATTATGGCTCTTTGATTCATTGGGCGAAGATTATTTGATTGTGGTGCAAGTGATGCAAGCATTTGTAATTGTGGATTTAATGACCTACGCATCGGGAACGCAATGGCCTATCCTTCTGGGGATGAGAAAGTTACAATTTTTGGCGATTTTGTTAATTTTGACCGCTATTCTGAATATTGCAGTCTCAATTTATTTTGTGGGATTTACAACAGTAGGAGTCGTTGGCGTTCTGTATGGCACGATCATCAGTAAGCTGATCAGAATAGTATTGCTGAGTATTTACGTGGTCAGATTAGTAGAAATTCGCATGCTCAGTTATCTGCAGCAATCAATTATCGGACCTGTATGGTGTTTACTTCTTTCGGGAATTACTGGAACAATTTTAATGCAGAATTTTTCATGTAATTCGTGGATTGAACTAATATTTATGGTCGTAGTAACATTTATGATATGGATTGGCAGTTGTTGGTTCATCGGACTCAATGCAATAGAGCGCCAACATATCTTAATGACGGTAAAGAAAATTTATCAGAAAAAATTTTCTTGAACTCTAATACCCGATAAGTTCCTGTTTTGAGTTTTCGAAAATAGGCTCGTTCATGTTAGAGATACAAGCTTCAAGTCTGCTTGCAATAATAAATAGCTGTAAGAAATCTCAGAGTTGTTTACAGATAGGTTGATTGAAATAAGCGTTGAGTATTTCATAAGGGGTGGCATTATTCAAACTCTTATGAGGCTTAACGGTATTGTAGAAATTAATGAAACGGAGAAGCTGAATGTGCCGATCGGCGCAGTCTTTAAAGTGAATCTTGCTGTGCCACATATCCATCAGGGTGCGGATAACCCGCTCAGCTTTACCGTTGGTTTGCGGACGATTGATGCGGGTAAACTTCTGACCGATACCGTGCTGCCTGCAAGCTTTGACGAAAGCGTGGCTGTCAGTTCCTTTAAATTCTTTACCGTTGTCAGAATAAGCATAGTCGATCTGGTAAGGACATTGAGCAACAGTGCTTGTGAGAAAGCAAGCTGCACTATGCTGGGTTTTATCGGGAAG
>NZ_FNOE01000055.1 GCF_900106555.1 Nitrosomonas oligotropha | reverse complement strand
TGCGCCAGGGGTTGCAAAAATCTTGCCTAAAGGAAACAGGGCAATAGGACGCCGCTCCCTTGTCGATTTGGGATTACACATTTTTTCTCCTTTTTTAGGACGAGCGAAAGCAGACAAGCCTAGAAACAGGTTGCCGGTTTTGCTGCGCTTAATGGGATTGATTGGATAGGCTTACTTCGAAGTAAACTTGGGGTATTGCGTGCGAAAGGATGATGATTTATCAGCTATGAACAAATGCTTCGATTGACTACTATTGTGTGCACTTTGCAATACAAAATATCTTAATTGGTTGTTCTATATAACTCAAATTCCTCTGATCTTTCTGTGAACTGCTTACGAAATTATATTTTCTGGTCTATTATTCATATAGTAGACATAAAATGCGGTCACGGAATTATTGGTTGTTGCTCGGTTTCCAAAATCATCACGAGTAGCAATTCTCGATTGTTCTGGTTCAGATTTTAGCGGCAGCATTGCGAGATGTGCTGTCATGAGTATGACAAAACAAATTAATATGATGCCTTAACTTTATTTAATGCAGGAGAATCTGTGCCATGCCAATTCGAATTGCGTCGTACAATTTGGAGAACCTCTTCACACGACCTTCAGCGATGGTCACTGGTGGAGCAGATGGTCAACAAGCTATCGATGATCATGCATTGGCCAACCAGATCGTGGTCAAACAGGAGTACAGCGATAGCGACAAGGAAAAGCTCGTTGAACTCGATAAGCGGTATCATTTCTCGGCATTAAATCCTCCAGATAACGCTCTAGTGGTGCTCAACAAGGTACGTGGACATCTTTTTCACAGAGCCGACGACGGCACTATCACTGTGGTTGCCAATGGTCGGGGAGAATGGACTGGATGGTTCGAGCTTCGCCGCGACGATGTGTCGTGGGAGGCTATCCTGAACACCGGTCGTGTCATAGACGCAGTGAGGCCCGACATCCTCATCTGTGTGGAGGTCGAAAACCGCCCAACGCTTCAGCGATTCAATGACCAAGTGCTTTCCTCGATACTTGGAGGGCGCTACCCACACGTGATGGTGATTGACGGCAATGATACTCGTGGCATTGATGCCGGATTGCTTAGTCGCTACCCAATCGTTAGCATTAGATCGCATGTCGATGATGAGTACGAAGGCAAACCTGTTTTTTCGAGAGATTGCCCGGAATATGTGGTAAACCTTCCTTCGGATAAACAGCTCGTTGTTTGCCCGAACCATTTCAAATCCAAACGAGGTGGAGACAACGCTCAGGCTCAAGCAAGACGGAGGGCACAGGGAATCCGTGCCGCTGAAATTGCGAGGACCGCACAGCAACAAATAACTCCGCTTGTCATCGTAGCAGGCGATCTCAACGACACACCAGACAGCGATGCTGTTGCTCCGCTTCTGAAAGATGATTGGTCAGATATCCAAAGCCATCCGAATTACCCAACTGACCGACCGGGAACATACGGCACAGGCACCGCTAGCAACAAGATCGATTACATCATTATGTCTAGTGCTTTGAAGGATGTGCTAGTCGATGTAGGTATTGAGCGCCGTGGTACCTACCATCCGAGGCTTTGGCGATCTTTCGAAGGTATCACTGCCACTACCGAGGCATCTGATCATCATTGCATTTGGGCTGATTTCAATATCTGATAGCCCCTTGGTGACGACTAAATAGACAAGTATTGCTGAAGCGGTGCCAGCGAGGTACGAAGAAGCAGTAGGTAAGGAAATGTTGCTCGCTCCAAATCGATTTGACCCGGTCAATTTTGATCTGGTCATTGCAGGGCAAGGTCAATCCAGACTGCGCGTTCTTTTACTTCGGGGGAAAATTTATACGATTTGTGCATGGCTCCATTTTCTCAGATATCGAAGCCTCCTCAAAACTCGGGGCGATTCAACTGATCCATCAACTCAAAGAGATGTGTTCTTTCTACCGTTCCAATCAGACGATCACCTTGTTCCGAGCAAATGGCTTCTTTCAATATGGATAGTTCTTCCGGATTGATAGTTAGTCATCTTGAAGTTATCGAGTCAGTCAATATTGTGCATGAACTGCTTGGTGTGATGAGCACATAGGGAACAACCGATAGATTTGTGGTTACTTCTGGTGTCTTTATTAATCGATAGTCATAAACATAGTGATGATAGGAAAAAGCTCTCACTAGGTCGTTATAGGAGCAATCTCATGCGTAAGCTATCTGAATCTATGGAGTTAAAACATTTTATTTGATGTAAACTTTAATCATACAATATTTGCAATTCAAGATGGTATCTGAACCCCTCGGTATAGGAGTTGCAGTCAGCAACAGTGTTCAGCTTCCGACCTAGTCATCTATTGCCCCAAAGTGAATTTGTATGAGCTTATAGTGTCATGAATTGCTTCATTGATCTTTTCAGAAGCCTGTTTCTCTGCAGCCTGAACCTTGGAAGCGCACAGATAAGCTCCACTAATTGCCCCTGCCGGCCCCGCAATTGAACCAATAGCACCACAGATCAATCCTGCTACATACTTGCAGTTCCTATCTTCTGCACTCATTGAGATATTTCCCTCGAGCACAAAATTCCTGAGATTTAGCGATACGGATCCATTATTAAGCGCAAAGTCGGCTTGCCCGTTAATACGATTTACACCCCCATTCAAGTTGACCTTTGGATTACACAAATTCTCCGAACCGCCAGGAAACCTGTGGTTAACATTGATATATACCAACTCTTGAGAGGGCACGCTAATATCTAAAGCTAATGGCACCCCATTGATGGGGGCAATGTTTACAATGCCCTCTTTCGCTGTCAACTTACCCGAGAAAATAAAAGGACGAGCAAGAGTGACTCCAATCGGAACCTCATGCAGGTTTATGTTGGCTTCAATACTACTTAAATCGCCACCTTCTTTCTCCGACTTGTGTTCAGGTGGTATCCGCACCGTTGTGCCAAGGCTATTTAGTGCCATAGAAAAGTCAGCGGTTAATTCACTCGCAGATGCCCGAATAGACGACAAGTTAACTGAGGCAGAAGCATCATCGTTTGCAGAATCCTTAACCGTGGCAGATGCACTAATGGTTCCATCATCAATTTGAACGGTATCTGCGGGCTTTCGTGAGAGACTGAGGCTCATTGAGGCATTTGCAACCCCAACTCTATCAATATTTCCAAAAGTGGCAGAATTAATGCTTCCATCAAAGCTCATCGATCCAGAAGGATAGGATTCATCGGGGCTCAGATTAATATCATTTGACCTCAGCTTAACGGAAGCCAAAGCCACCGACGAATCAGAAGACAACCTGAAGTTTTGGCTATCAACTTGGAGCTCAAATTTATTAAATCTTCCCGAAATCGGAAAAAAAGCAGCAGTACTATCCAATTTAAGCAGTGGCGCCTTAATGGCTCCTGAAGTTACCCTCAGGGTATTTATTGAGTCAAGCGCCCACGAACCACCGTTAATATTCGCCTCGAAAGGAGAAATCGAGCCGACTAGTTTGACCTTACCGTCCGAACTCCACTCAACACCATCACATTCAGCCGTAACACTTTCACACTTGAGATCGACCTGAAAGCTCAGATTCGAAAACGATAGACTATTGCGTTCTGAAAAATAGAAAAATGCGTCTCTTATGTCGCCTTTGATCTGAGCATACTGGGCCTTTAACGAACTGGAGTTATCTGAGTACATCATACGCACGTGCTTCATGTCAACTTCACCCTTGTTGAAGGTTACAGTACTCTTCTTTCCTGCTGAAGAAGACAAAAGAAGAACAGATTGACTACCCAATGCACCAGAAATATCACCATCTTTAACAATGGTGACCCCCGGTTTTTGCTCGATGTCGATGGATGTCAAAGCAATACGTGAACCATTTTCGAGATTCAAGACATTGTCGTTGGTACTAATGCTACCCGCCCGTACATTAATGGCTATCTCGTTTATGAATGCGCTTCCAGACTCCGAGACTAGATCGTAGGTAAGCTGAGAAATCTTAGCTTGAGTTCCCTCGCTAACCTGAATCCATCCGCCATTATTGGGGAAGCGCAGAGTTGCATTAGGACGCAGCGAACCGCTATAGCTTCCAACGCCCCGTCTGGCATCAACTTGGAGAAGAATACCACCATTGATATGGGCTGACCATTTTTGATAGATCCACATTTGGGGTCTTTACACTTCTTGAAATTGTCTGAGCTTGCAAACACCCTGCCATGAAAGAAAAGACCAGAGTCATTTGAAAGAGCTAAATGTTGCTCCAGCAATACTGCATTCTTTGAGTTATTACATGCACCTGACGAAGGAGGGTCAAGTTTAAAATCCGAATTATCAGGATCCAGCGCCCCGCCACTTTCAAATGACAGTTTCTTAATCTTAAAGATAGAACATAATCCAGAAGCAGCGCGAATTTCTACTTTTAAAGGATCAAAGAATGAAATCGAGCCTTTCTGTAATGTTTTATTGCCATACTGAAACGCGATGGTTGCCCGGTTACCACCCTCAAGATACCAAACCATTCTTGAATCACCCACTTCGGTAATATAGGTTCCGCTCGAGAGTGTAACATGTGCCTGTGAGTTAGCTTGGTGAATGCTTTCTACGAAACTATTGTACAGATCATTAGCAATTGCTTTTGCAGAGATAATGCTTAACAAAAAACTTATTAAGATAAAAGTGCCACGCATCATTCACTCCTTTGCCGTTCCTGAAGTAGACTTGATATAAAGATACATTCCCAAAGCATGCTGCGTTTCCAAGCCTCATCGGAATCCTTTCGTTCCCAAGACCACTCATCGCGCTGCCCCACAGGAACAATGGAGGCTTGATTAGCTGGGCAAAGAGACGACACCAATGACTTGGCTCTCACTTTATCGCCATAAATGAAGGCAAAGAATGGATTCTTTGGCTGTCTCGTCACCAACGACAGCTCTGCATCATTAAGAATATCTTCTTTAATTCCTAGTCTCTTATAAAGGTAGAGAACTGATGCGGCAAGATGCAATCGATATCCGACTTCATTTGTGTGGGCCGAAATCCATGCTAGTGTGGTAGCAGAGGCTCTCCACTCCTCAGTCAATTCTCTTATTTGCTTGTCTCGAATGACTATCCCCATTTTTTCAGTGACAACTCCGAGTGTCGCTAAATCTCCTGGCCGCATTGTGCAGCCATACTCTGCATTGGGTTGATCGACATCATCATCAGGGCAAAATCTCGGCCATTGGCGTTTGCACTCGGCATCCAGACACCTCTTGTTCATGGAGAGCCAATTGATCCATGCCTCAAATTTAGCTTTATTTTGAGGCGTTGGAGAGCTAACTAGCCAATGGTATAAGCCAATAGCCATATCGGGTGAAAATGAGTTCATCACATTAGCTGGCCCAGCAATCATTCTGCGAGGCGACCGAAACCATTGACCAGTCTTCAGATCCTGAGATTGAACTACGGCATCGCATCCTTCAGGAATATTTGCACTACAGAGAAGGCCATTGAATAGAGTCATATCGCCATCGTTGCATGGCTGCGCCATATCTTCACCACCCTTGGTGGGGAAGCAGAGCTTGGTATCAAACTCTCCTGTAATACTTCCAACGCTCTGCTCATTACAAGTAAAAACTAGAATCGGAATCCGATTCTCTGTATGCACGAAACAGAATGGCGAGTTTTCCCGCCATAGATCGAGGTGCGGCAAGGGCTGCGAAAAAGTGGGATTTGAGATGGCGAAGGTCGAGCAAATAAGCAGTGCTTGAACAAAACTCATGAGCATCTTGCCTGCAATAGCCGATGATCGATCTATAAAAAAACTTTCACTGTAGGGAAGCATTCAGCCTCCAATCCAATTGATCTTAATCCACCCATCTCAAATCAAATATTAAATTTGTTTATTCGAACTATAGCACCTTTTTAACATATCTAGTAAGTGCAATCTTTTAAAGGTTGCGTTGGTAAGTGAAGAAAACAAATGGAGTATTCGAGTAATCGTAAGCCCCCCCGTCAAGTAGACAGAGTCTGATAGAGATTCGGAAGCCGGGTTAGCCGAGGCATGAACTGCATCGGCGGGATGTTACCCAACGCTTCATGCGGTCGGTATTCGTTGTAATCAACCAGCCACTGGTCAGTGATGGTTTGAACCTGTTCAAGATTGGCAAAAAGATACGTATCAAGCACCTCAGTCCGGTAAGTCCGATTAAAGCGTTCGATAAAAGTATTCTGGCTTGCCTGGCTGGATATATCGGATGGCGATACTTTTGGACGCAGCCCATTCAGTGAACATCTGTGAGACCAGTTCCGGTCCATTGTCCAACCGTATGGCGTTGGGTGCACCATAGCAGTCGATCAGGCGGCTTAACACCCGGATCAACCGCATTGAAGGGATCGATGTGCCGATTTCTATGGCTAGGCGCTCTCGGTTTGCTTCATCTATCACGTTCAACGTTCGGAACCGCCTGCCACAGTACAAGGTGTCATGCATGAAATCCAGTGCCCAGCAGCAATTCGGTGCGTTGGTCAGATCCAGCGGTTGCCGAGACCGACCCAGCAATCTCTTCCTGCATCGCCGAGGCATGTTCAAACCCATATCACTATATACCCGATGTACACGTTTCTTGTTCCAGCAGCGACCGTCCAATCGTAGCCTGGCAAAGCACTTCCAGAATCCCCAGCGCCCATCCAGAGTCACGATGGCATTGAGCGCATCAATCACTTCGGCATCTCGTTCGAATGCCAGTACCGACCTTTTGTAATACGCCGCCCGCGACAGGCCAGCAATCTGACAAGCGCGCATAATCGACAATCTGGTTTGCACCAACTGTTCGATTACTTCGCGCTTGGCCGACGGCGTCAAAGTTTTCGGTTTAAGACGTCCTTGATCGCTGCATTCTCCAGCGCCAGATTGGCATACATACGTTTGAGCTTGGCATTCTCAGCTTCTAGCTCGCGTAATCGCGTAAGCTCGGACACCTGTATGCCTGAGTACTTGCTCTTCCACTGGGAGTACGTGGCATTGCTAACACCGTGCTTGCGACACAGCGCAGCTACCGGCATACCAGCATCGCCTTCTTTCACTACCGCAACTATCTGACTTTCTGTAAATCTGTTTTCATGGAAATCTCCGTTATCAGGAGGTTCCGAAATTCTACTGATCTTTGTCTACTTATAGGGGGAGTTTACGTAATAACTGTAATTAATTAGAGCAGTACTTGCGTGTTTTCAGTGTTACGTTGATTTGATACGAAGAACCGGCTTTAAGGATAAACTCACTTGCACCTACTTTGGAGTCTGCATTTCCCCAGTCGTAAGTGTAGCCCAAGCCCGTCCACGCTATTTTTTGCGATCTACAACTATCAAAATACAGTTTCTGGAAATCTTTGCCATACTTAGTTGTAAGAATTCCTAGCGTTGTACAGTATTCAGGAGAATACTGTAGATGAACATACACAAACGCACTCGCTTAATATTATTGGATCGCCAGGAGATTTGGCAGCTATATCAAACCCGGCTGTGGAAGGTAGCGCATTTTGCGGAACGCTTCCAGGTCAGCCGTCCAACGATTTATGACGTACTGAAACGAGCTAGGTTACAGGAATTTATCCCGCGTGACAGTACCAACCAACGATTCAAGACGTTGCAGTATGGCCTTAAACGTCTGGCCAAGGTCGAGCAAACCATCCAGGAACGTCTCAAGCGTGAAGCGAAACGCTATAACAAATCTTACCCGGGCGAGCTCGTTCATTTCGATACCAAGCGGCTTCCCTTCTTGAAAGGGCAATCCGCCAATGAACCTCGCGAGTA
>NZ_FNOE01000060.1 GCF_900106555.1 Nitrosomonas oligotropha | reverse complement strand
GAAGCGCAGAACCAGAGGTCAAAACCTCTTTTTTATTAACCTAATTGGTACACTCTTCGCCCGCTATTTGGTACCTTTTTACTCCGCCATTGACACGGAAAGCAGATTGCTTATAGATTAAGTGTTTCGGTGTGTTTCGTGGATTGCTGTGGAAGTGTGTGGATTGGGAAATGGCGGAGAAGGCGTCTTCTTGAACTAGGTTTCACGATGTTTCAATATGTATCCTATCCAGTTAATTATTAATTAGTTATTAGTTTTTGTTGTTCCAAAGAGTTTCTTGCTATATCATCAAATCCCAAACATTTTGATGGGATGGATGATGGGAAGAATTAAGTCTGCCATATCGGCCTTGGGTGTGAAAAAACTCTCTAAGGCACCAGGCATGCACGCTGTAGGGGGAGTGCCGGGTTTGTATCTTTGCGTCAATATGAATCCGAATTCCACCGATATGAATCCCTGTTTCGCAGCCTCATGGATTTACCGCTACTCCTTTTCTGGCCGCCGCCGGGATATGGGACTGGGCAGTTATTCCGATTATTCACTAGAAGAAGCCCGTCATCAAGCCAGCAAATGCCGCAGCCAAGTACTACAAGGGATCGATCCCCTGGATGACAAGCAGCAACAAAAAGACGCCGAGAAAAAAGCGCATAGCAAACGGGTCACGTTTCAACATTGCATCGAAAGCTATTTGGATGCGCATGGCGATGCCTGGAAGAATCCCAAGCACCGGGCACAGTGGCGTAGCACGTTAGAGTCCTATGCCTGTCCGGTTGTGGGTAATCTGAACGTGGCGCATGTCGATACCGGTCTGGTATTGAAAGTTCTGGAACCGATCTGGAAAACCAAAACAGAAACCGCCACCCGTTTACGCGGACGCATTGAAAGCGTTTTGGATTGGGCAACCGTGCGAGGCTATCGTGAAGGGGAAAACCCAGCCAGATGGAAAGGGCATTTGGATAAATTATTACCGTTACCCTCCAAGATCGCTAAGGTCAATCACTTCACCGCCTTATCCTACAAGGAAATCCCGGAATTCATGCAGCAATTGCGCAATCAACCCGGCATCGGTGCCGCTGCATTGGAATTTGCAATTCTGACCGCAGCCCGCTCTGGTGAAGTCAGAGGCGCACTGTGGCCGGAAATCAATCAACCGGAAAGATTATGGTTAATTCCCGCCGACAGAATGAAAGCCGGACGTGAACATCGAATTCCGTTATCCGATGCAGCCATAGCGCTACTGGAGCGCATGAAAGAACTTCACGTATCTGATTTTGTCTTTCCCGGTACCAAGCAAGACAAACCACTCTCGGATATGAGTCTGACAGCCGTACTGAAACGCATGGAGCGCGGTGATCTGACTGCACATGGCTTCCGATCCACATTCCGGGATTGGGCGAGTGAAACCACCGCCTACCCGCAGGAAGTCTGTGAAATGGCGCTTGCCCATACCATCGCCAATAAAGTCGAGGCCGCGTATCGCCGTGGAGATCTATTTGATAAACGCATCAGGCTCATGACGGATTGGGCCAGCTATTGCAACGGCATGGCAGCAGCGATCCAATCATAAATTCCACACTCACACGCCGATCACACTAATTTTAGAAAGAATATTGTTTTTTCTAATGAATTTAAGGAGTGGTCAGTATGTGTGAATATTGTTATGAATCCGCCATGCTTTACTTCGTGGCATCCGGTCGAAGACATGGTATTTATAGCCGGTTTGCTTATCTTGAAGAAGCCGATGATCTTAAAACCGAGATCGAACAACTGGAAGACCCCAATAATCCGGAACCGCTGATCGATCTGGCATTCTGCCGTTTATACGATCACTACTTGACGTATGGCTTTGATGCTGGATTATTCAATACCCTGCAGAATAAATTTGGGCAAGAAGCCATGCAAGCTTATCTCGCCAAACGGCAAGCCTGCCACAATGATTTATTCCGGGCGGAACTCAGTCGAATAAAACTCTTGACCAATGCAGCCCAATGGGGCCGGTTCATGGCCGACCAGGAAAGAATGCACAACCACGCCCTGGAATTGCTAAATTCCTATTATGACTGGTGGGTTCTCGGTATCGGCAAGGAAAAAGAAAAGAGAAAACCAAATTCGATTGACGAAAATTTGCTGTTTCCTGATGAACTGATGACGGCAAGTGCTGAATGGGACAAATTCCATGCTTTATATCCAGCGCTATTCTTTTCACTGTCATACCTCATCAACCACCACTGTGATTCTGACATCATCCGCAAAATTGCATTGACCAACCTGAAAGATGGAGCGGACATCTGGACGAAAGATTTATGGTTGCAACGCAGAGCCATGATCAATTGTGTGAAACGTGATGGATATTCATTGATCGTGGATAACTTAAGTCAAATCCGGTATGAATTGATTTACTATGTTTTGCTGAAGGTCACAATTAATCTGGCAGAACTATCCGTATTGAAAGCAACCATTCTCTCGGAACAAAGCGATCGTCTGACTGGGACGGTGGAACGGGAGTATATTTTTGAGTTGATGGATCAGTTGGCAGCATGAAGCGCTTCGGAAATGGTTGCAATGTTACATTGAGGTAAATTTGTGTTAAGTAGAGTTTTCTGGAAATAGATGATTTACAATGGGTTCACATAGTGAAAATTAGTTTCGTTCGAAAATGAAGTTTCTGCTTATATTTTTTGCTTGGTTTTTCATTGTAGAAGAACTAATGTCTGCACAACAACTTACTTTGGCTGAAAGGTATGAATTTGCAGTTAAAGATGCGGCTATAGTAAAAGAAAATTCAATATCCGATCAATTATGGATAATTTCTCCAAACAATATTGATTTAGTTTGGAATAAAGACAAAACTCAGCTTCTAGTCGTATCATGGATTAGTAGAGCTGATTTCGATCAATATCTTAACAATAAAACAATACTCGAAAGTGATTACAAAGTATTTACACTTTGGGTTACTGCCGTACCACAAATTAGGAAATTCTGTAACAAAATTAATAATCTATCTGTTTCTGAAATGGAACTAAGATTAAAGCAATATCTTGGTTTACCACATGATCATTCTGCTGATTTGTTTGTCGAAATGTGGGTTACACCAGATTCCTTGTTTCGCCCATGTGTTGATAACGAAATTATTGATAACCAATGCCAAGTTTCGATTCCAGAAGGATTCTTGGAAACAGAGTATGGTAAGTATTTTCAACATTTGTATTTTGACAGTTTTAGATCGCAAAAAATAGCGTGGACGGGCTTGGGCTACACTTACGACTGGGGAAATGCAGACTCCAAAGTAGGTGCAAGTGAGTTTATCCTTAAACCCGGTTCTTCATATCAAATTAATGTAGAACAAAGGACGCGCAAGTACTGCTCAAATAAATTGTAGTTATTATTCATATTCGCCAATTTCAAAATCAGGAGTTCTTTCAGCTAGGGTCTGTTAATGCTATTTGATATAATTTGGTGATGTGTAAGAATCCCTAGCGTTGTTTACAGTATTCAGGAGAATACTGTAGATGAACATACACAAACGTACTCGTTTAACATTATTGGATCGTCAGGAAATTTGGCGGCTTTATCAAACCCGGTTGTGGAAGGTAGTTCAGCTGGCAGAACACTTCCACGTCAGCCGCCCAACGATTTATGACGTACTGAAACGAGCCAGGCTACAGGAATTTACTCCGCGTAACAGTACCAACCAACGGTTCAAGACGTTGCAGTACGGTCTTAAACGTCTGGCCAAGGTCGAGCAAACCATCCAGGAACGTCTCAAACGTGAAGCGAAACGCTATAACAAATCTTACCCGGGCGAGCTCGTTCATTTCGATACCAAGCGGCTTCCCTTCTTGAAAGGGCAATCCGCCAATGA
>NZ_FNOE01000072.1 GCF_900106555.1 Nitrosomonas oligotropha | reverse complement strand
TTTTAGATTTTTCATTTATTTTATAACCTATTGTTATTTAAAAAGCATCGATCAAATTCATACTCACTAATACTATTTATGTATTCTCTTTTTTTGAGTTTGTATCCCCGCTTAAGCAACAGGCTTAGTGTTGTTTTAACCTTTCTTTTTTGTTTAGCAGGAAAAGGAATTGGTTTGCAGTTCCTAACTTAACTCAATAACCACAATATAATTATTGTTATTGAATACGTGTGTGTTTGTGTCTGTGTTTTTGTACGTCTTTTTATTCAGAAGCGCGTGTGCTGCAGAGGGCGCGGGCGAAGCTGCGCCCTGCTGCGCGGAGCGCCTTGGTACTTTTCCTGCTAAAAGTCAAAGCGGTTTTTAGAAAAAATTCATCATAAAACCATTATACATCAATAGGTTAACGCATTCAAGACTAAAATTATTATGCTGTTTTTTTTGCTGTATTGCGGTCTATTTATTAATGTAGTAGTATTTCATTACACCAACTACACCAATGAGATTTTAATTATGGCATTTACTAAGCCCCGTGTGACTATCAGCTTCTCTGATGAGCAGTACAACGTTTTGAAGCAGGTTAGTCTTTTAAGTGGTAGTCCTATTTCCAAGATTATTTCTAACTTGGTCGAATTGTCTCTTCCTATGTTACAAAATCAAATCAAGACTCTTCAGCGAGTTCAGAACGAACAACAGCAGCATAAGCAGCGTATTACTCAGATCTTTGAATCTTCGACTTTGAACGGGGTAGCAACTTCTGGCAAAGGCGGCCGGAAATAAGCCCCTAATATACTTGATACATAGAACTAAAGCGGTAGCGTCAATACTGGAGCGGGTTGCAGAGGTTTAAAGAAGGCAAAAAACGGGAGTTTTTAACTTATGGATTCAGGGATGAAAAATCCCCTTACAACTGATAGCTTGGCGGCGGAAGTTAGTAAGGGGACGGTAGGCTACAAAGGAATGCCGGAGAAATTGAAACGGTATTCAACTGCACGCCTTCGAGCATTGGAGATGCAAGAATACTGTATTGTTCAACAAGATGTCAAAATGTCGAACAAATTAGCGAATTGCGCTAATTACTTGGTATTTCGTCACTATTTCAGAATTGATGAGGTTAGGCTTCACGCTGCCCAGTTCTGCAAAAAACATCTTCTTTGTCCTATGTGTGCCATTCGGCGTGGTGCAAAGATGCTTAAGGCATATCTTGAAAAATATCAGCTTGTCATTGCTGAGCGGCCAAGCCTTACACCTTACCTGGTCACCTTAACCGTTAAGAACGGTCTTGACCTGGACGAACGAGTTAACCATTTGCGGCAATCAATGAAGAAAATGACTGAATCAAGGCGGAATGCTTTGAAAGGTCTTATTTCCTCTAACGAGTTTTCAAAGTCAGCTGGTGGCTTTCATTCCGTCGAAGTAACTAACCGGGGTAACGGCTGGCATCCACACGTTCATATGATCTGGTTATGTTCTGAAAAGCCAAATCAGTTTTTACTTTCCAAAGAGTGGCAAGCAATAACTGGCGATTCTTACATTGTTGATGTGCGGCCGCTTCATGATCCAATTGAAGGCTTCCTTGAGGTCTGCAAGTACGCTTTGAAGTTTTCCGATCTTTCACTATCTGACAATTATCATGCTTTTAAGGTAATGGCTGGAATGCGTTTAATCGATTCACACGGCATTTTGAGAGGTGTTGTGATACCTGATAGCCTTTTAGATGAAATAATCGATTCTGAACCGTATGTAGAGCTTTTCTACCAGTATTTGAACGGCCTTTACCGTCAGACTAGTAGCTGATCTCAAAAGGGGGCCCCGAGGCTTTGCCAAAGGCAAAACGTAGGGGTTCCTGAGTCAGCGTCAACGGGTCTTTGTTGGCTACTCTTTTTTCCTCCCTTTATTATTAATACCGCTCCCATTGCTTAACAGTTTTTGATCTTTTTGTATCTCCCAGTTGAGATTCAATTCCAACCCAAAACCAAGACATTTTAGTTTTAACAACATATTTTTTAGATTTTTCATTTATTTTATAACCTATTGTTATTTAAAAAGCATCGATCAAATTCATACTCACTAATACTATTTATGTATTCTCTTTTTTT
>NZ_FNOE01000064.1 GCF_900106555.1 Nitrosomonas oligotropha | reverse complement strand
AACTGACCGAACATCTAAGCCAACCGGAATCGGCGGCCATCATCTGCTTGAGTGGTCGTATCAAACACTGGACGTGCGTCAGAAGGATTACGCCCGGTGCACTGATTTTATCCGATTCATCGGGTATCCGGCAGATTGCCAGGAAGCGGTGTGCAGTTTCTACTGGGAGGGGGGGATTTATATATTTTGTGGCCAAAGCTGACTTATTTGTTGTCAATTGAAAGTAAGAAAAAGGCTATACAGGATTAGAGAAATATTTTGTTACAAACTTCGTTGTAACATGATTTGTAATTAGTTGGTTGCGGGGGGATTCATCTCAACAACACCATAAAAACAGTAGATTGAATACTACCTCCAGATAAATAATCTGCGATCTAATGAAACCGGACAATCCAGTTAATTTATGAAAAATCTGTCTTGTTCTGTGGGGACACTTTACTTCGATTTGGCGTTGGTGCTATTGCCCGAGGAAGATTTTATTAACAACATAGACAAAATTATTGTAGAATATATTAAGGGTTGCTTTAGGCTCTTTTTTCGAAACATAACTAATAGGAGGATTGGCTATGGATAAAGGATTTTCTGTCGTAGTGAAGGACTCTGATGGCGTCAAGGTGACCATGACCTTCGACTTGGACGCAATGTCAGATGCTGAGCGGACTGCATTTCTTAAATTCCATTCCGTAGGAAAACAAGCGACTCTCACTCAAGAAGAGAAGGACTTACTCGCATCGAAAAAGACATACATGCAAGGAGGTTCGGGTGTCAACTTTTGCTGTCGCTTTGATTGGCACTTCTCCGAAGTATAGGTTAACTAGGCTTTTGAATTAATTATTTTAATAATCAACCCTAACAAAACTAAAAAAGTTCGTCTCACTTTTTGTCAGGGGAAAAGTGACTTTGCGTGTCATATTCTGAACTTTTTGTCTCATCTAGAGATTGGATCTTTCAAGATCTATCCAAATTTCGCCTCGACAGGGGCTCCAACAGCGCCCGTGTCGTTGAATTGCTAAAACCGCTTGGCGAGTTGACACTTGCCGCGTCTCTACTTTCCAAGTTGTCGCACCTCTCCACGGATCAGACGTGGAGCAAGGTATTGAACTTCTCATGGGAGCAACTACGAGAGGGAAATTTGTTGGTCGATGTCCTCAAGGAGCGGCCGGATCTATTAGTGATGTTGTCCTTGTACGCTACGTTTTATCGTGAAGGATATAAAAACAAAATACTCGAAGAGCAGATCTCTCAGTTGGTCGGTACACCTGGATACTATCAGATTGACATGCTTGCATGGCGACGCTTGGATCTGTTGGTTGGGCTTAAAGAGTTAAATATTATAAATAGTATCGAAACCGAAATAGAGGACGCCTTCAATCGGACGTGGCTAAGCAAGTGTCATTCACCTTGGACGATTACTGAACCAGCTGCTTATGGGTTAACCCATACCGTGTTCTACATGACAAATTACGGATTCGGCGCATCTCGATTGCCAAACAACGTTGAAGACTATCTTCTTGAAAACTGTTTGCCGTGGACACGAATGTATCTTGATGAGGGAAATTTTGATCTTGCAGCAGAAATGGTAATGACTCGATGCTGTGTTCAGTCGCCCTTAAGGGAATCTGAACAATTGCTTTGCAGAGACTTTCTCAGCGCGAGAATGGACGACGATGCCCTTCCATGTCCTCCATACGGGGCGCTCTCTTTGATGTTCGGAGAAAACGATCCTGATCGACGGCATTTCTTGCTGCACTATCATACAGTCTTAGTTACATGTATGGCATCTGCAATGGCGATAAACAGAGGAGCGCCATGAAAAGGAGGCTTGGCGATAGCGCGATTCCAATGATATAACGTCTAGCTCGCACACACTTGCTCAACCTGTCCGGCCGCCCGCAATAAAACCATTTCATCAAGGGCTTAGGTGATTTATACTTGCCAAACCCACAACATTGGAATACGTCATGGAGCCAGAAAGAACAACGCGATCAGGACTCATTAAACGGCTTTTAGATGGCACAAGTAGCGGTAAAGCTGCTGTGTCCTTTTAGTCCAATTTGGATTTGATGACGTGCAGTTCTTGATTTAAAAGTATTCTTCAAATGGAAGACAAAAAATAGGAAAAATTTCATATAAGCAACACAATGCACAACGTTTACTTAGAGAACAATGCCCATGCCGGGATAAATTTTAGAATGAAGATTGTTTTTCAGCTTGATTGAGTGCGTGTTTATCACTTTTTAAAATAGTGATAATAATGAGAAACGCTCACATAGAAATCTAGATTTTCTTGCAGCATGAATGAATAAAACCCATTTTTATTAAGCTAGTTGGGAATGTGAAATCAAGAAGGAAACTGTATATTTGATTTAGAAAATCGGAATTTTTTTGATTAGTTATTTTATTCGGTGTGCCAAATCGATGTTGGATAAATTTCTCCATAATTATAGGAAAAACATGATTTAGTCATCCAGATGCCAGTGCAGACTTTATACTGAGGTGCCGGATGGGCTTTTCCAGTTAAGGTTGTAAGGCTCTTAAACCAAAGTTCCACACATTCTCTAAGTGGGATAATTACTGATTTCCTGACATTTTCTGCTTTTTCAGTCGCAGATTTTAACAGTGGTTCCCGCAATTCATCGAACTGATCCTTTTTTGGTGCGTTGCTCTTTCCTAATCTCTGCAAAACAAGCACGCCATCCTCATAAACCCTATAGACAGATAAACCTGATCCGCTACTTACTGGTATCTCTATGACGTCACTAACCCGTATATATGGATCCCAATCATGTGTTATTTTAACGGACCAATAGCGGATAAATTTCTCCGCTTCAATTATTGTTTTTTCGGCAGCAAAAATGGTTCCATCACTTTTGTACAACTTATAGTCAGCTGACAGAGCAAGCAATCGTAGAGAAACAACTGCACTATAAACAAATAAGCCGCTAGGACCGTGAACAGTAGTACGGGACATTAATTCACTACTTTTTGAAATTGCATTAGTTTATAAATAGCGGTGTAAAAATGTACCACTGAGGCGCGCTAAATTTCGTCGCAATCGCGGAATAAAAGTGTACCAATCTTAAGCCTGTAAGCTGAT
>NZ_FNOE01000065.1 GCF_900106555.1 Nitrosomonas oligotropha | reverse complement strand
TTTGAGAGCTATTGGACGGACAGCAAAAAGGCAGCTTTCGGCGAGTTATGCAAAGCGGAAAACATCAATCCGCAAGAGCTGGAAAAATTGCTGAATCACTACGCCTTTGCCAACCGGCTGCCACGCGAACAGGAAATTGTCGATTCGCTGAACTTCAAGCCCAAAATTCTGGAACGCAAGCCGATCATCGAGCGGGTAGGGGATAAGATCAAATCGTTTATTGATACGTTTATCGAGGGGATGGGCGGGAGTGTTTAATTGGTCAGCATCAATCTATCACTTTATTTAACATAAGGTTTTTCTTATTATCCACAAAATCTGTGGATAACTTTGTGGATAATCATCTTGCATGAGCCACTAACTCATAAATTTCTAAGGAGTTTTCTTAGAATGCTTAATTATGTAACATATCAAATATGTTCAAATTATCATTTGCTTACGGGATATTTTTCGGCCTGATGTGAAGACTCTGGCGGGATATTTGTAACTTTTTAAATCTGTGGATTATTTGGAATGTCAAGGAAAAAGATATGAAATGAATAGCAGAAGATTGTATAAGCAAGATAGGTACTTCTGATGCTTTGACTAATGCGGGTGATTCAAACCCCAATGAAATTCTAGCCACCAAAAATCATAAATGGGTTTCACAATAAGGAAGCAATCGGATATGGAAAGTAAAGAACTGGCTAAGCTTTTAGGTATTAGCCACCAGATGTGCAATCGGCTCAAGAAGCGCGGCATGCCTACAAATTCATTACAAAACGCGCTTGAATGGCGCAAGCGCAATCTTGATTTTCGTTAAACCAAATCATGGCGAATGACGGAAACCAGGGCGTGAAACCGGTTTCACCTTAAGCAGAACGACGCACGCAGCCACCTACAAAAACGGTACAGGAATTAGGGGGTACTTTTCTAAAAACGGGTAAAAAAGCGGGTAAATTTAAAAATACAAAAATTTACACCGCCTAAAATAAGGGAGTTCAGAGAATAATGTGACTCCCATCCTCGCCAAATATCCATTTATTTCTTCGCCACTGCACTCTTGAAAGTAGCGCCTGCAGAGAATTTTGGTGCGATTGTTGCGGCGATCTGGAGTTTCTCACCTGTCTTGGGATTTTTACCCTCACGGGCAGCACGCTGAACTGATTTAAACGAACCAAAACCAGGCAGCGTAACATCATCACCTTTAGCAACGGTTTCAACGATGGTATCAAGTACTGCATTCACGGCACGCGCTGCATCGGCTTTGGTTAAGTTAGTGCGGCTGGCAATCTCTTCGATCATTTCAGTTTTATTCATCGCTTAAAATACTCGGGTTGGTTAAGAGGCGTGCAGTATAGCTGTTTAAACCATTTCAGAACAAAACTAAGTATAAAATATTTTTCAGGTTCCTTTATGGTACCAATTGAAGTAGTCCAGCATCTTGATCTATAACCAGGCAAATCCGTGAACTTCAATCAGCCGGGGTGCCATCAAAGGGCGCAACATTAGACGAAGCACGGCTTGCTTATATTCACCGGTTTCGGGAGCAAGCCGCCGGACGTGCTGCGACAAATGGATTAGACCTGGCCAGCTAACGGGCACGATTGGCGAAAATGCAGGCGGATAAGCTGGAAGCTGAATTAGCGGCCAAGCGCGGCGATATGACTTCACTTACTGAAGCCGTAATGGAGTAGAGTGATTTAGTAAATGCATTCCGGCAAGAGATGCTTTCCTTACCGGTACGGGCCTGTGATTCAATTCCGGAAATTAACGATCGATCAGGTACGAAGCGTATCCTTTTACTGGCATGGTGTCCGAAGCGCTCTCTGAACTTTCACGTTGGAAGCCTGACGGTCCCGGGGAATCCGAAACCGAGGCAGAGGGTAACGATGTCAACGCCTGAATATAATGGCTACAGTAAAATGCTTAATTGCATTTGCAACTATCGTATAACCAACATCAGAAAAACATGAATAAAGAAGAAAGTCTTGCGCTTTATGAAAAAGGAATGAAAGCCTGGAATGCTTGGGCTAACGATATACTGGCCAAGAAAGCAGAGCTTGAGGAAAACAAACAGTGGCAAATAAATACGTTTAGGCGTGGTGGGCTCAATAATACAACTAGAGATTGGGTGGATGTTTCGAGTGTTAATTTTCCCGAACATTTCTTTGAAGAGCACGCGGATTTTTCTGGTTTCATTTTTCCATATTCAGTGAATTTTGAAAATGCAACATTCAGCCATTTTACAGATTTCATAGGCGCGACATTTAATGATTCTGCGTTGTTTTATGGAGCAATATTCAACGGTCATGCATTGTTCAATATTGCAAAATTCGGCAGTGTGTCAGTGTTCGGTAACACAACATTCAAAGCCCATACAATGTTCACAAAAGCCATATTTAGGGGCAATTCGAGTTTTGACAGAGCAAAGTTCACTGAAAATGCAGATTTCGATGGAGCCTTATTTGAAAATTCCGCAGTCTTTGATGATACGAGCTTTGAAAGTCATTCTTCCTTCATCGTCATAGAAGGAAAAAGTCGTTTCTCATTCAAACATGCTAAATTTCACTTAGCGCCCGACTTTAATCAGGCGCATTTTACGGAAGCGCCACAATTTGATGATTCAGACTTCAGCGAAGCACTAAACCGTAGCCGGTCTGAAAGTGAGGGGAATATTTCTTCTAACTGGCGTGCATTAAAAAAACTAGCCATTCAAGGGCATGACCATGAACGTGAATTGATTTTCTTTGCCGCAGAAATTAAATCACAGCGAGGCAAGGAAGATAAGGCATTTCCTCAACCAATAAAATACTTAATAAATAATAATAACGACGCCTTGTGGCCGGGTGACTCTCGTTATTGGTTCGGCTATTTTTACCAGTGTTTTTCAGATTTTGGCCGTTCAATAATGCGACCGCTTTCATGGTGGCTGGGTTTAGGTGTAAGAAATCTCAGGGTTGTTTACAGAGAGGTTGATAGAAATAAGCGTTGAGTATTTCATAAGGGGTGGCATTATTCAAACTCTTATGAGGCTT
>NZ_FNOE01000068.1 GCF_900106555.1 Nitrosomonas oligotropha | reverse complement strand
TGTCAATGGCGGAGTAAAAAGGTACCAAATAGCGGGCGAAGAGTGTACCAATTAGGTTAATAAAAAAGAGGTTTTGACCTCTGGTTCTGCGCTTCTGATTTTCTATTTTGAGGTTGTTGCACGGTCAACATCATTTATATTGGTTAGCATCCTCCTTTGTTGATTTGGATTGTCCTATCTGTTTTTGCCGTTTTTTGCTTGCAGCCAGGCGATAAGATTCGCCATTCATTTCGAGAATATGGACATGGTGGGTTAAACGATCCAGTAACGCGCCGGTTAATCGCTCCGATCCAAGAACACTTGTCCACTCATCAAATGGTAAATTCGATGTGACCAAGGTGGCACCATTTTCATAGCGGCGGCTGAACACCTCGAATAAAAGCTCTGCACCCACTGCGGTAAATGGCACGTAACCTAATTCGTCGACGATCAGCAACTTGACGTTTGCTAAATGTTTTTGCAAGGTACGCAATCGCTTTTCATCACGCGCTTCCATCAATTCATGCACCAACGCTGCAGCTGTCGTGAATAAAACGCTCATGCCTTTCTGACAGGCGGCCAGCCCTAAAGCTAATGCGATATGAGTCTTGCCAACACCTGAAGGGCCTAGTGCAATGATGTTCTCGCGCTTGTCGATCCATTCACAGCGCATCAATTCCAGCACCAGAGATTTATTCAGTCCAGGAATAGCAACAAAGTCGAATGTGTCCAAGCTCTTAGTCACCGGGAATTTGGCCTGACGTATGCGCCGCTCGGTATTGCGTTGTTCACGATCAATACATTCCAGCTCGCATAATCGTAATAAAAAACGTGCATAGTCTATGCCCTCACGTGCGCACTCGATACCTACTTTCTCATATTCACGTGCAAAGGTCGGTAACTTCAATGTTTTGAAGTGATTGATCAGCAAGACTTGTGGTGCAACCGTGGTAGGGATAGACGTATCAGTCATAATGCACCTCCGCAACCTGCTGATTTGCTTTTGCCAGTAAGCTTAAGTAGGATCTGGGTTCAGTGGATTTAACACTGGCACGGGGCAAATAGGGATAGAGCGTTAAGTCTAGCTTAGCCGGTCGGTGTTCTATCGCACATAGAATCAAATGTTTGATGGCATCAAAACCAATTGTGCCAAATTCCATCGCTTGTGTGATTGCCTGCTCAACCTGTGCTTGGCTGAAATTCTCCAGCAACCGCAAAACCTGGATATATTCCTTTCGGCCCCGGCGTTCCATGCGGATTTCCAGCAATCGACGCAGTCGATCGAATACTCCAGGTAGCAGCCAATCTTGCAACGGTGCTGCCTGATCAAGCGCACGTGGCTTTTGTTCCAGCAACGCCAGGTAGTGCAGCGGATTGTAAACGAATTCTTCACGACCATAGCTGCGCGCATGTCGCGCTATGATGTCCGCGCCTGAGCAAATATCGACGCGATCCACATAACCTTTGACTAGCACTTCTCGGTGTCCATATTGGGTGGGTACTGAGTAATCGTTGCTTCGATAACGTACCAGCGACAATGAAGATACGCGGGTGGAAATCTTATGGCAGGCATCAAAAGCAACTGCAGGTAAAACCATCAGTGCAGCCGTATCGCGTTTCATACGCTCAGCAATGGTTTCAGTTTGACCGCGTAGCTTAGCTTGTTGGCGCTTGACGCACCCATCCAGCAATTTTGCATTCAGAGCATTGAAATCGGAAGCCACAGGTCGCGGCACCATGAGATGGCGACGACTGTACCCAACCATGCCTTCAACATTCCCCTTGTCATTGCCGCGGCCAGGCCGTCCAAACTTGTCTTCAAACAGATAGTGACTTTGCAGTTCACTAAACGCCTTGGTACGCTGACGTTTGCCATCGCCCAGTATCTTGGCCACCGCAATCTTGGTATTGTCGTACAGAATCGATTGCGGCACTCCACCCAAAAACGCAAATGCAGCGATATGCCCATCCAGAAAGGATTCGGTGTCTTCAGTTGGATAGGCTTTGACAAAGCAACCATCCGAATGCGGCATATCAAGGCAGAAATAATGGAATCGAACCAGTTTGCCGCCAATATAGCCATCGGCCTCACCAAAATCTACCTGCGCATGACCAGGTAGGTGTGCCAGTGGCATGAACATCTCTTTTTGCCGAGTTGCAGCTTTGTGAACATAGTTGCGTACAATGGTATAGCCACCAGTGAATCCATGTTCATCGCGCAATCGCTCCAGTATCCGCACCGCAGTATGGCGCTGCTTGACATGAACTTGTTTGTCGGCTTCCAGAATGGCATCAATGATGCCCGTGAATCCAGCTAGCTTGGGGGAAATGGGGTCTTTCTTGCGCCGGTAACCCGGCGGCACTGAATACTGGCACATCTTCTTGACAGTCTTGCGGTGAACTCCAAAATATCGCGCAACTTCACGCTCGCTTTTGCCTTCAACCATTACCGCTCGTCGAATCTTTACATATAGTTCCACTGTATACATCCTCATCGCCTTTCACCTGATACTCATCGCATCAGCTTACAGGCTTAAGATTGGTACACTTTTATTCCGCGATTGCGACGAAATTTAGCGCGCCTCAGTGGTACATTTTTACACCGCTATTTATA
>NZ_FNOE01000070.1 GCF_900106555.1 Nitrosomonas oligotropha | reverse complement strand
AAGTATTGCCCCATGATCAAAGCGCCTAATGCGCTTTCAAGCGTGGTGCCAACGCCTCTGAATTCTTTGATATTCTTTAAAATAATTTGCTCTTGTTCCTCAGTGAGGTTTAGATCGAACAGTTTTCTTTGATTGGTTTCCATGATAAATAGTGACTATCGGAGTTAATATTGATTGCAATAGTACGCTATTTATTTTCATAGTAAATAGTACAGATGTCCTGTTAGTCTAAAACCATTACTTGCGCGTAAAACTCCTCCTTAGTGAATTGCCGCATCTCGTCGTGAAACTTGATGACAATCTCGATTTGATCGTTCAGCGTTAAAACGCCGCAGATATGGCCGATTTGTGTAATGCTGTATTTCTTTCCCGGCTGCTGCGCATCCTTTTTGAGGACGGCCAAACGGTAGATTAAGGACACAGCTTCATCTAAAGTAAATGGGTTCATAATGTTTTTTAATGGATCATTTTTAGTGTTGAGTTGGGTTCTCATGGAAAACCTCCGGGTGATAAAAAGGGGTTGGTACAGTTATTGATACAAGTCCAAGGGAAGCAGCTGCGTCGTGACATTTCGTGCGCTCGGGCTTCGCCTCGCTCCTCAATGTCACGTCCTCGCCATCAACCTTGATAAGCATCCAAATATGCTTTTGCGTGCTATAGCTTGAGCCTTTCCAAAGGATACCGGCAACGCGTAGCCGTGCAGTGTCACCGTAGCGGCCGGCCAGCGGTGAATATACTTCGCCTGTTATCGGGTTCAATTGCTTGCTCTGATCGTAAAAAGGTTTGATGGCTTGCTGGTTGTGCGGGGTTTCGGGGTCGCCCATTGCCAACATGAACGCCGCCCAATCACTGGCGGTTGCCGATTGTCGGATAGCTTCAAGTTCCGGATCGCCGGTTTTGTCGAGTTTTCGCAATTGCCGCCACACGGTGACACTAGGGCCGCCGATCTGTTGAAATTGCCGGATACCCCAGGTATTCGCCCAAGCG
Organism: Nitrosomonas oligotropha; assembly: GCF_900106555.1. Taxonomy (GTDB): domain Bacteria; phylum Pseudomonadota; class Gammaproteobacteria; order Burkholderiales; family Nitrosomonadaceae; genus Nitrosomonas; species Nitrosomonas oligotropha_A. The sequence continues at coordinate 1,203 of NZ_FNOE01000070.1, read as the reverse complement.
GTGATGCGCTCGGCTGCCTGTATCGCGTCATTACCGTAAGAATCGCAATCAAGTGCGTAGCCGTCGATGTTCTTGGATATGTACTTGGCAATGTAACCGACGGCTGAGCCTTTAGCTGGATCAATGGGTTCCACTTTGAAGCGGCGTTTTAATGCGCCGGGTTCGTTGCCGCTATCGAGAAGCGCATAATGGCTCATGACTTTGCGCACAGCTTCGCGGTGTTTATCCGGCATGAACAGTAGCAGGTGCCAATGCGGGGTGCCGTCGTGGTGCGGTTCGACCACACGAAAACCGTAAGGCCGGATATCTTGCCGATCGAGTTCGGCACGGATCAGCGACCAGAGGTGTGTCAGATACTGATGCGCTTCCAGGGTGGTAGTGCCGTCATGGCGTGGATTGGCATGGCCGGTATGCAGACAAGCATGCATGCGCGATGGCGTGGTGAGCGTATAGAATTCACCCCTATGATCCAGATAGTTGGCAACCATTTCAAAACCACGGATGCGAACCATCAATTCAGCACGGCGAACGGCTGGATTGGATACCGAACGGTCGGCTAGGTTCTGCAGGGAAAAAATCTCGCCGTTCTGGTTGCTTACGAAGTTCGAGGCCAGGTACAGCCGGTTCCGCTCCTTTTGTTTGCGCTTAACGTGAATGGTGTAGTCACTGGCATACGTGCCGCGCAGGCGGTTGACCAGTTCGATATTTCTGGAAATGGTCTCGATCTTGCGTAATCGCAGAATCTGGATTCTGCGATACCACCAGCGGCGGCAGCACATGCGGTTTAGAACTGGTTCGAGATTGTCGTTTTTGACTGTTGGCCGTTTAACTTGGTAATGATCGACGATGCGCAGGTAGGCTTGATAAGCATCGGCTGGCGATTGCGCACGGGCGCGGGCTGTGTGGCATTTTTCGGCGAAGCGCTTGGCGGCTTCGAGCAGTTCTTCGTTGTCAGCGCATAGATTTAGGTCTTCTATACGTAGCTGATCGTAAATATCTTGCAGTTCATGGTTGGCTTGCTCGAAACTGGAACGCTCGGCGGTTTTGACGTAGCGGGCAGCCAGGTCTCCGGCAATGAGGACAAGCTCAGAAAAAATATGCTGGCGCATGCGGCGGCATTTTTCTGTGCCGTATGCTGCGGTGCGCTCATCGGCAAAAATGACTTGTGGCAATTTTGTGTCATTTTTGTGCCACAACCGAGGC
>NZ_FNOE01000075.1 GCF_900106555.1 Nitrosomonas oligotropha | reverse complement strand
CTTCCCGATAAAACCCAACATAGTGCAGCTTGCTTTCTCACAAGCACTGTTGCTCAATGTCCTTACCAAATCGACTATGCTTATTCTGACAACGGTAAAGAATTTAAAGGAACTGACAGCCACGCTTTCGTCAAAGCTTGCAGGCAGCACGGTATCGGTCAGAAGTTTACCCGCATCAATCGTCCGCAAACCAACGGTAAAGCTGAGCGGGTTATCCGCACCCTGATGGATATGTGGCACAGCAAGATTCACTTTAAAGACTGCGCCGATCGGCACATTCAGCTTCTCCGTTTCATTAATTTCTACAATACCGTTAAGCCTCATAAGAGTTTGAATAATGCCACCCCTTATGAAATACTCACCGCTTATTTCAATCAACCTATCTGTAAACAACTCTGAGATTTCTTACAACTCCTCAGCATATTGGCGTTGATCTCCAGACTTCGGGATACTTCTGACGCCGTGTGACCCTGTTCCAATACCAGGCTGATCGCATCTAATTTAAATTCTTTTGTATATTGCTTTCTCGTTACCATTTCTTCCCCCAGTCAAAACTATTTTCTCTTAACTGGAGTGTCTGGTTTCAGTAAACCACGTCAGTCATTGCCCAATGTCCGTATCAGATCGACTGCGCTTATTCCGATAACGGTATGGAATTTAAAGGAACTGACGGCCATGCTTTCGGCAAAGCTTGCAGGCAACACCGTATCGGTCAGAAGTTTACCCGTATTAAGCGTCCGCAAACCAACAGCAAAGTCGAACGAGTCATCCGCACGCTAATGGGTATGTGGCATAGCCAACTTGCTTTAAAGATAGCGCCGATCGGCGCATTCTGCTTCCCCGTTTCATTAACTTCTACAATACCGTAAAGCCCCATAAGAGTTTGAATAATGCAACCCCTTATGAAACACTCAGTGCTTATTTTAATCAACCTCTCTGTAAAAAACCCTGAGATTTCTTACACCAGACCCTGCTTAATTATCCATCAATGCATATTCTCATAATCGATTTTACTTATTTAAAGTTGGCACAATTTATGCATTGATATAACTGCAATATGAAAAAGGCAAACTCTGCGAAAGCAGGGGACGCAAAGTCACTGATCTAACGGGCCAATGCCCCAGGATGGCAGGACTGCCAGATAACGCCAATCGTTTCAATCACATGCATGATTTGACGAGTATCGAATGAAATATTTGATACATGCGTATCCACGCAGTTCCGTCCTTTTATCTTTAAGGAGGAACAAAATATGAATACTAATCATTACTCATTATTAACTAACAATTCGAGAGCACTAATTGGCGAGACTGTTTTATTTAAACAATCGGGAACAGACAAAAGTATTAAGCCTAATGCAGATATGATATTTTTTGTTATGATGTTACTGATTATTATCTTTAACTTTGTTGTTACACCTGCAGCTCATGCGGCGAGTCTGCTGTTCAGGTCGAACTTCGGAGCAGGAGTCTCACTTACATCACCGACCGGTTATTATACTAACGGAGCATGGCAATACCTCACGGGTACTGATCGAGAAACCGGATACTCTTGGCCGTTTAAATCTCTGGGTGCAAATCTCTCTGGGATTCAATTGATTACAAGCGATCCAATTGACTCTTCGACCATCGGAAATTATATAACCAATCAAATCCGGCAGGTTACTGGGCCGAAGGGGAATTTAGTTAATGAGCTTTTCCAAAATGTCAAAATAAAAGGCGATTTAGGGCAGGCCGGTTCACAAGCTCCGTTATTGATTAACAGACCGTGGACAATCGGTGATGTGAATGATTTGTATATAACTTACTGGTTTAAATTTCCGGCAGACTTTCCATCCAAACTAACCCGTGAAGTACCGGGGGCGGGGTGGCGTGATATGTTCGCATTTAAAACAGGGGGGTATTTGAATGATTGGCGAGGTGATTATCGAGTCAGCGTAGTTATATTGAAAGG
>NZ_FNOE01000076.1 GCF_900106555.1 Nitrosomonas oligotropha | reverse complement strand
TGATACCGGCCAACATACTCCACCGAAAAGCGCAGCACGTTTTCATCGCGGATGGCGTCCACGATCACATACTTATGCAAACATTCGCCGAACAAATCCCGGGTGGTTTTGAACAACCCGAAGCCGTTATTGGCGTTATCCGCAAAGATCGGCGTACCGGTGAAGCCGAACAACTGCGCATTGCGGAAAAAGTTTTTAATGTTCTGATGCACCAGGCCGAACTGGCTGCGGTGGCATTCGTCGAAAATGAACACGAATTTCTTGTCTTGCAGGTGCTTGATCCGGTCAAGATAGTGTTCCTTGACGATAGCATTATTGAGTTTCTGGATCGTGGTCACAATCAATTTCGTGCTGTCATCGTTCAGTTGTGTTACCAGGTTGTGCGTGTTGGTGGTGGCGTCCACGCTGTCCTTGGCAAACGCATTGAATTCGCGCGTGGTCTGATAATCCAGGTCTTTGCGGTCAACCACGAATAGCACCTTGTGCACTTTGGGCAGCCGCATGATGATCTGGCTGGCTTTGAACGAAGTCAGCGTCTTGCCCGATCCGGTGGTGTGCCAGACATACGCATTGTCGTTGCTGTTCTTCACCCGATCCACCAGCGCTTCGGTGGCGTAAAACTGATAAGGGCGCAAAACCTTCAGCACGCCTTCCTCGGTGATCACGGTGTAATGCGTGATCATCTTGGCGATATGGCAGGGTTTCAGGAAAGCATCGGCAAACTCGCACAAATCGGACAAGCGGTTATTGTCCTTATCCGTCCAGTAGAACGTTTGCTGAAACGATTGGAATTTGTTGTTGGCGAAATACTTGGTATTGACGCCGTTGCTGATGATGAAAAGCTGCACATACTGAAACAATCCCGCACCGGCATCGAACGATTCGTGTTGATAGCGGTTCACCTGATGAAATGCCACTTTCAGTTCCGCGCCGCGCCGTTTGAGTTCGATCTGCACCAGCGGCAAACCGTTGATCAGAATGGTCACGTCGTAGCGGTTCTTGCGCTTGCCTTCCATGCTGACTTGGTTGGTCACCTGAAACTCGTTCATGCACCAATCGTCGCAGTTCAGAAAACTGATATAGACGGTTTCCGTTGCTTTGCCGTTGGCGGCTTCGCGTTTCAGCGCGAATTTGTCGCGTAGTATCCGCGCGCGTTCCACGATGCTGCCGGTGTTCAAATGGTTCAGGATGCGCTCGAATTCCGGTTGCGTGAGCTGGATATCGCCATTGTGGATTTCCAATTGGCGCTTGAGGTTGGCGAGCATTGCCGCTTCATCGTCGATGCGCACGCGCGCATATTCCATGCACTCAAGCTGCTCAATCAATCCTTGTTCCAGGGCAAATTCGGATTGGGTCGCCATTAAAGCTGGACGATTTGATTCAAACGTTCACAAACCTGCACAAACAAACTATCGCCAAGCTTGCCCAGTGGATGCGGTCTTGCACTGCGCACCCGCCAATCAAACGATTTGGGCTGATGGCATAGCACATAGCTGGTCTGCTCAATCTTGCGCTTAGGAATCTTGCCCACGGCCACGGCAAAAGGATTATCGGCGTTGTATGCCGCCGTGGTCATTGGCAAACCGATCACCAGCGAAGTTTTGTCGTTGAATATCTTGGGAGACAGCACCAGAAAAGGGTGAATATCGCGCATTTCCTGCCCGGCCTGCGGATTGCAGTCAATCCAGATAATATCCTGACGATCGGGTACCCACAAAACGGTGCCACTGATTTCAGTCATTAACGGCTACCATTTTTCCGCACCCAGGCGCTGATTGGCCGCCATTGCTTCGCCGCCATGCCGGGCCGGGTCGAATTGCTTCAAGCGCTGCTCCAGGGTCAGTGGTTCATCCCGCACCGGCGTGATGATGATCTGGCCATTGGAGGCGGTGAGCTTCACTCGTTGATCCACGTGCACATGCGCTTCCCGT
>NZ_FNOE01000077.1 GCF_900106555.1 Nitrosomonas oligotropha | reverse complement strand
AAAAAATTGCATTCGACACTAAATTCACATCAGTCCAATGAAGTTTGAGCAAAACTGGCTTGTGGCACAGTTGAAAAAGACCGCATAATAAGTACGTTAAGATGTACGAATATCGGGGCAAGGTCAACTTCAACTAATTTGTAGTAGTTCAGACTCGATCTGACAGTCCCCCGATTTGACGATGTGCCTGTTAGATCAAATTCAGTTATTTAATGTGGTAATTTTATCGTCCCATACCTCCTTTGCGTCAATTAGAGTTTGCATTGGGGTTCGCCCACAGCACATCTTTCCTTGGTGAGTACGTGCCCCATTGTAGTACGCCATCCAGTCATCCAAATCGTGCTGTAACTCTTCGATGGAATGGTAAATCTTGCGCCGGAATGCCACCTGGTAGAACTCTTGCAAGATTGTTTTGTGGAAACGCTCGCAAATACCGTTGGTTTGTGGATGATTGGCTTTCGTTTTGGAATGTTCAATCTCGTTCAGCGCCAGATAGAGCTGGTAATCGTGATGTTCCGGCTTGCCGCAATATTCGGTACCACGGTCGGTCAGAATACGGATGACGTCCATACCTTGTTCAGTGAAGAACGGCAATACCCGATCATTAAGCAAATCAGCTGAGGTGATCGTGTTTTGGTGGTATACAACTTGGCTGCCGCCCATTTGGAATAAGTGTCGACGAAGGTTTGCTGATAAATTCGCCCCACGCCCTTGAGGGTGCCGACGTAAAAGGTATCCTGGCTACCAAGATAGCCGGGGTGAGCCGTCTCGATCTCGCCGTGGGCAACATCATCGTCCTGTTTCTTCTCCAGCGCCTGCACCTGTGCCTCGGTCAACACCACTCCAGTCTCAGCGACATGCTTCTCCAAAGCTGACAGACGCTTCTTGAACGACTCCAGATTCTGGCGCAACCACACTGAACGGACACCTGATGGAGAAACAAAGATCCCGCGTTTGCGCAGTTCATTGGAAACACGAACTTGGCCAAAAGCCGGTTGCTCCAGAGCAAAAGCGGTGACCGCCGCCTCCGTCTCTTCTTCTACACGGTTCTTGATGTTGGGCTTAGCCGGTTTGCATCAATCAGGGCCTCAACACCGCCGGTTTCCACTGCTGCCTGGTAGCGATAGAAAGTATTGCGAGAAAAACCCATCACCTTACAGCTAGAGTAATCAACTTTTCATCAATGAGGTTCCGTAGCTGATTTGTTTCCTGCTTTGAAACAAACCAGAACGTAATTGCAACTAGAATAAAAACGACAACTGCTCCATAAGGCAGCAATCGAAGCTTCTTGAAGTTATAGTTCATTTTTTCTCCTTTTTTTGTACTCAAGTCCATTGAAGCAAATTGGAATTTATTTGTTCGCCGTCATCCTAATCTAAACACTTTATCCAAGTTGGTAGAATGTTTCTCATAGGCGTATTGCAGTTCAGTCTGGATAATCGTAGGCGCAAGATTTTGGAGTGGGTCTATGAAAACGGCAAATTATGCTTTAATGGTGCTTGTGCCACTCTTATCTGCTTGTGTTACAAATGGTTACATTTCCCTACAAGATGCATCGAAGGATTTAGTTACTAAACACATTGCGCAAAGGACAACAACCAAAGCTAGAGTAACCAAATGTTTTGGAAAAGCTAATATGTAAGAAACCTCAGGGTTGTTTACAGAGAGGTTGATTGAAATAAGCGTTGAGTATTTCATAAGGGGTGGCATTATTCAAACTCTTGTGAGGCTTAACGGTATTGTAGAAATTAATGAAACGGAGAAGCTGAATGTGCCGATCGGCGCAGTCTTTGAAGTGAATCTTGCTGTGCCACATGTC
>NZ_FNOE01000078.1 GCF_900106555.1 Nitrosomonas oligotropha | reverse complement strand
TCGATGATTTCTCCAGGGAGCTGTATGCCGATATTCTTCCCGATAAAACCCAGCATAGTGCAGCTTGCTTTCTCACAAGCACTGTTGCCCAATGTCCTTACCAGATCGACTATGCTTATTCTGACAACGGCAAAGAATTTAAAGGAACTGACAGCCACGCTTTCGTCAAAGCTTGCAGGCAGCACGGTATCGGTCAGAAGTTTACCCGCATCAATCGTCCGCAAACCAACGGTAAAGCTGAGCGGGTTATCCGCACCCTGATGGATATGTGGCACAGCAAGATTCACTTTAAAGACTGCGCCGATCGGCACATTCAGCTTCTCCGTTTCATTAATTTCTACAATACCGTTAAGCCTCACAAGAGTTTGAATAATGCCACCCCTTATGAAATACTCACCGCTTATTTCAATCAACCTATCTGTAAACAACTCTGAGATTTCTTACATCTAAAGATCTTAGCGTTTTGGCTTAGTATGGTTTTCTTTTTTGTGGCGCTCATCCAACTAATAGTGAGATATCTTCAAAAAGGCTATAAAGACTACATAAGTTTAAGCTGGCGTAAGTTTTTCTGTTGGCTTACGAACGAGCCATTTCGGGAAGAATATCGCCCAAGAGATAAGCGCTTCTGATAGCGTTAATCCGTGTAAGGCGGAAGCTGGAAGCCTGCCGCTCCAGCAAGTAGCTGCATGTAAGCCGACGTCATCTAGGAAAAAACGCCCTCATCAAACACATTAAATCTTGCATTACGCAGGATTCGGTTATGTGATTTACTGGCAATGCGATGCACCATAAAATCCGTTTATCTTCCTTTACAAACCAAATCTAGGAGCGAGTCTCATGAACAAACAAATGACCGCCATCATTGAACGTGAAGGCAACGGTTATGTGTCTTTCTGCCCGGAGCTCGACATCGCCAGTCAAGGCGATACTGTTCAAGAAGCACGTGAAAACCTGCGGGAAGCCCTGGAATTGTTTTTCGAAACCGCATCGGCGGAAGAAATTCAGCCGCGATTGCATGATGAGATTTATATAACCCGCCTAGAGATTGTCGTTGGGTAAGTTGCGGGTTTTATCCCGACAGCAACTGTGCGCTATTTGGGCTCAACATGGTTTTATTGAAGTCCGTTAGTGCGGCAGTCATATTGTGATGCAGAAGAAAATGGATAACACAACGATTACCGTACCTGTGCCTAATCATTCCGAAATACGCATCGGAACACTTCAGCCCATCATTCGCCAATCAGGAATTGCCAGAAGCGAATCGAAATTTTGTAGCCAATAGCCTGGATAAGCCTGCGTCATCCAAGACAAAAATTCCGGAACAACAATATCGGAATCCCATACATCATTCGATGTGACAATGGCACCCTCGCTGAATGGAACAAATTCAATGCACATTGTGTCCAGCATGTATGCTTAATTGCACGCATGAAACAATTCATGCGTGATCTGTTAGAGTCTTTTCAATTTATTTAAGTGATGGTTTTTCATGCGGACAGTTTATTCAGGTATATATCTCATCGCTTTGCTTTTTGTATTGTCTGCTTGTCAAAAATATCAAGATGCAATTTCTGGCAATAACCAGATTCCTAGCCCTGCAATACTGCCTGCACCGATTGAGCGTCCGGTTTCTTATATCCAGGAAATCCGGCCAATCATCGAATCAAAGTGCTTGTCATGCCACAGTTGTTTTGATGCGCCGTGCCAGCTCAAGCTGGAGAGTTCCGAAGGATTGCTGCGCGGCGCTTTTCGCGAATCGATTTATGTAGGAGCGCGCAAAGAAGCCAT
>NZ_FNOE01000079.1 GCF_900106555.1 Nitrosomonas oligotropha | reverse complement strand
ACCCGTATCAATCGTCCGCAAACCAACGGGAAAGCTGAGCGGGTTATCCGCACCCTGATGGATATGTGGCACAGCAAGATTCACTTTAAAGACTGTGCCGATCGACGCATTCAGCTTCTCCGTTTCATTAATTTCTACAATACCGTTAAGCCTCATAAGAGTTTGAATAATGCCACCCCTTATGAAATACTCAACGCTTATTTCAATCAACCTCTCTGTAAACAACCCTGAGGTTTCTTACAACTAATCAATTAAATTTATTTGATTTTTAACTAGGCGTTACTGATGATGCGTATCATTAAAAATATTTCTTGGAGAAAACAATGGAAAAGGCATTAAAAACTTTATTCAATTCGATTAAGCAAGGTATGAGTGACACAGTTGAAGCAGATTTAAAAGGAACGCTTATCGAACCAGCAGCACCTTTAGCACTTATGAAAAGTGGCGAAGCAAATTTTCCATTTCATTTGGATTCCAATGGAAAATGTAAATATGAAGTGGAAGAGCATGGTTACGGCATTACCGCTCACTGTACAATTTGGTTTGAATCCCCTGATGCTGCTTATTCAATCAAAATTACCTCGACCGGTGGAACCGAATTTCAGTCGCCGCCGAATGTAAGGATAAATCAGAGATTGGAATTTAAGCTAAAAACTAAGCTTATTGGTAAAACAAAAGTTACCGTAGAAGGCTCTGCAAACGTCATTAACACTGACGGAAATGGCAAAATTACCTATAGTTTCTAGGGCCTGTTAACACAATCTGAGGGCTTCAACGATGAAGGTGAAGGAGATGAAGGAGATGAAGACGACATCGAGCTTATCGAACCTGGAGAAGATACGGCGCAATCCCCTGAGTCTTCTGAACAATCGTTCGATCTCGTTGCGCTTTCTGTACATGGCACGGTTGTATTCCCAAGGCGATAAACGATTAGCCTGAGTGGAACAACCGGGATGTAACCCAAATCTAGTGCCAGTAGCCGGGTTTGGTCGCCCTCATAAGCACGATCCATCAGCAGGTAGGTGGGCGCAACCGGGCGAGAGGGCAAAGCTTATGGTTGTTCTGGAATCTGCGGCAACCAGATGAATTTTGGTGGTCCATCCACCTCGAGATGGACTTTGATGCTGGTGCTGTCCAGCGAAACAGCTTCAATGCGGATACGGATGATTTGCTGATGCTGAAGTTGCCCAAATACATGGCTCAGGACACCACTCTTTGCCCAGCGATTCATGCAGGTATAGATGGCATGCCAGTTGGCGAATCGCTTGGGCAGTCCTCGCCACTTGCAGCCATGCTCGGCAACGTAAAGAATGACATTGAGAACTTGCAGATGGAATGGCTGACGTTGCCACGCTGACGCGGCAGGCAGTGCTCAATCTGTTGATATTGAGTTTCGTAATTTCCATCACCTGTAAGAAATCTCAGGGTTGTTTACAGAGAGGTTGATAGAAATAAGCGTTGAGTATTTCATAAGGGGTGGCATTATTCAAACTCTTATGAGGCTT
>NZ_FNOE01000080.1 GCF_900106555.1 Nitrosomonas oligotropha | reverse complement strand
GAGCTATAGTCAAATCTGGTGTATGGAGGATCAAGCGGCTTCCTGTTTTTGATGTCCATTTTGTTTAACGCCGTTAACGAATTTTATACCTTGAATGACATCCGCTAACAATTTATAGCCTCTCAAGCGGAACCATTTTTTCTGTGCTACTTCCATCAGTTTGAACGCCATGGTCAGGGTTGTCGTCCGGCTTCCACAATTTTTCGTTTTGGCAGTTCTTAGTCTGACAGTAGCAAATACAGACTCAATCGGATTGGTTGTTCTAATGTGTTGCCAGTTTTCTGCAGGATAATCATAAAAGGCCAGCATGGAATCTTTATCCTTTACCAGGCATTGCATCGCTTTTGGATATTTCGGGCTGAAACGCTCTATACAGTTATCAAACGCTTCATAAGCTTTTTCCCGTGTTTCTGCTTGCCAGATGTTGTGCAGTGCTTCCTTGACCTTGGGCTGCATAGCTTTCGGTAGTTTCTCCAATACATTAGCGGTTTTATGTACCCAGCAACGCTGTTGATCGGTATCCGGCCAGCATTTGGCCACAGCCTTCCAGAACCCCAGGGCACCATCACCGACAGCCAGTTTGGGCGCATCCTTGAGACCACGCTGTCTCAAATCCATTAATACTTCCGTCCAACTGGCTTCTGACTCGCGATAGCCGTCGGACAATGCTAACAATTCTTTACGCCCCGTTTCATCAGAACCGATAATCACCAAAAGACATAAGCGATCATCCATCCGTACATTGCTGTAGATACCATCAGCCCAGACATAAACACACCGCTTGCCACTCAGATCACGGTGAGTCCAGTTTTGATAATCCTGTTCCCAGTTCTGTTTCAAGCGGCTGATCGTGGCTGCTGATAATCCCGGCGCATCTGGCCCTAATAGATGTTTCAGCGTTTCGGAAAAATCTCCCGTTGAAATCCCTCTCAGATATAACCAGGGCAAAAACTCCTCAATGTTCCGGGTACGCTTCAAATACGGCGGTATCAGACTGCTGTTGAACTTGATACCCAGCCTAGAGCGATCCCGAACTTTCGGAACTTTAACTGCAATGTCTCCAAGTCCTGTTTGTATCGAACGTGCAGGCAAATATCCATTTCTGACTAATGCCATCTTACCTTCGTCAGTTTTTAAAGTGTCGTACTGCTCGATAAAAGTGGATACTTCCGCTTCAATTGCTGCAGCCAGCATTTTACGCGCGCCTTCTCGAAGTACTTCCTGCAATAAATCATTTTGCTCTGGTCTGTTCAGCTTAAAAATATTACTATCTGTCATGCGGTGTTTTCCTTTTTATTGGTTGATCTGCCCAGATCTTTACCAACAGGTTACACCGCTTTCTCCTCTACTGTCATACACCAGAAAAGATCATAGCTC